>JBKBOE010000014.1:0-47949 GCA_046294915.1 Cyclobacteriaceae bacterium | reverse complement strand
AAAAGTACATTTCCTATGCTTCCCTATCCTAAACTGAATTACCCCACCGCATACCCGTTCTTCAGGTAGTTCGGATAGATTGTAAGAAAAATCTTTTTCACTTCATCAAACAATAACTGCCTTAATTCGGGTATCCCCTCACCGGTTAAGGCCGAAACAAACATAACTTTTTCAAAACCATGTTGTCTGTAATTACCTTTCATTTCCTCCAGGTTTCCCTCCGGATGCTGTTTACGCACTTCATCAACTTTATTTAAGATCAAAAGAGTGGGTTTGTTTCCGGCTCCAATTTCTGCCAGGGTTTGATTTACCACCTCAATCTGGTTATCATGAAAGGGGTGTGCCCCATCAACCACATGAAGTAGCAAATCGGCTTCACACACTTCATCCAACGTTGATTTGAACGACTCAATAAGGTGGTGAGGGAGCTTACGGATAAAACCAACCGTATCGCTTAACAGAAACGGTATGTTACCTAACGTAACTTTACGAACCGTTGAATCAACGGTGGCAAACAAACGGTTCTCAGCCAGCACATCAGAGCCGGAAAGCAGGTTCATTAAGGTTGACTTACCGGCATTGGTATAACCGACAAGTGCCGCGCGCACCTCGTTTTGTCTGGATTTTCGCTGGGTTGCCCGTTGCTTCTCAATCTTTTCAAGCTTGTCCTTCAACACGCTGATCTGGTTGCGGATGTTCCTGCGGTCGGTTTCAATTTCTTTTTCACCGGCACCACCCCGCGTGCCGGTTCCGCCCCGTTGCCGTTCGAGGTGCGTCCACATACGGGTTAACCGGGGTAACAGGTACTGATTGCGGGCTAACTCCACCTGGGTACGGGCCTGTGCCGTTTTAGCACGCAAGAGAAAAATTTCCAGGATCAACAGGCTCCGGTCATAGATGCGCACGTTGGCCTTAGCATCTTTTGGATTGAATTCGCGCTCCAGGTTGCGAAGCTGTGAGGGCGTAAGATCATCATCAAAAATGATGTTTCCTGCCTTTCTTATAGTAGCCATTTGCTTCAATTCCTCAAGCTTTCCCTTGCCTATAAATGTTCGCCCGTCAGGCTTTGGCAGGTTCTGCACCAGTTTGCCTACTGCGTACATACCTGCGGTTTGGGCCAAAAAAGCCAGTTCGTTCAAATGTTCTTCTGTTACCTCCGGATGCCGAGTATTTCCCAATGCAACAAGTATGGCCTCTGTATTCTTCATATCCTTGTCCGGCAAGTTTACAAGAATGTAGGTTTGCGATTTCCGTGCCGGTTACTTTTTTTTACTTTTGTCCATTCAACGCTTGGCTGAACCACTGGACCCTCATTTTACGCCTTTGGTTAGGCAGGTTGCTTTAATCTTAACCTATGCGAGTTGCTGTTGTGCTGAACACATCCTGGAATATCTACAATTTCAGAATCAACCTTATAAAGTCCCTGCAGGCGCGGGGCCATGAGGTTCACACCGTTGCCCCTTACGATGAGTATACACCAAACCTTACAGAAATCGGGTGCATTCATCATCCGGTTAAAATGGATAGCCGGGGCGCCAACCCGGTTAAAGATGCTGCCCTTATTTTCGAATTGCGGTCCATTTACAAAAGAATCAAACCCGATGTTATCCTTCACTACACCATAAAGCCCAATGTTTATGGTACCCTGGCTGCTGCGTGGCTTCGAATTCCGGTTATTAATAATGTGTGCGGGTTAGGAACCGTATTCTTAAAAAACGATTTTATTTCCCGGGTTGCTGTTCTTTTATACCGCCTGAGTTTTCGCTTTGCAAATAAGGTATTCTTTCAAAACCCTGATGATCTCCAACTGTTCCTGAACCGAAAACTGGTTACTGAAAATCGTGTAGATCTGTTGCCCGGTTCAGGCATTGATCTGAACCGATTCTCACCGGCACCTTTAAAACGAGGTGGCCCGTTTACTTTTCTGCTCATCTCCAGACTTATTACCGATAAAGGTGTTTTGGAATATATCGATGCCGTAAAGAAACTGAAAGCCGAAGGCCTTGAAGCAAAGTTTCAGGTGCTTGGAGCCATTGATGAAGAGCACAAACGCGGTATCAGCAAGTCCGTCATTGATCAGTGGATACAGTCAGAAACCATTGAATACCTGGGTACTACCGAAGATGTACGTACCTTTATTCAACAGGCTGATTGTGTGGTGCTCCCCTCATACCGCGAAGGAACCCCCCGCACCCTGCTCGAAGCAGCCAGTAGTTCAAGGCCTATCATTGCTACAAACGTGCCCGGTTGTAACCAGGTGGTGGATGACCAGGTTAACGGTTTCCTGTGCAACCTGAAAGATGCCAACGACCTAGCCGATAAAATGCGCAAGATGGCCGCACTTAACGAAAGTGAACTTAATCAACTCGGCCAAAACGGACGGAAGAAAATGGAAGCATACTATGACGAATCTATCGTCATAAATAAATACCTTGATGCTCTTTCGGAGATCGAATCCGGTTCGTAGAGCCAGCATGCAAATACGCGAAACAGGAATTGGGGGTTTACTTGAAATCATACCGGTTGTTTACACCGATAACCGGGGGTGGTTTTATGAGTTTTTCAAAAAGAGTGAGTTTGCCAAAGCCGGTATCACGGATGTCTTCACCCAGGAAAATATTTCCTTCTCCAGAAAAGGGGTAGTGCGAGGTATGCATTTTCAGCTTGATCCGTACCAGCAGGTTAAACTTGTTAGCGTGCTGCAAGGAAAAGTACTCGATGTTGCGGTTGATTTACGAAAAGGATCATCAACCTTTGGCAAATGGCATTGTTGTACCCTTGATTCCGAGCGTCATAATATGCTGATGGTACCCGAAGGATTTGCGCATGGCTTTGCTGCCCTGGAAGATTCACTCTTTATCTACAAGAGTACCTCGACCTACCAGCCGGCTTTTGAGGCGGGTATCATCTGGAACGACCCTCACCTTGGCATACCCTGGCCTTTTACCAACCCCATCCTTTCTATGAAAGACAGTAACCTGCCAACCCTGGAAGAGTTGTTGAGAAAATCTGTAATTTCGCGGGATTAATCGCGTTGTGATTGTGAAAAAGTATCTCCGCAGCTTTCTGTTTTTACTCCTTCCGGGCGTGCTTCTGTCTTCCTGCGCCTCCTACAAACAAAACATTATGTTTAAGTATAATGAAAGCACAACGCTTCAGCAGCAAGCAGCCGTTGCAGAACGAAACTATGTTATTCAGCCCAACGACCTGTTGAAACTCCGGGTTTATACCAACAAGGGCGAGTTAGTCATTGACCCTGACTACAACCTTTTGCGAGAGTTGCCCACACAAACCACACAATTACGGCCCGATCCAAGCTACCTCGTTGACATCAATGGCATAGTCAAGTTCCCTATGATTGGCGACCTGAAACTAACCGGACTCACCATCCGTCAGGCTGAAGAAATTCTTCAAAAGGCCTATTCTGAATTTTACACCAACCCATTCATTACCCTCACCTTCACCAACAAACGCGTGGTTGTTCTGGGCTTGCCCACAAGCAAAGTTATTCCCCTGGAAAATGACAACGTGTCGCTGGTAGAGGCCATTGGCCTGGCGGGAGGACTTGACCGCGACTCAAAAGCGCACAACATCCGCGTTTTGCGTGGTCAGGATTTTTTTTTGGCAGACCTGAGCACGCTGGAAGGCTACACCCGCACGAACATGATCCTGCAGCCAGGCGATATTGTTTATATAGAACCTATACGAAGACCGGTAAGCGAAGCCCTTCGTGATTATGTAAGTCTTATTTCGCTGGTTACAAGTTTCACTACCCTGCTTGTTGTTATATCAACCTTGTAGTTGAACCCCTTTTGAATCCGGAAAAAACCATATCGCAATCTTCGGCCGACAGCATTGATTTTAACAAGCTTAAAATCATAGCACGAACAAACTTCCTCTGGATTATTCTCATCGTTCTGCTCACCAACTTTGCTGCCTATTTCTACCTGCGGTATACCAAAGATATGTACGAATCAGTTTCAGAAATCAAGTTGGATGTAAAACAGGATGCCACCGAGTTGGGCATTCGCGAACTCGTACCCGAGCGCCAGAATGTAAACCTTATCTCAGCCGAAATTGAAACCATTAAATCAAAATTGTTTCTGAGCAGTGTTATCGATTCGCTCAATTTGTATGTTAGCTACTACAGTATTGGAAAAATTCTGAACACCGAGCTGCACGTAAGTTCCCCGTTCATCGTGGATCACCACATCAGCAATCCGGCTTATTACGACAACCTCTTCCTTATTGAACCAACCTCTGAAAACCGCTACCGCCTGCGCCTGCCAACCTTCTCAGCAACTTACGAAGGTGAATTCGGTAAGCCTTTATCTACCCGCGATTTTACATTCACCATCAGAAAAAAAACTGCTCCTCCCTTTGATCCTGAAAACCAGTATTCCTTTGTTGTTAACAGCAAGCGCGCTTTACTGGACTACATCCTGAACAACCTTACCGTTGAGCCACTCAATATTAACGCGAATACAATCCGGGTGTCCTTCCGCGACAGTAATCCTTTTAAAGCACAGGACCTTGTGAATGGGATCGATTCCATTTACCTGCTGTATAGCAATGAACAGAAAAACCTGGCAAACCTGCAGAAGATTACATGGCTGAACAACGAACTCAGCCAGATTGAACAGCAAATGGGGCAGTTCGAGGATTATTTCGAAAACTTTACATTAAAAAATAAAACCAGCAACCTCAACGATGACCTCAAGCGAACAATTATGGTAATCAACAAAATTGACTCGCAACGCTTTGAAACCAACCGAAGGATTAATGAAGTAAACCGCCTTATGGATGCCCTTGCCGGAAATGCGTTTTACATCAGTGCCTCCCAGCGTTCCATATTTCCGGAGTATGTAAATAAAAACATTGAGAAACTGCAGGAACTGTACCTGGATATAGATAAATTGAAACTCTCCTACAGCGAGAATACGTTCGCCTTCCGGCAGAAGGGAGCAGAAATAGAAAGCATCCGGAAGAAAGTTTACACTGAGCTTGCAGAATTGAAAGCCGATTTATTAAAGCGGATGCAAGACCTTACCAAATCCAAAGCATCGCTTGAAAACGAATTCGCCAGCATGCCCGATAAGAATACGCAATTCAGTAAAAAAGCACGGTACTACAAGCTTTATGAAGAACTGTATCTTACACTGATGCAGCGCAAGTCAGAGTTTGAAATTGCCAAAGCAGGGAGCACGCCCGATTTCAAAATCCTTTCAACTGCCGACCTTCCCCAAAAACCCATTTCTCCACAGCGGTTGCTCATCCACGGAATCGGGTTTGTTGCCGGTATTGTCCTCTCCTTACTTTTTGTTGGCATCCTTTACCTGGCTAACGATAAGATTACAAATGTTTACGAAGTGGAGCGATCGGCCGGAGTACCTTTGTTGGGAGTGGTGCCGGCATTCCGGGGAACTTCAGAATCCGGAGTATTCATCATCAATCATCCCAAGTCAATGGTAAGCGAAGCCATTCGCACCCTGCGAACCAATCTTGATTTTTTCAGCCCATCAACCACAAAAAAGATAATTGCTATTTCCTCAACCGTTTCGGGCGAGGGGAAATCCTTCCTGGCCATGAACCTTGGTGGCATTGTTGCCCTTTCGAAAAAGAAAGTGGTATTGCTCGACCTCGATATGCGAAAACCCAAAGTTAACCAACCGCTTAACGGTTCGGATCCGAACAAAGGGGTGAGCACCATTCTGATCCGTAAAAACACCTGGCAGGAGTGCCTTAGCAATACACCTGTAGAAAACCTTGATTTTATTCCCTCCGGCCCGCACCCCCCCAACCCGGCCGAGTTGCTGTTAAACGGAGAGTTTACTTCCATGCTATCGGACTTAAGGGAGAAATACGACTTCATTATTCTGGATACCCCACCGGTTGGCCTGGTTACTGATGGCATCATGGCCATGAAGCATGCCGATGTATCGGTGTATGTTTTCAGGGCTAATTATTCGCGTAAAGAGTTCATTCATAACCTTCAACGGATTGTTCGGATCAACAAATTCAATAACATCACAGCGGTTGTTAATGCCTTACCCGCTACTTCGGAAACTGCCTATGGCTATGGCTATTATGAAGACCGCAAAACCAATAGGCTAACATCAATTTTCAAACGCAGTGTTTAGTTGGTTCACCCGAAGAAAGGTTTCAGCAGATAATCCGATCCGGGTTGACATCCACTCACACCTGCTGCCGGGACTGGATGATGGTGTGAAATCCCTTGACGAGGCCGAGCAGATTGTACGTGGGTTTCAATCCATGGGATACCAAAAGCTCATTACCACACCTCATGTAATCAGCGACAGCTACCGGAATACCCCCAACATGATCCTCGCCAAACTTGTTGAGCTTAAAAACCATCTCACAGAAAAAAAAATTGATGTACAGGTTGAAGCAGCCGCTGAATACTACCTGGACGAAGAATTGGTAAAAACCATTGAGCGAAATGATCATGTGCTTACATTTGGTGCTGACTGCCTCCTGATTGAAACGAATTTTATGGTTGAGCCTCTGAACCTGAAAGAGTTTATCTTTATGCTTACCACCCGGGGCTATAAGCCTGTACTGGCTCACCCCGAACGGTATGTATTTCTTCAGCAAAACCCTGATAAACTCGAAGACCTGATTAACCGGGGTGTATTGTTTCAACTCAATATTAATTCCCTTACAGGCTACTACTCCAAACCGGCACAAATCCTGGCGAAAAAACTCATTGAAAAAAGGTGGGTTCATTTTTTAGGCAGCGATTGCCACAACATTACGCACCTTCATCTGATGAGACAGACCCTTTCCACGAACCTCCATCAGAAAGTTCTATCTTTGCCGTTGCTCAACAATTCGTTGGCCTAATTCAAACATGATTGCACTAAGCGGAGCAAACGGTTTACTGGGGAGTTACGTGGCAAGACAACTTCTGCTTAAGAATCAACCTTTCGTTGCCTTGAAGAGGCCGGGTAGCGACATCTCCATCCTGGCCGATGTAAATGACAAAATAACCTGGCGAAATGCCGATGTGCTTGACCCGGTTGCCCTGCAGGAGGCCTTGCACGATGTAACCGGTATGATTCACACAGCTGCCATTGTCTCATTCAATCCGCGCGATAAAAAGAAACTTCTTGCCACCAATATCGAGGGCACTAAAAATGTTGTAGATGCCTGCCTTCTGCTGGGCATAAAACGGTTGCTGCATGTCAGCTCGGTTGCCGCCCTGGGCCGCCTAAAGAATCAGGAGATAATAACCGAAGAGAACAAATGGACAGACAGCGCATTAAACAGCACCTATGCTACATCAAAATACCTGGCCGAGCTGGAGGTATGGCGCGGACAGGAAGAAGGACTGAAAACTATAATTGTAAATCCCTCCGTCATCCTATCCCGGAGTAATTGGAACCAAAGCAGCTCACAGCTCTTCAAATATGTATGGAAACAAAACCCTTTCTATATAGATGGCTCACTGAACTATGTAGATGTACGCGATGTGAGTGAACTCATCCTAAAACTTTACGCTTCAGATGTAGAAGGAGAACGGTTCATTATAAATGCTGGGGCAATCCCTTACGTTGACTTTTTCAGGGCTGTAGCAAGGCGCTTAAACCGAAAACCACCCCATATCAAACTTTCAAAAGGCACGCTGGCATGGCTTGCACGGGCTGAACAGGTGCGCTCAGGCCTGACGAGCGCAAGCCCGTTAATTACCCGGGAAACTGCATTGTTGGCCGAAACCCGCTTTGTTTACTCCAACCACAAAATTATTTCGGCCTTCAACGCCTGTTTTCAACCGATTGAGGAAAGCCTTGACTGGTGCTGCTCGTGGTATAAGGAACTGGCCATTAAAAATTAAAAATATTTAGAATATTTTTGCCTTATATTTTTTTAACTTGAGCAAACCCGTTAGCACATGGCCAAAGAATTTCGCAGGCGTGAGGATGAGGGGAACGATCTGATCAAGCGCTTTGAAGACCACCTTCGAAAAAAGAAATCCGATTATTTTGATCTGGAAGCTTATGAAGAGATCATAGAGTTCTACCTGCTTCGCACCAAGTTTAACAAAGCACTTCAGGCCGTTAATATGGCCATTATCCAGTTTCCTTATTCCACAAGCTTGCTTATTGCCAAAGCCCAGGTACTTACTCACCTGGAAGAATTTTCTGAAGCACTCGATTTACTGGAACAGGCCGAAAATCTGCAACCTAACGATCCGGAAATCCTTCTTTCAAAAGGATCATTATTTACAGCCCAAAGCAAGCATACCGATGCCATAGCCTGTTATGAGCAGGCCCTCGACTTTTCGGAAGAAAAAGATGAAATCTATTACAACATCGGGCTGTCATGGCAAACCCTTGAGAAATACGAGGATGCCATTAAGGCCTATAAACAAGCTATTGAGTACAACATTAATCACGAAGGAGCGCTGTATGAACTGGCGTATTGCCTTGACCTGACCGGTCAACTCGAAAGCAGTGTATCGTACTATAAAAAATTTATTGACGAAGATCCTTACTCAGCTGCAGCCTGGTACAATTTGGGAATCGTGTACAACAAACTTGGGCAGTTTGAAGAGGCCCTGCATGCCTATGATTACGCGCTAACCATCGATGACACGTTTGCTTCGGCCTACTTCAACATGGGCAATACCTGCATGAATCTTGGTCAATACACCAAAGCACTCGACTCGTTTAAAAAAACCATTGAACTGGAAGGACCCAGTGCCGAAGTGTATTGCTCCATTGGTGCTGCCTATGAAAGCCTTGAGCAATTTGAGTTGGGGTTGAAGTACTACCAGAAAGCCTCTAAGCTTGACCCCATGTATGATGAGGCCTGGTTTGGAGCAGGGGTTTGCCTTGAGAAACAGGAAAAGTGGTATCAGGCGCTTCATTTTTACAATAAAGCATTGAAACTCCATTCCGAAAATCCTGAGTACTGGAGGGCCATTGCACACGCTGAATTCAAAGTAGGAAATATTGTTTCGAGCATTGATGCTTATGAAGAGGCTTCGCGCCTTGACCCAAAGGACAAGGAAATCTGGCTGAACTGGTCATTTATTTATTACGAACAAGGCGACTATCAAAAGGCTGTTAATGTACTGTTAGAGGGATTCGATGAATTGCCCGATGACGCAGAACTGCACTATCGGATGACGGTTTACCTCATCGAAGCCGGTAAGTTTAAAGAGGCCTTTAATTATTTGGAAAATGCTTTAATTTTGAACTTTGAAGGACACGCTACCCTGTATGAATTCTTCCCTCAGATTGAAACACAGAAGGCGTTGTTCAAAATTATCGAACAGTTCAGAAAAGAAAATAAGTAATGAATTACGAGTTAAAAAACCTGCCTGAGCGCACACGCAAGCCCAGGCAGTATGGTTTTACCATGGCCATGGACAAGGGCCTTAGTGTGCGTGAAGCGGAAGATTTTGTCAACACCTGTGCCGACCATGTGGATATTGTTAAACTGGGTTGGGCCACTTCTTACGTTACACCGAACCTGAAAGACAAGTTAAAAGTGTATAAAGATGCCGGCATCCCAACGTACTTCGGTGGGACACTCTTCGAAGCATTTATCATCCGTGATCAGTTTGATGACTACCGGAAAGTACTTGATAAATACAACATGTCGTTTGCCGAAGTTTCTGACGGATCCATCGATCTGGATCACGACAAGAAATGCGACTACATCAGCAAACTGTCAGAACAGGTAACGGTGCTCTCAGAGGTAGGTTCCAAAGATGCCGACAAGATAATTCCACCCTATATGTGGATAGACCTTATGCAAAAGGAACTGGAAGCCGGAGCCTGGAAAGTAATTGGTGAGGCTCGCGAAAGCGGTAATGTGGGGTTGTTCCGTTCAACAGGCGAGGTGCGATCCGGCCTGGTACAGGAAATCCTTACCAAAATACCTTTTGAAAAAATAATCTGGGAAGCACCTCAAAAAGCGCAACAAGTTTGGTTTATTAAGTTACTTGGCGCAAATGTAAACCTGGGTAACATTGCACCGAATGAAGTGATCCCACTCGAAACCATCCGTTTAGGTTTGCGGGGCGATACCTTCCTCCACTTTTTGGGCATCGAAAAGAAAAAAACGAATACAGCACCCCCGTTTGAAGTTGACTAAGCGCTGATCTTTGAGACGACCGGTCGACTATATACTCATTTTCATAAAAGGGTTATGCATGGGCACAGCCGATGTGATCCCGGGTGTATCGGGAGGTACCGTAGCCCTGATCACCGGCATTTACAGCGAGTTGATTAACTCCATTAAATCCATTGATATGGATGCCGCAAAATTGCTGCGGCAATTAAGGTTTACTGCGTTCTGGAGAAAAATAAACGGAAATTTTCTGCTGACACTCCTTGCAGGTATCCTCACCAGTCTTCTTTTTCTTGCCGGAATAATGAACTACCTGCTGAAAAACCAGCCCATCCTCATCTGGTCATTTTTCTTCGGCCTGATTCTTATCTCCGCCCCGTTGGTTATGCGGGAAATCAAGATTAAAAATGCCGGAACGATCCTCTCCTTTATCGCTGGTGTAATTATAGCCTACCTGATTACCGAACTCACTCCTACCGAATCGCCCGATACATTGTGGTTTATTTTTCTTGCCGGCATGCTGGCCATCTGTGCGATGATCCTCCCCGGTATTTCGGGTGCATTCATTTTATTGCTTCTTGGAAAGTACCAGTTCATGATTAACGCCCTGCTGGAATTCAACTTGCTAATCATTTTTGTATTCGCACTCGGGTGTGTGGTAGGCATACTTTCATTCTCCAGGTTGCTTTCGTTAATTCTCCTTCATTATCATGGAGTTACCGTTGCCTTGCTGGCGGGCTTCATGCTCGGCTCACTCAACAAAGTGTGGCCTTGGCGACAAGTGCTGGAGTACCATACATCACCTTCAGGTGAACAAACATCCGTATTTGATAAAAGTGTATTACCTTGGGACTACTTCAGCCTGACCGGCAAAGATCCTCAGCTATTCCAGGCCATGGTGATGATGGCCATGGGTGTTTTAATTGTTGTGAGTATTGATAAAATAGCAACCCGACTAAAAACCAAGATCTGAACATGGAAAAAGTATTTGGACTGATCGGTTCCACCGTTAGTCATTCATTCTCAAAATCCTATTTCGATGAAAAATTTTTCCGCGAAGGCCTCCGCGACCACCGGTACGAACTTTATCCGTTAACCACTATCCAGGAATTTAAAAAACTGGTTGCCGATACCAAAGGATTAACCGGGTTAAACGTAACCTTGCCTTACAAAGAACAAGTGATCACTTTTTTGGACGAGATCGATAGCGAGGCGCAAAAAATCGGGGCTGTTAACGTAATTAAAGTCAAAAACGGAAAGCTGATCGGCTACAATACCGACAGCGAAGCATTTTTTGAAACCGTTTCGAAGTGGTTGCCTAAAGACAAGAAAATAAGCGCTCTTATTCTGGGTACCGGTGGCTCATCCAAAGCCGTTCAACAGGCATTAACCCGACTCGGAATCGTACACAAAACCGTTTCAAGAAGTGAAGGGAAAGCCGATTATACCTATGACGAACTGACTCCGAAAATCATCAAGGAAAACAAGCTCATCATCAACACAACCCCCCTGGGCATGAGCCCCAATACCGATGGCCTGCCCCCCATCGGATATGAAAATCTAACAAAAGATCACTACGTATACGATTTGATCTACAATCCCGCCCGTACCCAGTTCCTTCAAAAAGCTGAAATACGAGGAGCTACTATTAAAAACGGGCTTGAAATGCTGCATGTGCAGGCTGAGAAATCTTGGCAGATCTGGAATAACTAAACCGGTCTTTATTGGTTCATTCTTTGTTCGCACTCTATCTTTCGAATTGAACAGCAAGGATTAGACATTTGGACTTCAGACTAACCAGTGAGTACGAACCAACGGGTGACCAACCCCAGGCAATTCGCCTGTTAACCGAAGGCCTGGAGCGAGGCGAGCCACACCAAACCCTGCTTGGCGTAACCGGTTCCGGTAAAACGTTTACCATCGCCAATGTGGTTGCCCGCGTCAACAAGCCCACGCTTGTGCTTAGCCACAATAAAACCCTTGCTGCCCAACTGTATGGCGAGTTTAAAAATTTCTTTCCGGACAATGCCGTTGAATACTTTATATCCTACTACGATTACTACCAGCCGGAAGCCTACATACCTTCCTCGAATCTGTACATTGAGAAAGACCTCTCCATTAATGAAGAGATAGAGAAATTACGTTTGAGCGCGACCTCTGCCCTGCTAACCGGCCGGAGAGATGTATTGGTAGTTGCCTCCGTATCTTGTATATACGGTATTGGCAACCCCGATGACTTTGGGCAAAATGTCATCAAGCTCACCGTAGGCGAATCCATAGCGCGCAACCGGCTGCTGTTTGCACTGGTGGATATTCTGTACCACCGCACGGAAGCAGAATTTAAACGCGGCACATTTCGTGTAAAAGGCGATACCGTGGATATCTTCCTGGCTTATGCCGATTACGCCCTGCGTATTTATTTTTTCGGAGATGAGATTGAGTCTATCCAGCGCATTGATCCTGCTTCCGGCAAAAAACTTTCCGATGAAAAAATCGTAACCATCTTCCCGGCAAACCTCTTTGTAACCGGCAAAGAATCACTCCATCAGGCTATTAAAGAAATTCAAAACGACCTGGTTGTACAGGTTGAAATGTTTGAATCGGAAAAAAGGTATATCGAGGCAAAGCGGTTAAAAGAACGCACAGAATTTGATCTTGAAATGATGCGCGAACTGGGGTACTGCTCAGGTATTGAAAACTATTCCCGCTATTTCGACCGCAGAAAACCCGGTGCCCGGCCCTTTTGCCTGATTGATTACTTCCCGGATGACTTTCTGCTGATCATTGATGAGAGCCATGTAACCGTGCCCCAGGTCAGGGCCATGTGGGGAGGCGATCGTTCCCGCAAGGTGAACCTGGTGGATTACGGATTTCGCCTTCCGGCCGCCTTAGACAACCGCCCGCTAACCTTTAACGAATTTGAATCTCTGGTCAATCAGGTTATTTATGTAAGCGCCACTCCTGGTGAATATGAATTGCGAAAGTCGGAAGGTGTGGTGGTAGAGCAGCTCATCCGCCCCACAGGCCTGCTTGATCCCGAAATTGATGTTCGCCCGAGCCGTAACCAGATTGACGACCTGCTGGAAGAAATTGATGAACGCGTGAAGAAAAGCGAGCGGGTATTGGTGACTACGCTTACCAAACGTATGGCCGAAGAACTGACCAAATTTCTGGACCGTGCCGGAGTAAAGTGTCGATACATTCATTCTGAGGTTACCACACTCGACCGGGTTGAAATTTTACGTGAACTCAGGCTTGGTGTATTTGATGTACTGGTTGGTGTTAACCTATTGCGCGAAGGACTGGACTTGCCTGAGGTTTCGCTGGTAGCCATTCTCGATGCCGATAAAGAAGGATTTTTACGAAACCAGCGATCGCTGGTGCAAACCATCGGGCGGGCGGCACGCAATGTAAACGGCCGGGTTATCATGTATGCCGACTCGGTAACCGAATCCATGCAAATTGCCATTGACGAAACCAACCGCAGGCGTAAGGTGCAAATGGATTACAACAAAGCCAATAACATTATTCCACAAACCGTTACAAAATCTCGTGACTCCATTCTACGCCAGACAAAAGTAGCTGACTCAAAAAAATCAGCGAAGAAATACTACGTGGAGAATGAGGAAGTAAACCTGGCAGCAGATCCTGTGGTGGCTTACTTAAGCAAAGACGAATTAATAAAAATGGCCGATCGGACACGCAAAGCCATGGAGAAGGCAGCCCGGGAACTTGAGTTTATAGAGGCCGCCAGGTTGAGGGATGAGTACCTCGCGATTCAAAAACTCATTGAGGAACGTAAATCGTATTGAACCTGTATATTTGTAAAACCACTTTTTCAATGAGAATACTTTTTGCGCTCGGATTATTTTTTTGTGCGACTCTCCCTTCTTATACCCAAAGCTCCAACGATATCATGCTGGGAGGAGCAATTGACCTTTTAAAAACCGATCATAAAAACCTGTTCGACAAGGCGCAGTTTGGCTTTGAGCTGAATTACTTTGTTATCAGGAAATTTACCATCATAGCGGGTGTTGAAATCTGGACCGGGCGCGATGAAAGTTTTGTGTTCGGCAGCCGCTACTATTTTACCGATCATTTCTTTGCACGTGGCCGGGGACTGATCGGTGAAAATGACTTTTCGCTGGGTGCCGGTGGCGCTATTCCGTTACGCCACAACTGGCGGTTTGAAGTAACTGGTGACTTTTATTTTAAGGGTGAGTTTGCTGTGCGAACGGGGATGGCGTATGTTATATCCTTAAGATGAAAATCCGTTGATACAGATGCTTCAAATCAAAAAGTCTCGGAGTATACCGAGACTTTTTGATTTACGATTTTGGATTTTACAGCCTATTGTTTGGCTGCAGCAAACCGCTTCATAACCTCATTCCAGTTTACCACATTCCACCAGGCGGCAATGTAATCCGGCCTGCGGTTCTGGTAATTCAGGTAGTAGGCATGTTCCCACACATCACATCCCAATATGGGTGTTCCTTTCACTTCAGCAATGTCCATCAGCGGATTATCCTGGTTGGGTGTTGAGGTGATCTGCAGATTCTTACTTTCATCTACAATCAACCAGGCCCAGCCGGAACCAAAACGACCAACACCGGCTGCTGCAAATTTAGTTTTGAAGTCATCAAAACTTCCAAATGCAGCACTAATGGCATCGGCAAGGGCACCGGTTGGAGCGCCCCCTGCATTTGGACCCATGATGGTCCAGAATAAACTGTGGTTAAAATGCCCGCCTCCGTTATTACGTACGGCCATCGGGTACTTCGAAATAGTTTTGCAAATCTCTTCAATGCTCAGCTTGTCGGCATCCGTATTGGCAACGGCATTGTTCAGATTGGTAACATAGGCATTGTGATGCTTGCCATGGTGTATTTCCATGGTGCGGGCGTCAATATGGGGTTCAAGTGCATTGAACGCATAGGGCAAATTCGGTAATGTAAACGGCATATGCAGATTGTTTATAGGTACAACATGAAGGTTTCAAATATACTCCCCTAACACTTGAGAAGGAATTTCGTTCGCCAAAAAAAACATTACTCACACTTCTTTTTAAAGAAAAACTCACCGCGAACCTACCAACTTGCACCAAATAACCGTAAACCCTCACTTGCCCCTGATTCTTCTGAAAAACTCGTCAATCAACTCCGTAGATTCTTCGCTAAAAACCCCTTCAACCACCTCAGTGCGCGCATGGAGTACCGGTGTTTTCATTAGCCGGTAGCCACGTTGCGGATCGGATGCTCCAAAAACCAATCGGTGCAATTGTACCCAATTCAGTGCTCCGGCACACATTACACAGGGTTCCAGCGTAACGTATAGCGTACATTCATTGAGGTATTTTGAGCCCAGGTAGTTTGCGGCAGCCGTGGAAGCCAGCATTTCGGCATGGGCAGTGGCATCTGTAAGCTTTTCGGTTTGGTTATGGGCGCGGGCTATAATGCGGTTCTTGCTCACCACCACGGCACCAACAGGCACCTCACCACGCTGTAAAGCCTTGCGGGCTTCTTTTAAAGCCTCACGCATAAAATAGTCATCGGTAAACAATTCCACGCACGGATTATTTTAACCGGATGCTCTTCATTATAGAGTGGGCGGTAGGTTGCCATTCAGCCCTAAGCCTGCGGGGGCAGTTAAAGGAAAACACCAGGGTACGCCCGGGCTCAATTAAATATTGAATGTAGGTGTACCGTAGCACCGGCTCCTGCAGGGCCATATCGCGCCTGTCCCCTTTTATTCGCGATTCAAACTCAAAATAGATGTACTCCTTTCCATGTATTTCCTTAATGCCCTCTTCTAACATATCCACTCCATCAAAAAGATTGTAAATACCTGATTTGAAAAACTTGGCGGCAAGTTCCAGGTTAGCATCCGGCCATTGCGTAGCCGACAGGTTAACACTGAAATCCACCTCGCGGTCTTCATTGGTAAAAGCCGCTATGGGCTGCCTTACCGATGGGTATCGCTGAACAAAATCAATATCGTCCATTGGCCTGAACGTTTTGGGAAGGCTTACCACCATACCCTCTGCAATTTTGGTCTTTATGAGCTTTGGTTCGGTATCGGTAAAGGAAACCACTGCAAGCGATACGATGGGGATAAGAAGTTTACGCATAACACGAAAATTTAATCCTTAACGGGCCGAATAAAAGAGTATTGTTAACTTCGCCCCCGCCAATACAAGTACAAAATTACGAAAACCCATGTTACGGACTCATACCTGTGGTGAATTGCGGATTACTCATGTAAATGAACTCGTAACCCTTACAGGGTGGGTTCAGCGCCTGCGCGATAAAGGAAGCATTTTATGGATTGACCTGCGCGACCGCTACGGCATTACCCAACTGGTATTTGAGGAAGGTAAAACCGAGAGCACCGTGATGGCGCTCGCTAAATCGCTGGGGCGTGAATTTGTGATTGAAGCCGAAGGTGTGGTGTCGGAGCGGTTTTCTAAAAACGATAAGTTGCCCACCGGTGATGTGGAGTTGAAAGTTGCCAGGCTAAAAATACTTAACACAGCCAAAGTTCCGCCTTTTACCATTGAAGATGAATCCGATGGCGGAGATGAACTGCGCATGAAGTACCGTTACCTCGACTTACGCAGAACCCCCGTGCGTGAAAATTTATTGCTCCGCCACAAAATGGCGCAACAAACCCGCGCATATCTCGATAACCTCAATTTTGTGGAGGTGGAAACGCCAGTACTGATTAAATCAACACCCGAAGGTGCCCGCGATTTTGTGGTTCCTTCGCGCATCCACCATGGCGAATTCTATGCACTGCCGCAATCGCCACAAACTTTCAAACAACTGCTGATGGTTTCCGGGTTCGACCGGTACTATCAGATTGTGCGCTGCTTCCGTGATGAAGACCTGCGCGCTGACCGCCAGCCGGAGTTTACGCAAATCGACTGCGAGATGGCCTTTGTTACCCAGGAAGACATCCTTAATACCTTCGAAGGGCTGGTCCGCCACCTCTTTAAAGCCGTTAAAGGAATAGAACTCAGTTCCGTACCGCGGATGACCTATGCCGATGCCATGAAATACTATGGCTCAGATAAACCAGACACCCGGTTTGAAATGAAGTTTACAGAACTGAAAAACAAAACGGAAACCAATCTGACTTCCGGCAAGAACTTTAATGTATTTGACAGTGCCGAACTGGTGGTAGGTATTTGCGCCAAAGGTTGTGCCGAATACACCCGCAAACAACTTGATGAACTCACCGAATATGTTAAACGTCCGCAGGTTGGCGCCAAAGGATTGGTTTACGTTCAATGTAAAGCAGACGGATCATTTAAATCATCCGTGGATAAATTTTATTCGGCTGATGATCTGAAAAAATGGGCCGAAACCTGTAACGCTCAACCTGGCGACCTGCTGCTGATTATGGCAGGAGAAACCAACAGTACCCGTAAGCAGCTTAATGAACTGCGTTTACTAATGGGCGAAAAGCTTGGATTGCGCGATAAGAATACATTCGCTGCGCTATGGGTTCTGGATTTTCCGCTGCTCGAATGGAACGAAGAAACCAGGCGCTACCATGCCATGCACCATCCGTTTACATCACCAAAGCCGGAGGATCTTCCACTGTTGGAAACCCATCCCGGTAAGGTGCGCGCCAATGCATACGATATGGTGCTGAATGGAAGCGAGATTGGTGGCGGCTCCATCCGTATTCACGACCGGGCAACGCAACAACGTATGTTCCGCAAACTGGGCTTTACCGATGAAGAAGCGAAAAAACAATTCGGTTTCCTGATGGAAGCGTTTGAATATGGTGCACCTCCCCATGGAGGAATTGCTTTTGGTTTCGACAGGCTTTGTGCGTTATTCGGAGGCTCCGATTCCATCCGCGATTTCATCGCCTTTCCTAAAAATAATGCCGGCCGAGATGTGATGATTGATACCCCTTCAACAATTTCGGATGAGCAATTGAACGAGTTGGGCATTTCGGTGAAGTAACACCATCACCACCTGTAGTTTAGCAGGAAAACTGTACCTTTCTTTCTAACCTGACTATATGGTAACCGTATTGGGCATACCACTGGACGAAAACTCCTCCTTCATGACAGGAGCAAAGGCAGCTCCGGAAGCCATTCGAAAAGCATTTCATTCGCCATCAACGAATTACTGCACCGAAGAAGGACTTGACCTTAGCCTGGATAAGCGCTGGAATGACGCAGGCGACCTTATGCTTTCAGCTATGCCTGAAGCCATTGCCCAAATTGAATCGGCTGTAAAAAACCTGGTTGAATCAGGGAATAAAATGTTGTGCCTGGGTGGAGATCATTCCATCACCTACCCGATCGTAAAAGGAATAACTGCCGCACATACTAACCTGAACATCCTGCACATTGATGCCCATGCAGATGTGTATGACGACTTCGAAGGAAATCCTCACTCTCATGCAAGTCCTTTTGCACGGATTATGGAACAAGGCCTGGCAAAACGACTGGTGCAGGTGGGCATCCGGACACTGAATCCACACCAGCGCAAACAAGCAGAACGATTTAACGTTGAACTCATCGAAATGAAAGACTGGCAAGACGCATTGCACTTTACGTTTGATGGACCTGTATACCTCTCCGTTGACCTGGATGCCCTGGACCCGGCATTTGCTCCGGGGGTATCACATCATGAGCCCGGAGGTTTTACCACCCGGCAGGTGATCTCCATTATTCAAAACCTGAAAGCAAACCTCGTTGGTGCCGACATTGTAGAACTTAATCCTGCACGCGATTTCCAGGGTATTACCGCCATGGTGGCCGCCAAATTATTCAAGGAGATAGTATCAAAACTCCTTCAGGCATGAGCCGGAAAGATTATTTTTCCAGACAGGCAAAACGCTATGCTGCGTTCCGTCCAACCTATCCGGATGAACTTTACCGGTTTATTTTCGGACATCTTAAGTCATTTGATACCGCGTGGGACTGTGCCACAGGCAATGGCCAGGTGGCCCGTGTACTGGCCGCACAGTTTGATACTGTTTACGCTACGGACATCAGTAAGCAACAGCTCGATGAGGCAACCCCGGCCAAAAACATCAGCTACTCCATGCAACCGGCAGAAAGAACAAATTTCCCCGACAAAAGTTTTGACCTGATAACCGTGGGGCAGGCTCTCCACTGGTTCGATATCCCGGCTTTTTACAAGGAAGCAATCCGTACGGCAAAGCCGGGAGCATGGCTGGCAGTTTGGGGATATACAAACTGCACCATTAATCCGATTATTGATCTCCCCTTTTTAAAATTCTACCACGAAACAGTCGGACCCTACTGGGATACTGCACGGAAACTCGTGGAGGACCGGTACCAATCCATCCACTTCCCGTTTGAAGAAGTGCAGTCGCCTTCATTTGCAATTACCCTGCAATGGACAGCCGAGGAATTTGCCGGCTACCTTAGTACCTGGTCGGCTATACAAAGGTTTATTAACGTGAAGGGTTATGATCCGATTCCTGCTTTTATGGAAACCATTAGGCCGCAGTGGGAGAACAAAAAAGCCGTAAGATTCCCGGTGTTTATAAGATTAATGAGATTGCCCTGATCACCATGAAAGCATCAACCCGAACAACTTACGGCTCTCCCGATGTAATAACCGTTAAAGAAGTAGAAAAACCGGCACCGAAACCGAATGAAATCCTTGTTCGTGTTCACGCCACTACCGTAAACCGCACCGATTGCGGAGCCCTTTGGGGCAAGCCGTTTCTGTTTCGATTCTTTATTGGTTTGTTCAGGCCCAGAAATTTTATTACCGGTACCGACTTTGCCGGAATTATTGAAGCCGTTGGAGAAAAGGTAACAGCCTTTAAACCCGGTGACCGTGTTTGGGGATTTGACGACAATACCCTTCCATCGCATGCCGAATACATGGCCCTTGATTGCAGGAAGCCGATCATGAGAATGCCAACAGGCTTTACGTTTGAACAAGCTGCAGCCAGTGCTGAAGCAGCCCATTATGCATTCAACTTTATAAACAAAGTAAAGCTTGAACCGGGAAATAAAGTGCTGGTAAATGGCGGAACGGGTGGTATAGGCTCAGCTGCTATACAATTTTTAAAAAGTATGGGTATATATGTCACGGCCGTTTGTCACTCGCAATATAATGACCGTGTGCAGGCATTAGGCCCTGACCGCGTCATCTATTACGACAAAGAAGATTTTACGAAGGATGGTGACTTGTATGACTTCGTTTTTGATGCCGTAGGCAAAAGTTCATTTAAGACCTGTACCCGTATTCTAAAAGACAAAGGAATATATATATCTTCTGAGCTGGGCCCGGGTGCTGAGAATTTGTACTTACCATTATTCACTTTCATTAAGGGAGGAAGAAGAGTAGTCTTCCCGCTTCCAATGGATATTTCAAAAAGCCTCGCTTATATTACTGACCTGGCAGAAAAAGGAAAATTCAAACCGCTGATTGACCGTGCCTATACATTAGATCAGATTAAAGAGGCTTTTGAGTATGTAAACTCCGGACAGAAGATTGGAAATGTGATTATTAAGATTGCCGATGAATTCTAAAATCTTCTCACATTCCCATCATCACAAATGCACCCCAGTAATAGGGCTCTTTATATTTAGCCATGAGTTGAAGCTGGGCTTGCTTAAACGCTTTTTGTTTGTTGTTTAATTTAATCCAGTTGGTGTAGAAGTTGGTCATTAGCATTTGCGTGGCCTCGTCATCCACCTTCCACAAACTCATAATAAGCGCATCGGCACCGGCCACCAGAAAAGCGCGTTGTAATCCATAAACCCCTTCGCCCGATTTTACATCGCCAAGTCCGGTTTCGCAGGCGCTGAGAATAACCAGGCCCGTACCTTCCAGGTTCAGGTTCATGGCTTCGTAGGCGGTTAAAATACCGTTGTCGTTGCTGGTCACATCAGCACCGCCTGTTCCTTCAATGGCTTTACCTGCCCCCGCCAGAATGAGGCCCGACCGCAATAACGGGTTGTTCGAAGCATTCTCGGCATTAACACCAAACACTGAACCGCCCGATTCATCCACATCTTTAAGAAAATACCCGTGTGTGGCAATATGGAGCAGAGCCGGGCTTTTCAGTTTTTTAATGTTGCTTTCGGTGGCGTTGCGCTCCATAAACTGGGTAACCTGGTACCCTGATGCCTTCAATACCTTAGATACGCCTTCCAACTCAATCTTGGTTCCGGGCAGGGGCGGAACATCATCCGTTTGGTAATCGGGGAAGCCGAGCAGGAATGCTTCTTTCTTCATGGCAGCCACTTTGCGCGCTTTCAGTTCAATCAAATCGCGGGAGTTTCCAAGCAGCACAAAGTCGTACCGGTTAACCAGGTAGTCGCCATCCGGCTTTTTTAATGTATTTAAATTAACCTGGTTATATACGCCATCGGGTGAGAGATAAACCATCCGCTTACCGGCCAGTTCAGGGTCAATACGCGCCCAGTACTGGTCAAAGCAAAATTCATCGGGCAACCGCTTTTGAATAACGGTGGTGTAATATTTTGCATACCGTGTTTCGAGTTGCGAGCCGTTTTCCAGCACAACCATTTTCGGTAACTCCTGATTTTTCATCAATACCAGGGCAACATATTTCGCATCGGGAGTAAAATCCTGATTGAAACCCCTTACCCGAACAATGTCTACAACCGCTTCGTTATCGGCCAGCAGATCGCGTATTTGTTTGTAACTGATTTTTTGCGTTGAATAACCTGTGGAGAAATCAGCTGACCGCTCCGACAACGATTTTTCCATAGCATTGGCTTCATGCTCCAGCAAGGCCAGATCAATTTTTTGCTCCTTCAATTGCTCTTTAGAATAGGAATAGAGCCGGGCCAATTGTTCCTTTTTATCAAGCCACAGCAGGTAATCGTTAATTAACCGGTTATCGTTACTTGCCAGGATAGCATTTTTAACTTTATTGGTTGAGTTCAGCAGCAATGCTTTGGTGGCCATCTGGTAATCGAAAAAATCCTGGGTTACATAGTTCAGTTCTATGTTAGCTTCGATGGCAAAATTGAAAAAACGCTGGAACCGAGGTGCGGTTATATCCCAGTAGCTGGTTTTCTCCGCTTCACTCATGGGCGGGAAGTAGCGATTGATGAAGTCGATGGTTTTATCCATCACATCGCGGTAGGCCATATAGGCCTGGTTGTTTCGGCCGGATTTCCAATAGAGTATAGCCAGGTTTTCTTTGGTATTAACGTAGTCGGGGTGATTGACACCCAGCAACGATTCACGAATGGACAAGGCTTTATCCAGTTGTTTCTCTGCTTCGGCATAGCGACCGGTCATCCGGTAAAAGTTGCCCAGGTCGTTGGTTACTTTGGCATAGTAGATATTCTGATCTGTAAAGCGCTTCTTGTAAATCTCCTGCGATTTTTTCATTAACTCTTCCACCTTTTCGGGTTTCTCCATCTGGATGTACAAAATACCCAGTTGATTAAGCAAACCTGCGTACTCGGCACTGCCCGTTTGCTTCCGGTTATCAAATACTTTTTTGATTTCCAGAAAGTTGGCTTCTGCTTCAGCATACTTACCGGATAGCTGGTAAATAAAGGCGAGGTTCGCCTGGAACTTCCGGTTATCGAACGACTTTTTCCCTTGAAATGCCTTTTTAGGCGCAACGGAGGATGATGCCATGGCTTTCTTCATCAGGTTAGCGGCTTCGGCATATCTCCCGATGGCCTGCAGCAACATGGCTTTATTATTAAGCAAAATGGCTTTTTGCATGCCCTCGCCAAACACACCTTCATTAATTGCGAGGGCCTCATCAAGTTGCTTCTCGGCTTCGTTATACTTACCGAGCGACTGGTCGAGTTTAGCTTTGTTGTTGAGGTTAGCGATATAGGCGGCACTTTTCGTTCCAAGAGTTTGTTCACTCGCGACAAGAGATTGTGTAATATAGCGCTCCGCTTCTGAAGTTTTACCTTGTGCAAGGTAAACCAATCCCATGTTGGAAAGAGTACGCAGGTAAACCATTTCTTTGGTCAGGCCATTGCGTTCCATAAATGCCTTGGTAGCTACCAACTGATCTTCAGCCCACTTGTACTTTCGCAATTCATAATACGAAATAGCTACCTGCAGTGAGTCGCGCGCTTTTTCAACAAGGGTTTTATCGGCTTCTTCACGCAGGACATACAATGCTCTCGATAAAGTCTCGCCCTTCTGTTCTACATCAAAGAAACCTGCGTTTTCGTTTACTGAAATGGCAAACTGAAAGTCGATGGAATCGAGTGCCTGTTTTTGTTTAGCACCAGTCTTTCCTCCTTCTTTTACCAGCGATTTACCCAGTTCACTCCATATGTCCTGGGAATTGCCGGCAGATAAAATTCCTACACAAAACAGTATTATGGCATACCGCATAGCTCACCTGGATTAATCAACGTTTTCACCACGTGATTTAAGTTCATTTACCAGTGCATCGGTGTTCGTTTTCACCAGCGATGCAGTTGCATCGAGGTTTTTTCGAGCCACTTCCAATCCCTTTAAAGATTTATTCGTATTGTTGGTAGCCGCAGGAGCCTTGGTTTTGGGGTTAACATTTTTAGCATTGGATAGCAACGTTTTGCCTTGCTCGTCAAGATCTCCGATTTTTGCGGTTAATGCCTGCGTTGACTCGCTGATACCCCGTAGTGCTTTGATATCCTGGCGGATTTTATCCACCGTCATAGACGACAAAACACCTCCCTTGATTTCATTATCAATGCGTGTGGCATCGGTTTTAAGTCGTGTAGATTCATCCAGAATATCGAATGCGTTGTTTTTAAATCCATCAAAATCAGAAACCCCAATGTTTTCGGGTCTTTTTGGTGGGGCGTCACCTTGAGCCGAGGCTATGCCATTGAACACAAAAACACTGATAAGCAAACAAATCATCGTTTTCATAATAGAGGGGTTTAATTGTCCAAATTAGAAGAAGCCGCCCTGCGAACAAAGAGTATCGGCAACTTTTTTTACTTTTCAGCTTTATGCAACAAATGCTCCTTTCAACGCTGCAAAAAATATACACCACCTGGGTGGTTATTGTATTCAGTATATTCATGATTATTCTGCTTCCAGGAATTCTGGTACCCTTTTTACTGGGCACCCGGTTTACATGGATCGGTTACAGGTTTCTGTGGCTTTGGTCATGGATTTTCAGTAAGCTCACCTTCATCCGTTACCGGTTATATGGCAGGGAAAATATTATTCGCGGAAAGTCCTACATCTTTGTAAGCAACCACACCTCATTTCTGGATATCCCCGGTATCCGGTTGATGATACCCGGTGAGTTTCGCCCGATTGCCAAAAAAGAACTTCTTAAAATTCCGGTGTTTGGTTTTATCGTGAAAGCTGCAACCGTGGTGGTCGATCGAGGTAACCATGAAAGCAGAAAAAAAAGCATTGAATACGCCAAGCAAATACTAAACAGGGGTATTTCCATGCTCATTTTTGCAGAAGGCACCCAAAACCGGACAAAAGAAATTTTACAGCCTTTTAAAGATGGTGCTTTTCGTATTGCATTGGACACCCAAACGCCCATTCTTCCGCTGGTCGTTATCGGTGCCGGTTCATTAATGCCTCCGGGAACGCTGCGGATGAAACCCGGAGTAATAAAAATTATTGCGGGCAGAGAAATAGCCGTAAACACCTATCCGGCAACCGATGTTATCAGGCTGAAGGAGCACTGTTTTCAGACCCTGAAGCAATTACTCGAAGAACAATCCTAACTTCCCTAAACATTAGGATCATGAGAAAACAAAAAAAATACCACTACCTGATTTTTTTACTGGCATTGGTATGCTTTAAAATAGCCGGGCAACAATTGCCCCCCGGCTTTATCAGTCGGGAGGTTGCCACTAACCTGGATCCGACTGACCTGGTGATTACACCTGACCAACGGGTTTTGATCACCCTTAAAAGTGGTAAAATATGGGTTGTTGAAAATGACGTGCTTACATCCTCCGTAATGCTTAACATCGAAAATCAGGTAGATAACTTCAATGAACGCGGCCTTGGTCACCTGGTACTCGATCCAAACTTTGAGTTAAACAACTACTACTATGTTTACTATACCGAGAAAAATTCTAACCGCAACCGCGTAAGCAGATTTACCGCTAACGGCAACTCCACACTGCCTGGCAGTGAAGTTGTTTTACTACAACTGGAGCCAATGGCCGGAAGTATTCACAACGGTGGCGATATGGTTTTCGGACCCGATGGAAAACTCTACATATCCACAGGCGATGGCGCTAACGCCTCGCTTGCACAATCAAAAAACAGTTTATTAGGTAAAGTACTGCGCATGAACCCGGATGGGACCATCCCCGATGATAATCCGTTTATCAACGATCCAACCTTTACCGGAATCAATAAACTCATTTACGCATTAGGTTTTCGTAATCCCTTTTCGATGGACATCCAGCCTGGCACCGGAAAAATTTTTGCCTGTGACGTGGGCAACAGTAATTGGGAAGAAATTAACCATGTTCAGGCTGGTAAGAACTATGGCTGGCCGCTGATTGAAGGGTATCGAACCACCGAAACTCCGCCAGTAAACTACCAAGATCCTTTTTACGCGTATAGCCATGCAGAGGGTTGTTCTGTTGTTGGTGCCGCGTTTTATAATCCTCAACAGCCGCAATTTCCTACCGAATACATCGGAAAATTTTTCTTTGCCGACTATTGTGCCGGTTCTATACGGCAAATCGATCCATCGGGAGGTTCACCCACCTCATTTGCTACAGGGATTAATCGCCCGTTGGCAATGGCTGTTAATGGCAATGGTGCCATGTATTACCTGCAACGTGCAGGTTTTGGTGGCGGCTCGCCCGGTGATAATACCAGCACTCCGGACGGATCGTTATGGAAATTGGAGTACACCGGCAATGGCGAGCCTTTTATTGGCAGTCACCCGCAACCGGCTCTGGTTTCAGTGGGTGAAGATGCCCTGTTTACCATTTCTGTTTCGGGTGCTACGCCTATGGTACTGCAGTGGCAGAAAGACGGCACCGATATTCCGGGTGCTCATGGCGCTAGTTATACTTTTTCTTCTGCCCAACTGAGCGATAACGGTTCCACCTTTCGCTGCGTGGTTACCAATGCCTTTGGCAACGCCATCAGCAACTTAGCAACCTTGATGGTTACCGCAAATACGCGGCCCGATCCCCAGATTCTCACCCCCGTTTCCGGTACACTTTATCGTGCAGGTGAAGCAATTACATTTAGCGGTTTGGCTAACGATGCCGAAGACGGAACCCTACCGGCTTCACAACTTTCCTGGAAAATTGATTTCCACCATAATGAACATACACACCCGGCTCTTCAATCGGTTAGTGGTGTATCATCAGGCTCCTACATGGTGCCCCGTGTTGGTGAAACTGACCATAACGTATGGTACCGGGTATACCTTACTGCAACAGATAGCGAAGGCCTGAGTAAAACGGTTTACCGTGATGTCCATCCGGAGCTGACTGCTTTTATTATCAACTCGGTACCCCCGGGCCTCACAATTTATGTTGACGGTCAGCCAAAACCTGCGCCACAGTCTGTGTTAAGCGTGATTGGAGTTACACGTACACTTGAAGCACCCGTATTGCAGTTTTCGGGAGCAAACTTCTATGCATTTGATCAATGGAGTAACCCGGCTTTGCAACGCATATTTAGTTTTGATACCCCGACTGACCCTGTTACCTATACCGCACAGTTTATAGCGCTGCCGCTGGGTACCGGTGACGGCTTACGTGGAAATTATTTTAACCAGTCGCGCACATTTTTTCAGCCGGCCGACTTTACCCGTGTGGACCCTGTAATTGATTTTGATTGGGGAGACGGATCTCCTGTACCCGGTACACTTCAAAATAACAATTTTACCATTCGGTGGGAAGGTTTTATTCAGGCACCGCTAACCGACAATTATACCTTTTACACGGTAAGTGATGATGGTGTACGGCTTTGGATAAACCACTTCCTGTTGATTGATCAATGGATACCCCAGGCCGCCACAGAATGGAGCGGTATCATAAACCTACAGGCTGGAGAGTTATACCCGATTAAACTAGAATTTTTTGAAGATGGTGGTGATGCCGTGATGAAACTGCTTTGGAAATCATCGCTGCTACCCAAGCAAATTATTCCCCAAACACAATTGTATTCACTACCCATTACAGCAATTGAAAAACCCGTTGACAAAGCTGCCTTTAGTATTTATCCCACCGCTGTGGTCGACCGGTTAACCATTCAATCCGGATTAGATACCTTAACATCTTGGTTCATTACCAACCTTACCGGACAAATTTTTGGCAGCGGAACGGGACGTGAAACATTTATTGTTGATAAAGGGTTAGACCAACTTCCGGCCGGATTATATTTTTTCAAAATGGGTAACCGGGTAGCCCGCTTTGTTAAACCCAGGTAACCCATTTACCCAATCGGAACATGCACCACCTTTTTGGTATAAAAAAAATCTTCAGAAAAGTAATCCCGAAGCGCATACTCCGTAAAGGATCTTTTTAATTCCCTAAGTTCATCATCAAGATCTCCACCTTTTAAATATAGTATTCCGTTTTTTAACTCATGCATGGATTGCCTTTTCACGTTGCGGTGAACCCAGCCATAAAATTCCTTCAGTCGGGTAACAGCGCGACTTACAATAAAGTCATACTCGCCTTTAAGCTGTTCTGCCCGTACCTGTTCTCCTCTTACATTGGTTAGCTTCAGCGCCTTTGCCACTTCATTCACCACAGTAATCTTCTTGCCGATAGAATCTACCAGGTGAAAGTGGACTTCCGGAAATAAAATAGCCAGCGGTATTCCCGGAAAACCACCTCCTGTGCCAACATCCAGAACACAGGTACCCGGCTTAAAGGATATTACTTTGGCAATACCCAGCGAATGCAGCACATGGTTAATGTACAGGTTATCAATGTCCTTACGGGAAATGACATTGATTTTTCCATTCCACTCTCTGTATATAGAATAAAGGGCGCTGAATTGATCGCGCTGCTTTTCTGTTGCATGAGGGAAGTACTTTACTATAATGTCTGCGTTATTCAAGCATCAACCTTCAAATATGATCGCGTTTGTTCTTTACCATCTCATACATGAGTTCTCTGGCTCTGTGCAGTTGTGCCTTTACCGTGCCTAGTGGAGCCTCTAACTCCTTGGCAATTTCTTCGTATGATAACTCATGGAAATAGCGCAGCCTTACCAACTTTTGATATTTGGGAGGGAGTTTATCTACAAATACCTGCATCAGCTCTTCTTTCTGGGCTTTAATGGTTACTTCCTGCGGATTCAGGTTCTCGTCTTCCACATCAATAGAAACTGAATCGCCATCGCTGTCGGTAAAGCTGCTGCTGATGCTGAGTGTGCTCAGTTTTTTTTTCCGGATGTGATCAATGGTGTTATTGGTGGCTATCCTGAACAGCCAGGTTGAGAATGTGAAATCCTTTTTGAAGCGGTGCAGGCTGCGGAATGCCTTGGCAAACGATTCAATGGTGAGATCCTCAGCATCGTCAACATTGCGCACCATTTTCAAAATCATATGGTACACCGGCCGCTTGTAGCGTTGCATAAGTTTGGCAAATGCCTGCTCATCATTATGCTGTACAGCCTCGTCAATCAGGCGAAAGTCTTCCAGCGCTTTTGATGAGAATCTTCCCTCGTCTATTTCGTCCATTTTACTTGTTTTGAAAACAACGCCAACGGTGCAGTTGTAAGATAGTAAAAGACAAAAAGAATATCTAAAATCAAAACCGCATACGGTGCAAACGAAATGTTAAATCGGACAGAAGCCCTATGAACAAGCAAGGCCAGGCTTATACTCCGGACAACAAGCAAAGCGGCAGCATATAACCCTTCACTGCCGGTGCCCAGCAGCCATAATCCGCTTAGCCAGGATATTCCATATGAACCCATGAACAATGTCAATACAACTTTGTGTTTAAGCCGGTATCTTTTGCCCGCAAACAAGTGTCGTTTTTTTTGCGCAAAAAAAGCGGCAAGCGATTGCTTGGGTTTTGAGAAGACCAACGACTTTTCGCCAACACACACCCGCACCGTTGAACGGGTGGCATGCCGGTTAACATACAGGTCGTCATCGCCACCGGTTACATGGAGCAATGTACCAAAGCCTTTATTGGCAAGAAACCACGACTTTCGATAGGCGAGATTTCGGCCCACCCCCATGTACGGCATGCCCAGGTTGGCAAAACCTATATACTGAATGGCGGTAAATAAGGTTTCGAAACGAATAAAAAGATTCAACAAACCGCGTTGTTTCTCGTAAGGTGAAAATCCAAGCACAAACTGTGCATCCTTATCCATATATCCACTCATGGCGGCAATCCAACCGCTGGATTGCGGCATGCAGTCCGCATCGGTAAAGAGGATCCACTCGTTAGCTGCAGCTTTTATGCCCAGGGTGATGGCGTACTTTTTAGCATTCACATGATCGGGCAAATGCTCTACCCGCACTACCTTCAACCGTTTATCAGTTTGGGACAGCTCCCGGATATAATCATACGTGCCATCATTGGAGCGGTCGTCAACAACAATCACCTCCATATGGGGATACTCCTGATCGAGTAGCCGTGGAACCAGCTTCCGGAGATTTTCTTCTTCATCATGGGCACATACCAAAACGGTAACAGCAGGCTTGTCATCAGTAACTGTAGGATTATTCTTTCGGGTAATTCCCCATACCAGCAACCCAATGAAAACAAGCTGAACAACCAGTGAGGCGAGAAAAACAATAGCAAGAACCAACAAACCGGATTGAATTACGGGCGTAAAGATAAGGGTGGTTTTTATTCAGGAAAGCACTTCTTCATGCGGTACACCGATTTTACGATGAGCGGAATTACGGGTATTTTTGCCACGCCTCTATCCACCTGTTATGAATTTTACCGTTTCGGCTACCGACCCGCATTCAGCAGCACGGGCCGGCATCATTAAAACAGCTCATGGTGAAATTCACACACCGATTTTTATGCCCGTGGGCACGGCAGGCTCGGTTAAGGCGGTACATCAACGCGAACTCGAAAACGATATCGGGGCCGAAGTCATCCTTGGCAATACATACCATCTTTATCTGCGGCCGGGTATTGACTTACTGCAAAAGGCCGGTGGCCTCCATGCTTTTACCGGATGGAAACGGGCCCTGTTAACCGATAGCGGAGGGTACCAGGTTTATTCATTAAGCGATAACCGGAAAATTCATGATGAGGGGGTTACTTTCAAATCGCACATTGATGGGTCCAGACATTTTTTCTCTCCCGAAAGCGTAATGGATATCCAGCGCGCTATTGGTGCCGACATTGTGATGGCGTTCGATGAATGTACTCCTTACCCCTGTGATCTCCGGTATGCAAAAAAATCAATGGCCCTTACTCATAACTGGCTTACGCGGTGCATCAACCGGATGAATGAGACTGCGCCAAAGTATGGTTTTGAACAGTTTCTGTTTCCTATTGTGCAGGGCAGCATATATCCTGATTTGCGGAAAGAATCGGCTATGTTCGTGGCTGAGCAACAGCAGCCCGGTAATGCCATTGGCGGATTGTCCGTTGGCGAACCCCATGAAGAAATGTACGCTATGACCGACATTGTGTGCAGCATCCTGCCGAAAACCAAACCACGATACCTCATGGGCGTAGGCACACCTGAAAACATACTGGAGTGTATTGCCCTGGGTATTGATATGTTCGATTGCGTTATGCCTACCCGGAACGCACGCAACGGTATGCTCTTTACTACACAAGGCATTATCAACATCCGGAATGAAAAATGGAAGGACGACCTCGCACCAATTGATGCCGGCCTGGGCGGTTACACCAGCACATACTACTCAAAAGCGTATTTACGGCACCTGATCATCAATAAAGAAATATTAGGCTCGCAAATTGCTTCAATTCACAACCTCACGTTCTACCTTTGGCTTGTACAAGAGGCGCGGAGAAAGATCATAGACGGTAATTTTTTGAATTGGAAAAAAGAAATGGTAAGGAGAGTGTCGACCAGGCTGTAAGAGTAAATGTATAGTAAACCATGAAGTCTGAACAGGACTTTTAAAATTGTACTTCAGCAATCAACATTCAGCGTTTTTTATTCAAAATACACAAAGAAAGATGAACACTAACCCATCAATGCATTAACGTGTGAAACTTCTGGACCGCTACATATTGAAGCAATTTCTAAGCACGTTTATCTTTGTAGTGCTTATCCTGCTGGCGGTAATTACCGTAATTGATTTTACGGAGAAGACCGATAAGTACGCCAAGGCTAACCTTACTCTTCTCCAAATTGCCGACTACTATGGTGATTTTCTGCCATGGATCGCGGGACTGGTTACGCCCATTACAGTATTCATTGCTACAGTGTACGTAACTGCGCGCCTTGCCGGGCGTACCGAAATTATAGCAACCCTCAGCAGCGGTGTTAGCTTCCGAAGACTTCTGCTGCCGTACTTTATCGGAGCATCCCTCATCGCAGTTGTAAGCTTTTATTTAAACGGGTGGGTGATTCCGAATTCAAACAAAACGCGCCTTGCATTCGAAATGCAATACCTGAAAAAGAACACCGCCAGCAGCCAGCGAAATATTCATTTACAGGTTTCAGAAAATGTATTTTTGTACATCCAGAACTACAATAACCTGAGTGACCGGGGCTACCACTTTACCATGGAACGATTCAAAAACATGAAACTGGTGGAAAAATTGTATGCCAGCCGGATTGAATGGGATACTGCCAAGCATACCTGGACACTACGCGACTGGAGCATTAAACAGATTGACACCATTTTTCAAACCGTGGGCATGCCGGCAAAAGAAAAGCTAATCACTTCAGGCTTGACTCTGGATACCGCGCTGGTCATCCATCCTAAGGAATTTGAAAATGATTACCGCAAGTTTGACGGCCTAACCATTAATGAACTTAATGAGTACATTCAAACACTGCGTGCGCGAAGCATAGCAGGAATTGAAGTGTACGAGGTAGAATTGTACACCCGCTTTGCTTCTCCTTTTTCTATTTTCATTCTCACCTTTATGGGGGTAATTGTTTCGTCAAGAAAAAGCAGGGGCGGTACAGGTTTTCAGATCGCTATCGGCTTTGCCCTTTCTTTTATTTTCATCCTTTTCTTTATGATGTTCCGCACTTTCGCAGAGGCTGGTTCTTTGCCAGCGGCAATCTCGGTTTGGATACCTACTGCACTCTTCGGTGTTCTTTCACTCTTCATGTATAAATACGTGCCCCGGTAATGGCAACACTTACCGATTACCTGAAACTGCACTTTATTGTTTTTTTGTGGGGCTTTACCGCTGTTCTTGGTCTGCTTATCTCCATACCCTCCGTTGAAATGGTTTTTTACCGAACCTTATTGGCAGCTATTGGTATGGGGGTGGTTATTCTTATGGCAAAAGGCTCCTTTAAGGCAAGCCGCCCGGACTTAGTGCGGATGATACTGATAGGCTTTATCGTGTGCGTTCACTGGCTCAGTTTTTTTGCTTCGGCAAGAATTTCGAATGCTTCGGTAAGCCTGGTAGGCTTTGCCACCAATTCGCTATGGGCAGCTTTACTGGAACCCTGGTTGAACGGCCGCCAGATAAAAAAATTTGAACTGCTGCTCGGGTTACTGGTTCTGGCAGGGCTTTACATTATTTTTTCCTTCAACTTTGCATACCCCCTGGGTTTGTTGCTCGGTATCGTTTCCGGTTTTACTGCTGCGTTATTTTCTGTATTAAATGCAAAACTTGTCAGGAGAATAGAACCCAACATTATTACCTTTTATGAAATGGGTGGGGCATTTGCCGCCACCGCTCTTGTATTACCTATTTACCAAAACACCTGGGCTGTCAATGCCACTCTTAACTTATTACCTACATCCCTCGATTGGCTGTATATCGCGTTGCTGGCCTGGGCTTGTTCGGTTTATGCCTACACAATGGCTATTCACCTGATGAAGAAGTTTTCGGTATTTTTTATTCAGCTCACACTCAATCTTGAACCTGTGTATGGCATTATTATGGCCTTACTTATACTTGGAGAAAAAGAAAAAATGGGGCTGAATTTTTATTTGGGCACACTGATTATTCTTACTGCCGTGATCGCCTATCCTAGGCTCAAAAGCAGGTTTGAAAAAGTAGCCTCATGAGAGTACACCCGACCAGCAGAAATAGCTGCTGAACAGTTGTGTTAAATCAACGGGCTGTTCAAAGATTCCGTAAACCGTTGAACCAGATCCACTCATGCTGGCATAAAGAGCACCCTGTTCATAAAAGGTGTGTTTGATAGTGCCGATTTCCGGGTGCTTGCTGATCACAGTGGTTTCAAAATCATTAACCAATATGTACTTCCACTTCCGGATATCTGATTCCAGTACCGACTCCAGCCGTACAGCAGGTTGCTTTGGTGTTATACCCCGATAAGCATCAGCTGTGGATATGTTAATCCCGGGCTTTACCAGAATGATGTAATACCCTTTCAGATCTATGAAAGCGGGTGACAGAAGATCACCCCTGCCTTTTCCAAACATTGGGCTATCGTGCAAAAAGAGGGCGCAATCGCTGCCCAGGCGTGAGGCATATTGTTGTAAGGTGGGCTTGGAAATTCCTAATTCAAAAACAGTGTTCAGCAGCTTTAGCACATGCGCAGCATCAGATGACCCACCGCCCAGCCCGGCCCCTGCGGGAATTACTTTATGAAGGTGCATCGAAACAGGCGGAATAACATAATCGCGACTGAGTAATTCATAAGCCTTCACACAGAGGTTATCGGCAGGCCTCCCCTCCAACTCAATTCCGCTCACCGTGAAGGAGAAAGCCGATGAGGGGATTACCTCCAGAACATCGGTAAGTGGTATAGGGTAAAAGCAGGTTTCAATATCATGGTACCCATCCGGCCTCTTCGAAACCACTTGCAGTCCGAGGTTGATTTTGCAGGGCGGAAAAACAATCATGTTGCCTGGCCTGGAACCTATTTCGTCAAGCGCTCAATAAGGTCTTCGGTAATTCCGGTTGAAGAGAAGCCGCCATCGTGCATCAGGTTTTGCATGGTTACCATACGGGTGTAGTCGGAAAACAGTACAACAATGTAGTTGGCACATGCCTCGGCCGAAGCATTACCCAGAGGGGACATCATCTGGGCATACTCATAGAATACATCAAAACCTGAAATCCCTGCTCCTGCTGTAGTTTTGGTTGGCGATTGGGATATCGTGTTAACCCGAACTTTCTTCAGTTTTCCAAAGCGGTACCCATAACTGCGGGCTATAGATTCCAGCACAGCTTTCGCCTGAGCCATATCAGAATAATCAGGGAAGGTGCGCTGCGCGGCAATGTATGACAGCGCCACAATAGATGCCCATTCATTCATGGCATCGGTTTTTTCAGCAGTTTGCATTACCTTATGAAAGGATAGCCCTGAAATATCAAGGGTTTTTAAAAACCACTCATAATTCAAATCTCCATACGATTTGTCCTTCCGTACATTGGGACTCATACCAATGGAGTGAAGTACAAAATCCAATTTACCCCCCAATATTTCCATTGATTTGATAAACAGATTATTAAGATCAGTTTCGGAGGTAGCATCTGCCGGGATAACTTCGGCATTGCAAGCCTTGGCCAGTTCATTAATCTTACCCATTCGCATAGCAATGGGGGCATTGGTAAGCGTAAAGATGCCCCCCTCGGCTTTTACGGCCAGGGCGGTCTTCCAGGCTATCGAGTTTTCGTCCAGGGCCCCGAAAATAATACCCCGTTTATTCGCAAGGAGATTGTGTGCCATACGCTATATTTTTGCTAAAAGTATCGGAATTATGTGGTTCAGGCAAAATTTTGGATCACCCATATAAAATCAGGCGACTGCCCTAGTTAACCTTTCAAATTCTTTGCTAATTTGGTGAGCAAACATAGGAACCTAAACAACCCTCGCTTATGGAAGTACCTTACGAATTTTTGGACACCTGGAACACGTACATGCTGGAAGGCACTGTGGCCTGTATCGCAATTGGTTTTTTGATCCTGCTCTATCACGAGGCCCGGATTTTTATGATTAAAGACCCGAAAGAAAAGTATGATTATGTAAACCTGCATGAAATACGGTATTTCTGGTTTGCCGTAATTGCCTTTATCGCTGCAGGCTTTCTCTTCTTCAATACCTTATTCACCGAAATGATCCATTCTCATGGAATGACGTGGTTCTATGTTCGGCTGTTTATAACTGTAAGTTTCGCAGTTATCGGATATTTCATCTTTTACAGCCTCATCCGAATCTATTATCCACGTTCCGTAGAAAAACGCTTGCGTAAAATACGGTACAAACCCCGCAAATCGCCTGCCGGCAACCTGATGCGCAGATTAAGCGAAGAAGAAGAGGACGCGCACCTGGAGGAAAGCATGATTCATGAAGAACAGTTTCACTCAGTAGACTATGATGTATGGATTGATGAAAAAACCGGGTACAAGAAAATTGAAAAGTATATGGCATACCAGCACTCGGAAGAGTGCCCCGAATGCGGTTATTTCACCTTAAAGATCGTAAAGGAGGAATTGGAAAAAGCTCCAACACAGGATGAGACGGGCCTCTTTGTCAAGCACTTTAAGTGCAGTTACTGCGGCCACCGCGAAGCACGCGAGCAAATGCTGGCCAAACTGTCTTCAAACGTCTAACGCCTTTCAAACTACTGTATCAACTTCGGCAAGAATCAGTACCTTGCCGAAGTTTTTTTATGGCCATTACACCTGACCAACCCATCGGTATTTTTGACAGCGGAATCGGAGGACTAACGGTAGCCCATGCTATTAAAAAGGTATTGCCCAACGAACAGCTAATTTATTTTGGAGATACGGCTCACCTCCCATATGGTGACAAGTCGGAGGCCGCCATTCAGGCGTATTCGGTACGGATTGCCGATGCCTTGTTTAAAAGGGGGTGTAAGGTTATTGTAATCGCATGTAATTCTGCCAGTTCAGCCGCTTATGAACTTTTAAAAGAATACGTCCGCGGAATCAAAATCATTAATGTGATCGACCCCATGATTAATTGGGTAACCGCTCACTTTCAAAACACGCGAATCGGACTTATTGGTACGAGGCGCACGGTACAGTCGGGGGTTTATGCCCGAAAAATTGAAGAGGCTAACCGGGGAATAATACTACAACAACTACCCACCCCCCTGCTTGCTCCGATGATTGAAGAGGGCTTTTTTAATAACCGGATCAGCCATGAGATCATCGCCCGATACCTTTCTTTCCCTGAGCTGGAGGGAATTAAAGGCTTGATCCTGGCTTGCACGCACTATCCCCTTATCCGAACTGAAATTGCCCGGTACTATGAAGGTACGCCTGTAACCATCCTTGATTCCTCAGAGGTAGTGGCATTTGCCGTAAGGGAATACCTTGCAACCTCCGACCTGCTAAGTACCAAAAGTAATAGCCCTGATCAATTCCTGGTATCCGACTACACCAATTCCTTTGAGGCTGCTACCCGATTGTTCTTTGGAGAACAGGTGCATCTGGAAGCCTGTCCGTTATGGGATTAATAACCCTATGCATGTATTGTTTTTGCTTAAAATCCACAAATCCAACGTTCACTTTTTGCCATTTTTAACAGCGCAACAGTTTTACCAGGTTCTAGCAACAAGGATTACTTGAATTTGCCGAATATATTACAATGTAGGTTTATCATAAACTCTATGCAGATTGTGTTGGTTATGTATTGCAGAATTTGCAGATTAATGGCCTCATAATGATGACCATAAGAGCCTATATTGTTTCCGTACTCTTGCTTCTGGCGGGTGTATGGTGCCATGCGCAATCCCTATCATATTCAGATAGTTTAGAGAAAAAACTGAGGGAGCAAATATCCGATACCCTGCGCATAAAGGCACTGATTGCGCTTTCAAACATTTATTCATTGGCCGATTTTAAAAAAGGCAGTGATTATGCGATAGAGGCCGTCCGGCTATCAGAAAAGGTTGGTATTCCCACCTTCCGTTACCAGGCACTCCACAATAATGCATTAATCCATAACCTGGGAGGCGACTTTACCTCAGCGATTAAATATGAAACCGATGCCCTTCAGATTGCAATTGAAATGGCTGATAGCACAAGCATTGGGTTAGCATATGGCAACATCGGCAATTTCTACCACGAAATGGGGGTATATGATGAAGCCTATTTCTACCTTACCCGATCGTACCGAACTTTACAACAGAAGAAAATTACAATAATTGATTCCGTGTACATGAACATTGCCCTGCACAATGTGGGGCGTGTATTCAAGGAAATGGGTCAATACGAAACCGCATTGCAACATCTTAAGCTTTCAAATAAAGTAAGCGAACAACTTAACGATAAAGCCGGCTACGCTTATTTTCTGGATGAAGTCGGTGATGTTAAACTCAGAACCAAAGAATATGACTCGGCTGTTTACTACCTGAGCAAAGCTGTCCATGAAGCAAAAAGTCTGTTAAAAGCCGAACCTGGAAACATTGTTGCCGAAGTTTTGCCCAAGTCCTTATCCAAAATGGCAATGGCGTACCTCTACAAGGAGCAATTTCAAAAGGCATTCGCCTATTATGATTCTGCCATGATCATTCAGCAAGCAACCAGTAACCGGTTTGGTATAGCAGATGTTGAATTAGGGCGTGGAATGGTATATGCTAAACAGGGAAATTTCAGTGAGGCTGAACGATTAATGACCCTTGCGCTCAATATTGCACAATCAATTAACGCCAGGCTGCTTCAAATTAAGTGTCATGACCAGCTTTCAGGGTTGTACGAAAAACGAGGCGAATTTGAAAAAGCCCTCTATCATAACCGGAAGCACCAGCACCTTAAAGATAGCCTGTTCAGCCAAGGCATGCAGCAGAAGTTTTTCCGCGACCAATTACGTTTTGAAACCGAAGCAAAAGATGACCAGATTGCTTCCCTTATGCGCATTGAGCAGATGCGAGCCTCCGAAATCCGAAAACAGGAAATCATCCGAAATATTCTTGTTGTTGTAGTAGCCCTGACCGCCATTTTGCTGGTAACCGTTTACCGCAGCGGGCAACGCAGAAGACGAATCAACACCTTGCTTCTGCAACATCAGGAAGAAATGGAAAAACGAAGTCAGGAACTCGAACAATTAAATAAAGTAAAAGATAAATTCTTCTCCATCATTTCACACGATTTGCGCTCACCGGTTAATGCACTGGCCGGCCTGCTGGATCTGCTCGACCGCGGTGCCATTAAACCCGAGGAATTACCGGTAGCCTTAAAGGAATTGCGAACAAGGTTTAACCATACCCGTACATTGCTGAACAACCTGCTCGACTGGACATTGCTTCAGATGGATAAGCTAAGCCTGCAAGCCACCAAAATCAACCTTCATGCATTGGTCGAAGAAAATATAGCCCTGCTTTCTTCACTCCATCAAAAGAACATCAGCCTGGTTAACAAGGTTTCACCCAAGGTATACGCCCTGGCCGACAGCAATACCATTAACCTGGTTATTCGCAACCTGCTCACCAACGCCTTTAAGTTTACCAACGATGGCGGAGAGATCATCATCAATGCCGAAGAAAAGGGCAACGAGTGGATTATCTCGGTGCGCGATAACGGGGTAGGCATGTCGCCTGAGGTACGGAATAAACTGTTCGACAAGATAAATCCGTACAGCACAAGGGGCACTGCAAACGAAAAAGGAACAGGCCTGGGTCTTATTCTTTGCAAGGAATTTGTTGAGAAAAATAACGGTCATATTTGGGTTGAAAGTGAAGAAGGTAAAGGAAGTACCTTCTGGTTTTCTGTTCCCAAGGCCTAATGCCCCTTAACCGCTAAACCACAAGGTTTTTGATGAGTTGACCGAATAAGGTTAACTTTGTATCCTATCTATCGTCCATGAGCGACACTGTTTTACATGAATGCGGAATTGCCCTGATCCGCCTCAGGAAGCCCCTCTCCTTTTACATCGAAAAATACGGCCCTGCCTATGCCATGAATAAGATGTACATCCTCATGGAAAAACAGCACAACCGGGGGCAAGATGGAGCCGGTATCGCAAACATCAAGATTGATCTGGAAGCTGGCAGGCGGTACATCAGCCGGTACCGTTCCGTTAAGCAGCAGCCCATCGCAGCATTATTTAAAAAGATCAGCAAAAAATATAAGAAAGCCCAAAAAGAAGGCAAGGATAAATTCCGGGACGAAAAATGGTTAAAAGAAAATGTAGCCTTCACCGGAGAGTTATGGCTCGGCCACCTTCGCTACGGAACCCACGGCCAAAACAGCATTGAAAGCGTTCACCCCTTCCTGCGGCAAAACAACTGGCGCAGCCGCAACCTGGTTATGGCCGGCAATTTCAATATGACCAACGTGGATGAATTGTTCGACATCCTTGTTAATCTTGGGCAGCACCCGAAAGAAAAGGTGGATACCGTTACGGTGATGGAGAAAATTGGTCACTTCCTGGATGAAGAAGTGCAGGGCCTTTTTGAAAAATATAAAGACCAGTACTCCAATCAGGAAATTTCAGAGATCATCGAAAATGAAATTGATATGCAGCGGGTGCTGAAGCGAGCCTGCAAAGATTTTGATGGTGGATACGCCATGGCAGGTTTAACCGGATCCGGATCGGCCTTTGTCGTGCGCGATCCTAACGGCATACGCCCTGCTTATTTTTATGTGGACGATGAAGTTGTTGTTGTTGCTTCTGAAAAACCGGCCATTAAAACAGCTTTCAACGTCAGTTATAATCAAATTGAAGAAATTACCCCCGGCCACGCCCTGATCATTAACAAAAATGGAGAACCGGGCCTTTACCCGGTACAACAACAGGGTGAGAAAAAATCATGCAGCTTTGAACGCATTTATTTCTCACGCGGCAACGACCCCGATATTTACCGCGAACGCAAGCAACTGGGTAAGCTGTTGGTACCCCAGGTGCTCCGGGCCATCAACTTCGATCTTAAAAACACCATCTTCTCTTACATACCCAACACCGCAGAAACAGCTTTTTACGGCATGATGGCCGGTATTGAAGACTACCTGATTAAAAAACAGAAGGAGGTGATTCTGGAAGGGAAACCATCGGTTGACCCGGTTGATGATGTGCTGTCCTTCAGGCCTCGTATTGAAAAAATTGTTGTAAAGGATGTTAAACTTCGCACATTCATTACGGATGATGAACACCGCGATGATCTGGTAGCTCACGTTTACGACACAACCTACGAAGTAGTAAACAAAGGCAAAGACACACTGGTTGTTATTGACGACTCCATTGTTCGGGGTACCACCCTCGAAAAGAGCATTTTAAAGATGCTCGACCGGCTTGAGCCCAAAAAAATTGTCGTAGTATCTTCTGCTCCCCAAATACGCTTTCCGGATTGCTACGGCATTGATATGAGCCGAATGAGTGACTTCGTTGCCTTTCGCGCTGTTATCGATTTGCTGAAAGAACACAAAAAAGATTACCTGCTTGGAGAGGTGTATGAGCAGTGCGTCCGCTCGGCCGCAGAAGCTCATCCTGAAAACCATGTAAAACAATTATACGCTCAGTTTGATTACGACCATGTAAGTCGGAAGATTGCCGAAATTATCAGACCAGCTGATATGAAGGCCGAACTCGAAATAGTATTCCAGACCGTTGAAAACCTTCACAAAGCATGCCCCAATCATCAAGGCGACTGGTACTTTACAGGTGATTATCCGACACCCGGAGGCCATAAGGTAGCAAACCGCTCTTACGCCAACTTTATGGAAGGTAAACTGGTGCGGGCGTATTAACCTGCTCAGGTTCCCCCTACAACAATTTTCCCTTATTCTAAGTTTAGTAACTTAGCCTAAAACTCTGCATTATGAACTATTGGCTGGTTAAAACAGAACCGGAAACCTATTCGTGGGATAATCTTGTTAACGACAAAAAAGTTACCTGGGATGGCGTGCGGAATTTCCGTGCAAGGAGCAATCTTAAAAAAATGGCCAAAAACGATTTGGTTTTTATTTATCATACCGGTGACGAAAAAGCCATTATCGGGCTTGCCAAAGTTACTCGCGAGGCATTCCCCGATCCCACCGATAAGGACTGGGTAGCTGTTGAACTGACCCCACAAAAAAAACTGGCACGGCCTGTTACCCTTGCAGAAATAAAGGCTAATAAAAAATTAGCTGCCATGACCCTGGTACGGGTAGCACGTTTATCCGTTCAGCCTGTACTTCCGGAAGAACATGAAATCATTCTTAAAACCAGCATGCAAAAATGATTAAAGCCCTTCGGCACATCGTTATTCCGATCACCTGCATGCTCTTCTCCGGCCTTCAGGCCCAGGTAACCCAGCCCTATCGGTTTGAAAAAGAGTATAAGTTTAATGATGAGGATTATTCGGTCATTTCCATGGAAGAATATGGCCTGGCCCTTGTGCGCGAAACGAAACGCTACAAAGCGGGCAACCGAATATGGGAATTCATCATGCTTGATACCACACTCAGTCAACAACAATCCCTCGAAATTGAAGTTGACCAGCGTAAAAACCTGATTGGCCATGAACATGATTCGGCCTTTTTCTATTTGCTGTTCCGGTCAGAAGAAAGCATCAAAGCAATCCTCAATCTGGTTGAGATTAATCTGCGCACAGCAGAAATCAAACAAACTGAAATCAAGCCTGAGCTTGCCATAAGCCTTACTCACTTCACGAAAGTGGGTCCCAACTTCGTTTTTGGCGGATATGTTAACAGTGAACCGGCAGTTCTGCTGTATGCTGCAGCGCAGCAGAGCATGAAGGTTTTACCGGGTTTCTTCCAAAAAGAAACCGAGTTGGTAGAACTGCGCGGAAACAGAAACAATACCTTTAGTGTTATATTGATTGATCGCAGCCAGCGCGATAACCGCAAGCTTGTGTTTAAAATATTTGATTCAGCAGGGAAAGAACTACTGGAAGATGTGATTGCCATTGAGGGGAAAAAATCGTTACAAACAGCTCTTGTAAGTTCTCTTATTCGCGATGATTTAATGCTGCTGGGCACCTGGGGAGGGATGAACTCAAAGCAATCAGCCGGATTTTATGGTGTTCCGGTTGATCCGTTTTCCGATCAGCGAATTACCTATACGGCATTTGCTGATATGACGAACTACCTGAGTCACTTAAAAGAAGCCAAGCGCAAGCGGATTGAACAAAAAACAAAGACCGCCCTTCAGTCAGGGCGACTTCCCGATTTTGTTAACTACATCCATCCGCTACGAATCGTAGAGTATCCAAAAGGATTTCTGCTATTGGCCGAAGTATTTGTGCCGGCATCCTCGGCAGTACAGTTCAATGACAACTATCCGTATTACCCTCCCTATCCTAATCCCTACTCCTACTACGGACCTTACTATGGTAATTATTTTCCCTACTATAACCGCATGTACAGTCCTTACAACTATGGCAATCCTTCCATGCGGCAATCCGATGAGGTTAAAATTACACGGACTGTGCTGGTTTCATTTACCCCTCAGGGAACGATAGGATGGGACCACGCCCTGGAACTTCCCAATATCCGGATGTATGCATTGGAACAGATCACCGACTTTTGCCTTACATCACAATATTTGTATTTTATATACAAAAAGGAATCAGATTTGAAAATCACCAGAATTAATCTGGATACGAGCGAATCCACTGAACTGACTGAACGATTAAGACTAAATACTGATTTGGATGAATTGCGATCAGAACGCGAACAACAAGGAGGTGTGAGATACTGGTATCAATCCGGTTTTTATGTATGGGGAATTCAGAGCGTACGAAACAAAACCAGTGGAGAAAATGCAACGAAACGAGTTTTCTATATCAACAAAATTGTGGTACAGTAGCCTTTTTTACCTGTTTTCGGTCAGCGGCTTTGCGCAATTGCAGCAGAACAACCGGTATGAAATTCATATTTCAGACAGGGATACGGAATACTTTGTAGCTCCTGCCAAAACCAACGGAGCCCTTATTTACCGTTATGGCACAGCTAAAAAGCAGGATTACCTCGATCTGATTTACCTCGATACAGTTTTTACTGAAGTGTGGAGGAATCAACTTAGCTTAGAAAAGAAATTTGTTTTGGCCCATCAACGCACTGTTGGTTATCAGCAATTTCTGCTTTGCCACAACCGCGAATTCACTACAATCAACTTTCATCTGTACGCTATTGATCTTCATACGGGTGCCTCCGAAAAATATGTAATTGAAAATTACATTCCCTTTATGCCAACTCACTTCGAAGTAATGTCACGCGGAGCCCTCATAGGAGGTTACTACATGGGCCGGATTCCGGTTGTTTTGTATTTCAGTTTTGCTACCCAAAAAACAACTGTATTACCCGGCTTATTTAACGAAAGCGGTGAACTGATTCAAATTCGGGTTAATGAGGATGAGAGTTTTCAGGTACTTATAGGCGCCCGGAATTTTGCCAAACAAAAAACCATCTGGATAAAATCGTATGATGCGGTGGGTACATTAAAACAAAACACAGCGCTATTACCTCCGGAAAATACAAGCCTGTTGTTTGGTAAAGCCATCAAAACAGAAAATGAAAACCTTGTAGTTGCCGGTACTTATGGTAGTCGTACTTCAGATTACTCCAAAGGGCTATTCATAGCCACTGTAAGTAATGACGGAGAGCAAAACCAGTATATCTACCCGTTTACCGATCTGGAGAATTTTTTCAGCTACATGAAAGCAAAAAAGCAGAAACGAATGCAGGATCGTATTGCCCGAAAAAAAGTTAAGGGAAAGAAAATCAAACTTCAATACCGCATCATGGTACATGAGCTGGTTGCCGATAATAATCAGTTTCTGCTGTTGGGTGAAGCCTTTTACCCGGTCTACAAGCGCGATGATCGCTACAACTATGGCCTTGCTACCAGTTATGCAGTGCCTTATGTCTTCGATGGTTACCGGTACACCCATGCTATTCTTATCGGTTTCAATAAACAAGGAAAACTGCAATGGGATAACAGTTTTGAAATAAATGATGTTAAAAGTTTTACGCTTGACCAATACGTTAAGATGGACACCCGTAACGATCGTATTGCTCTGCTCTACCTGTTCGACAACCGCATTCGCACCAAACTGATTCAAGAAAATAAAGTCCTTGAAGGAAAAAACTACAAAAACCTAACCCTCGGATTTCAGCCGGAGGATCAGGATGAAAATGACGATATCAAAAAACTCGAATACTGGTACGATGGCGCGTTTCTAGCTTACGGAGTTGAGCGACCCCCCAGCCGGTCCCTAACGCGCTCAAGGCAACGGGTTTTCTTCGTGAACAAAATCAGCTACCAGTAACTATCCCGATAATCGATTATATTTGTTCCGGCTTATGCAGAAAAAACTCATCCTTGATTCCGATCTGCTGGATATTACCATAAGCCGTCTTTGCCAGCAACTCATTGAAAATCACGGTAATTTTGAAGAATCGGTTCTTATTGGCCTGCAGCCCAGAGGAATTTACCTGGCTGATCTTATCCACCAAAAGCTAAAAAAACTTACCGGTAAAGATGTACCCATCGGGTACCTGGATGTTACCTTTTACCGCGATGACTTCCGGAGAAGAGAAATTGCCAAAGCCAGCGAAATACGAATTCCTTTCATTATTGAAGGAAAAAAGGTAATCCTGATTGATGATGTATTGTTTACCGGACGCACGGTACGCGCAGCCCTGGAAGCTATGATTACATTTGGCCGCCCGGCAAAAGTTGAACTGCTTGTGCTGATTGACAGGAGGTATAACCGCGACCTGCCCATTGCCCCGGATTATGTGGGTAAAACGGTGAATACCGTGCTCACACAAAAAGTTTTAGTTGAACTTGTGGCTCAGGGGCACAGTCAAAATAAAATATGGCTGATAAATAAAGATTAAGAATGTCACAACTCAGTCAAAAACACTTACTCGGAATTAAAAACATCCATGAAAAAGACATCCACCTTATTTTCGAAACAGCGGATACATTTAAAGACGTACTGAACAGACCGATAAAAAAAGTTCCATCCCTCCGCGATGTAACGATTGCCAACATTTTCTTCGAAAATTCAACCCGCACCCGGCTTTCCTTCGAACTTGCCGAAAAGCGCCTATCGGCCGATGTGGTTAATTTCTCAACGTCAACCAGTTCCGTCAAAAAAGGCGAAACCCTTTTGGATACCGTAAACAATATCCTGGCGATGAAAGTGGATATGGTGGTGATGCGGCACGCAAGCCCAGGAGCGCCCCATTTCCTCGCCCGCCACATCGAAGCGAACATTATCAATGCCGGAGACGGCACACACGAGCATCCAACACAAGCCTTGTTGGATAGTTATTCCATCAGGGAAAAACTTGGGGAGGTAAGTGGAAAGAAAGTGGCCATCATCGGAGATATTCTTCACTCACGTGTTGCCCTTTCAAACATTTTTGCCTTGCAAAAACTCGGAGCAAAGGTAATGGTGTGTGGACCGCCTACGTTGCTGCCCAGGTACATTAAAGAATTGAATGTTCAGGTTGAACTGAACGTACGGAAGGCGCTTGAGTGGTGTGATGTTGCCAATGTGCTCCGCATCCAGCTTGAGCGACAGCAGATAAAGTACTTCCCTTCGCTGCGTGAGTATTCGTTGTATTATGGCATTACCAAAAGTCTGCTTGACTCCCTCAAAAATCAGATCGTGATTATGCACCCGGGCCCCATAAACCGGGGCATTGAATTAAGCAGCGATGCAGCTGACTCCGCGCATTCTATAATCCTGGACCAGGTAGAAAACGGTGTAGCCATCCGCATGGCTGTGCTCTACCTGCTGGCGGGTGTCCCTGCCTGAAGCCTTTCAGATTTTACCGTACAATAAGTTTTTGCTGACTAACGGCAACCGGACTCTGGATAACCACAACGTACACTCCGTTTGATAACTGATTCTGTAGTTTTATTTCTTCGTTTAAAGAAGTTACCACCACCGTCTCGGAATGAACTATCCTTCCCTGCATATCAACCACACTTATCATCAGCGGCTTATTCAACTCCGTAGCTGTAAGTTTAACCGAAAACATTGTTCCATTGGAAGGATTAGGATAAACCTGCCAGAAACCCTGCCCCGAAACCGTTACTGATTTTACTGCAGAATACGTGTAGGTTCCATCATAATCCGTCTGCTTTATGCGGTAATACCAAATTCCCGGAGATACCGAAAAATCCTCAATGCGGTACCTGGATTCACGATTGGTAGTACCAGCTCCGGGCACATCGGTTACCGGTACAAATGATTCAGACCCTTCAAATCGTTTCTCTACAGTAAAGAAATCGTTGTTCAATTCCGATGCAGTTGACCACTTCACTTCCACGTAATTGTTTAAAGCAGCCAGTTCAAACGATTTCATTTCAACCGGCAGCGGGGCAGTAACATCAGCGATGGCCCAGGGTGAGTATTGATTAACACCTGGCACGGTTACGGTACCTGCTCCGCTGTTATAAACCTGGCCGGGCAATGCAGGCTCCCACGTATTGGAGGGAGCCCAGCGTTGGGCATTAAGGGTGGTTGCTCCGGTAGTAGCTATTTCAGCCGAAGTTGCCGTAAACGTCATGGTTGACGTAGGGCGAGTACCGGTATATCCGTTAAGCGTTATTACCCAGAAACGATCCGCTACGGATAAACCACCACTTGTACCACTTAAATTGGTTACACCCGAAGGATAAGGGGTGTTGTCTGTTCCGGTAGCATACGTTGAAACCGATACCGAACCCGTGGCGGGCGATCCGGCAGAGGTAATGTTCAGTGTAAACGGGATGTATTCTGCGCTGGATTTACCAAAGGGATAGACAAAAGAACCTGTAAGGGCACCGGTTAACCATTGGAGAGTTCCATACGGACTGGTGTTATCTTCACTTTTGATATAACCACTGGTGCGGGTAATAGCGCCCGTACTGTTACGGGTTATGTTAAGCGTTAACGAATTCAAGTCCAGTTCGCCCTGGTTCAGCGCCAGTGTATTACTAACTGTGGTATTATTTAACATACGAACCACATCGGTAGCCGCGCTTGTATTCAATGTTAAATTATAAAAAGTTTCAGCGGTTGAACCGCCAATGGTTTGCAGTGTATTGGCTGCCGGACTGTTAAACACAACCGTGCCCGTACCCTCATCAAAACCATTGCTTCCACCGGTGGTTGAGTTGTTTACCCAATTTCCGCCCACTGTAAGAGTTGCGATGGTTCCGTTATTATCTGCGCGAAGACGTGCCCCGGTGTTGATGGTTAAATTACCGGCTACTGTCAGACCCGAAGGGCCACCGGCAGCACTTTGGAGAACGGGGTTGTTCGCCCCACTTCCTAACGTAAGGTTGCCGGCAATATTGATGGTAACGTTGGGAATGCTGAACGTTTGATTGGAACTCACAACCAGGTTACCATAGGTTTGGTTGGAAATGGTTTGAGCATTTGAATTCTGGTATTGAACCGTGCCAAACGGGGCTGTGGTACCCAAATCAAAAGTTCCAAAACCAGTTGCAAATCCCTGATTACCAATCAGCCTAATGGAAGCACCGGGGGCAATCTGAAAAGTTCGTGTGCCATTTCCTGTTATTGTTGCGTTACCCTGCCTTGAAGTACCGCTCTGGATTCTTAAATCACCAGTAACATTTGCCGAAGTAATAGATGTTCCGATAAAGACACCGTTTGTACTAGGGTTGTTAAAATACAGGTTATGATAAGTAAATGGGTTAGCCGGTTGATTAGATGTTGGGAAAGCTAAAACTTGTTCCGAACTTGTTCTGTTATAATTAAACACGCTACCTGACGTACCCGAGAGCAGCAGCCCCCGGTTATTGGTAAAAGAAAGCTGACCGCCTAAATTAACTCTGCCATTTCCGCCCGTCATATCCAGTACCGCGGTTAACTCGCGGT
>JBKBOE010000013.1:0-48738 GCA_046294915.1 Cyclobacteriaceae bacterium | reverse complement strand
TCATCCCGGCCGGGTGCAACCGATATTTCGCCTGAAGATGAAGCCGGGCGGGTTATGCACGCAGTTAAGGTAATCCGCAAAGAATTTAATGATGTTGTCCTCTCGGTCGATACGTTCCGATCTGCCATTGCCTGCCAGGCCGTGGCCGAAGGAGCCGATATAATAAATGACATTTCGGGTGGAGACCTTGATGCCGCGATGTTCGAAACCGTGGCAGAACTGAAAGTCCCCTACATCTGTATGCACATGAAGGGTACACCTCAAACCATGAATTCACTGGCTTCGTATGAAAACCTTTTACACGAGTTAACCGCCTGGTTCTCCGGTAAAATTGCTTCCCTCCAGGCAAAAGGCGTGAGCGATATTATCCTTGATCCCGGTTTCGGATTTGCCAAAACAGTAGAACAAAATTTTGAGTTGCTCTCCAACCTGCATCTGCTGAAGATGTTGAATAAACCCCTGCTTGTCGGGTTGTCCAGAAAGTCCATGATATGGCGCACCCTGAACACCACCCCCGAACATGCTTTAAACGGCACCACAGCGCTAAACATGATTGCCCTGACCAAGGGTGCGTCCATCCTGCGGGTGCACGATGTAAAAGAAGCCGTTGAACTTGTTTCACTATTTTCCAAACTCCAGCCGTATTCGGCTTCACCGCAAAGTGGAGTTTAGTACATTTGTATGCATGATCTTCCTTTTTAAGATAGGCTTTCTGGATGTTACGTGGGTTGATTTCATTGACATTGCCCTGGTAAGTGTACTGCTGTACCAGGTGTACAAACTGATACGCGGCAGTATTGCCGTAAATATTTTTCTCGGCATCCTTGCCCTTTACCTGATTTACCTGATTGTGCGTGCCGCACAGATGGAACTGCTGGCCACCATCCTTGGTCAGTTTATGGGTGTGGGCGTGCTGGCCATGATTATTCTGTTTCAGCCCGAAATCCGGAAGTTCCTGCTGGTCATTGGGCGGAGTACTGAATTCCGCGACAACATTTTTAAAAACCTGGCCAGTTGGCGCAGCGAGTACCACGATGATTTTGATGTACGCGAAGTTATTGAAGCCGTGAAAACGCTGAAGGGCACACGCACCGGTGCGTTGATTGTATTTTCGCGCGATACCGAACTGAAATTTTATGCCGAAACCGGTGAACTGCTGGATGCTGAAGTAACCAAACCGCTTTTACTTTCCATATTCAATAAGAACAGCCCATTGCATGATGGCGCAGTAATTATCTATAAAGGAAGAATTAAGGCAGCGCGTTGTGTATTACCGGTTAGTGAAAACGATAACCTGCCCCCGCATTTCGGTATGCGCCACCGGTCTGCCATCGGCATGTCTGAAAGTACCGACACGCTGGTGATGGCCATCTCGGAAGAAACCGGACGGTTGATTTTAGCCCGCAACGGGAAATTTCTGCGAGCCCTTAAGTTGAAGCAGGTGGAGCAAAAAATACTGGAATTTCTGCACGCCACCGAGCCCGCCAACTGGGACGAAGTACCCCACGATGAAGAGGTGCAGGCGTAACTATTTTTTTAGCACACCAAGCTCGTTACCTACTTCCGTAAAGGCCTGAATAGCCTTATCGAGATGATGCTTCTCGTGGGCAGCCGATAACTGAACCCTTATCCTTGCCTGCCCTTTCGGAACTACAGGAAAAAAGAAACCAATCACGTAGATTCCTTTATCCAGTAATTTCTCTGCCATCTGCTGAGCCAGGGGTGCTTCATAGAGCATAATAGGCACAATGGGGTGCTCACCGGGCTTGATGTCAAAACCGGCATTGGTCATCGCTGTCCGGAAATACGTTGTGTTCTGCTCCAGCTTATCGCGTAAAGCCGTTGTTTCACTCAACATCGTAAACACTTCGATTGAAGCCCCCACAATGCTTGGGGCCAGTGTATTGGAAAACAAGTACGGTCTTGAACGTTGACGCAACAGTTCAATGATTTCCTTTTTTCCTGAAGTAAAACCACCCGATGCCCCGCCTAAGGCTTTACCCAAAGTGCCGGTGATAATATCTACCCGGTCCATCACGCCCCGGTATTCCGGTACGCCCCGTCCGGTTTTGCCGATAAATCCGGTAGAGTGGCATTCGTCTGTCATCACCAGGGCTTCATACCGATCGGCCAGGTCACAAATCGCATCCAGTCGGGCAATGGTCCCATCCATCGAAAAGGCGCCATCGGTAACAATCATAATCTGTTTGGCACCGGCAGTGCGCGCATCGGTAAGTTGCTTTTCCAAATCGGCCATGTCGTTGTGTTTGTAGCGGTAGCGCATGGCTTTACACAGGCGAACGCCATCAATAATAGAGGCATGGTTCAGTTCATCCGAAACAATGGCATCCTCAGCGCCAAGCAAGGGTTCAAACACACCTCCGTTGGCATCGAAGGCGGCCGCATATAATATAGTGTCTTCCATGCCGAGGAACTCCGAAATCTTTTGCTCCAGTTCTTTATGAATATCCTGCGTTCCGCAGATAAAGCGTACTGACGACATGCCGAAACCATGGGTATCGATGGCGCGTTTGGCCGCTTCAATTACCCGCGGGTGCGATGAAAGCCCCAGGTAGTTGTTGGCACAAAAATTTACTACCTGCCTGCCATCCTGCAGGGTAATGTCGGCCCCTTGCGGAGAAGTAATGATGCGCTCATTTTTATAGAGTCCGGCTTCACGAATAGAGGCGAGTTCTTTTTCAAGAAAGGGTTTTAACGTGTACATGCTGTGGGATTAGTTTTTACTGACGGTTGCAAAGTTATACGCTTCCGGCAAAAGTATGGGTTGTTGGTAACCCAAAAGCATTAAAAATACCTAACTTTCGGACTGTAGCGATACGCATGAAAACACAAAAGATATTGGTTATCGGGGCGGGCGGACAACTGGGTACAGAGCTGGTGCAGGGCCTCTGGAAGTTATACGGCAAGGAAAACGTTTTTGCTACCGATATTAAAGATCCGCAGGGTATTTTATCGCAAGGCAATTTTGAAATTCTGGATGTCTTAAAACAAAAACACCTGTTTGAGTTCATCCAAAAAAACAACATTAAACAGATCTATCACCTTGCCGCGGTGCTTTCGGCAACCGGTGAGAAAAACCCGAAGTTTGCCTGGCACCTGAACATGGACGGCCTGATTCATGTATTGGATGCCGCTGTGGAATTTAAACTCGACAAAGTGTATTGGCCAAGTTCCATTGCCGCTTTCGGGCCCACCACACCAAAGCACAACACCCCGCAAGACACCACCATGGATCCCACCACCATTTACGGCATTACCAAACTGGCCGGTGAACGGTGGTGCGACTGGTATTTTCGGAACAAAGGCGTGGATGTTCGCAGCCTGCGGTACCCGGGGCTTATCGGTTATAAAACCAAACCCGGTGGAGGCACCACCGATTATGCCGTGGATATTTTTTTTAAAGCGCTTACTGAAAAAAAATTCGATTGTTTTCTTTCGCCTGATACGTACCTGCCCATGATGTACATGGACGATGCCGTAAAAGCCACCCTGGATTTGATGGAAGCACCAGCCGCAAAAGTAAAAATCCGTTCGAGCTACAACATCTCGGCCATGAGTTTCTCACCGGCCGAAATTGCTGCAGAAATAAAAAAGCACATTCCTGATTTTGAAATTACGTATACCCCCGATTTCCGGCAGGCAATTGCCGACAGCTGGCCTAAATCCATTGACGACTCCCGTGCCCGCCAGGACTGGGGCTGGCAACACCGGTTTGGCTTAAAGGAAATGGCCAAAGAAATTTTAGAACACCTCCCCTCCCTGCTGGCGCAGGAGGCTTAGTTTTTATAACGTGCTGAGTTATGCCGTATTGAACGATACAGATCTGCCTGCGAAGACTTAAATTGGGAAGTCTGAAAATTTAAGTGTTCGGAAAATAAAGCCAGAAACATGTTGATGAAACTCTACGCCATCGCCCTGCCTGTATTCTTCGCCATTGACATACTCTGGATTGGCTTCATTGCCCGCGATTTCTATAAAAACCAGATCGGCTTTTTGATGAAATCCGATGTAAACTGGACAGCCGCTATTATTTTCTATTTATTGTTTCTTGTCGGCCTGGTGGTGTTTGTAATTGCTCCTGCCGTAGAAAAAAAGGAATGGACACTGGCACTTTGGATGGGTGCTTTTTTCGGACTAATCACCTACGCTACCTATGATTTGACTAACCTTGCTACCCTTAAAGACTGGCCGGTAAAAATGGTGATAGTGGATATGCTTTGGGGCACCGTACTTTCTGCCAGTGTAGCAACCGCTACGTACTTTATTGCCGCTAAACTCGGACTATGAATCATTACCTGATTCTTGCGCTGGCATTGCTCAGCTACATGCTGCTTTGGTTTGCCGTTTCCATACTTATTAAACGGAATGATGTGGCTGACATTGCCTGGGGTTTAGGCTTTGTAGTCATGGCCTGGAGTTCTTATTTAATGGCTGACCCGTCACAGAAGGCATTACTGGTTAACGTGCTGGTTACCGTTTGGGGCCTGCGGTTGTCGGGACATATCTTTCTACGGAATAAGGGCAAGCCGGAAGATTTCCGGTACCATCAATGGCGGATGGAGTGGAGGCACTTTTATATACGCAGTTTTCTACAGGTATTCATGCTGCAGGGGTTATTTCTATTCATAACCGTGTTACCGGTAGTCTATATTAATATGCATTCAGTTGATAGCTTCCATTTTCTTGATGGCACAGGTGTATTAGTTTGGTTGATTGGTTTTTATTTTGAGGCCGTTGGAGATTATCAGCTAAAACAATTCAAATCCAAGCCTGAAAACAAAGGAAAAATTATTACTTCAGGATTGTGGCGTTACACACGACACCCAAATTATTTTGGTGAAGCGGTGCAATGGTGGGGAATTTTTCTTCTGGCGGTTACTTTGCCCGGAGGCTGGATGACCCTTGTTGGCCCGCTAACCATTACCTGCCTTGTGCGCTTTGTTTCCGGAGTGCCGATGTTGGAGCGTAAATATGCCGGAAATCCAAAGTTCGAAAACTATAAGAAAGAGACATCCGTATTTTTTCCAATGCCCTTAAAATCGAGATGATTCTTTTTCCTTCCCCTGAGTGCTGCCGCAGGAGGACACCGTGAAAATATAAGTGCGATCATTTAGTCACCACAAACCGAACAATTTTGCTAAACGTGGCAGAAGAATACTTCAGCATATAAACGCCCGGTTGAAGCGGAGTGACCAGATTGAGTTGGCCGATAACATCGGCCGCACGTGCCTCTGCACACACAATACCCGCCTGGTTAATAAGGTAAATCCGGTCAGCATCGCCCGGTGCAAAGTTGGTGTAAAGGCCAACCTCATTTCCGGAGCATGGATTTGGCGAAACCCAGATGGTTTTCTCACCCTGATACACCACAGATACCGGCCCGAAATATTCGAACGACCCATCCAGGTCAACGGCCTGTAGCCGGTAGTAATGCAAACCGATGAGCGGATGACGATCTATGAATTCATATTTGCGAAGGGAGTGCGTGTTATATCCTGCCCCCGGAAGCTCACCTAAATCTTCGAATGAAAAATTGGAATCAGCGCGCTGAATAACAAACCTGTCAAACCCTTCCTCTTTTTCGGTAGCCCACGTAAGGATAATCTGGTTACCGGTGCCCGTTGCATAAAAGTAAACCAGGGTTACCGGCAGCGAAGGGTTATACCCGTTTTCATCAAAACCCGTGGGTCCGGTAAAACCGCCTCCCGGTTCACAGTATGGTAACGGTCCGGCAGGATACGGATTACAGCCTGCACCACCCCCGCGGGCAATTTCAACACCACAGATATTCAGTCGATCGGGAGTGCTGCCAACAATGTCAACCGTACCGCCCGTTTCAACAATTAACGTATACCCACATCCTGACGAAGATCCCAGGTTTAACTTACTGCTTATTGCCAGCGTGCCACCGTTTTTTACAACAATGCTGCTGTTTATCGTTACCTGACCCGGAGCGGTAATACTGAGTGTTCCATACACATCAATACGGGTCCCCGTCCAGGTATCTCCGTTATTATCAAAGACCAGGGTAAATCCGGCCGGCACAATAAGAATGGTTGCGCCACCGGCATTACCGCCTTCAGCGCAACTGGGGCCGGGGTTCGTCCAGTTTAGGGGGCTGGTACCCGTAACGGTACACACCTGTGCCTGGGCCATGATATGGGCCGCTATCCACAGTAATCCGGCAAGAAAAACTCTACAAGCCATTGCTTAGTATGATTAGCAAAGTTAAAAGTTGTCAATAATCTATTTTTACAACAAAACGTAACCCCAGCGTATTGAATAAACCCACCGATAACCTACTTTCAGATAAAAACCTGCATTTTTAGCTCTCCATGAATTCCTTACGGAAACTTGCGGGCGAAACCGCCATTTACGGTTTGGGTACTATACTGCCCCGCCTGTTCAACTTTTTACTGGTGCCCCTGCACACCGCTGTTTTCTATCCGGAAGCATACGGGGTCATTACCTACCTCTACGCTTTCGTGGCTTTTATTAATGTGGTGTACATGTGGGGAATGGAAACGGCTTACTTCCGCTTTGCCACCAAACCGGGCGCAGATGCCCGGCAGGTATTTAACCTGGCGCAAACCGTGGTACTCTCCATCAGCTTGTTGCTGTCGCTGCTCATCATTGCCTTTAAATTTCCTATCGCTTCGTATGTAAACCTTGCCGGAAAGGAACACTACATTACCTGGCTTGCAGGCGTTATGTTTATTGATGCCCTGGTGGCTATCCCCTTTGCACAACTACGTTTGCAGAAAAAATCAATCCGGTTTGCCACAGCAAAAATCACCAGCGTGCTGCTGTTGGTTTTTCTGAACTATTATTTTCTGTATCAGGCGAACACCCCAGTAGAAGTAGGTTATGTCTTTTTAGCCAACCTGCTCGGCAACGCGGTATTGGTGCTGTTCTTCATGAGAACGCTGTGGGAATGGAGGCCTTCCTATGATCGTACCATTACACCCGCCATGTTCCGTTATGCGTACCCGGTTATGCTTACCGGTGTAGCCGGCATGGTTAATGAAATGTTCTCGCGCATAACCCTGGAGTGGTGGCTGCCGGAGAATTTTTACCCGGGCAAGCCGGCTGCCTATGCGCTGGGGGTTTTCGGAGCGTGTTACAAGTATGCTGTGTTTATGAACCTGGCGGTTCAATCATTCCGGTTTGCGGCTGAACCGTTTTTCTTTTCGCACGCACAAGACAAAAAGTCGCCCGAACTCTTCGCAAAAGTTAACCACTACTTTGTAATCGTGGCAAGCACTATACTTTTAGCGGTGAGCATTAACCTTGATATTCTGAAATACATTCTGGGCGATGAGCAGTACTGGTCGGGATTAACGGTGGTTCCCGTTCTGCTGCTGGCTTATTTATTTCTTGGTGTTTATTATAACCTGTCGGTTTGGTTTAAGTTGACTGATCGAACGCAATACGGCACGTTATTTTCGGTTGGCGGTGCTGCGGTAACCATTCTGGCCAATTACCTGCTCATCCCCGTATGGGGTTATGTGGGGAGCAGCCTAGCTGCGTTGCTTTGCTACACGAGTATGACGGTGGCCTGTTACTGGTTTGGCCAAAAGCATTTTCCCATTCCTTATCCCATAGGTAAATCGTTGTTCTATATATTGTTCGCGCTGGCACTTATTTACTTCAGCGCCCGGTTTACGGTGGAGAATCAGTGGCTGGCGTTACTTTTCCATAACAGTTTGGTACTTGGCTATTTCGGGCTTATTTATTTTTTAGAACGACCCACACTCCCACAACCACCTAAATAAAGAAACCCATGGAGGTGTTGAAAATTCACTAATTTTGGCACTCAGTTTGGAGCAATACAGATAAAAAGTTACTCGTTGAAATCGCAAACGGCCACGCTGTTTTTTTTAATTCCGTTTCTCCTGTTCGGCTTTCAAAGCATCGCACAAAAGAGAAAGCGCACCGATACACCCTCGCTGGCAAGCGTAAAGTGGCGTGAAGCAGAGTTTTACTTTACCGAAGCTGAGAAGTATTATATTCTTGAGGACTACGCCAAGGCACTTGAGTACTACCAAAAGGTGCTGGAGATCAATCCTGAAAGCGCAACCGTGCATTATAAAGTTGCTGATGTACTTTCCCGGGGTAACCGCACAGACGATATGCTTCGGGCTTCACTCAGTATTGAACAGGCCATTAGGCTGGATCGGAAGAATAAATATTTTTACCTGCTTGGAGCCAATATCTACATGAGCCTGTCCCGGTATGACCGGGCCGCCCAACTGTTCGAGGGCATGCTGCACGAGGTGCCCAACACACAGGAATACCTGTACGAACTGGCCGTTGTGTATCAGTATGCCGGAAAGAACGAAGAAGCCATTAAGACGTATAACCGAGCCGAGAATTTCTTTGGCATAAATGAAACTTCATCGCTGCAAAAGCAGCGACTCTATTTTGAACTGGGTAAACCGAAAGAAGCGTTGAACGAAGGGGAAAAGTTGCTTCAGGCGTTTCCGGATGACGAGCGGCTGGTGGTTGGGGTGGCCGAGAATCAATCCCAATACAATCAAAAGAACCAGGCCATCAGCACGCTCGAAAAGTTTGTTGCTGAAAACAAGATCGCACCAAATGCATCCCTGTTTCTGGCTGGTTTGTATCGCGATACCAACCAGGAGGAGAAGGCCAGAAGGTTGATCCGTACCGTATTTGATGACCCCGAAGTTGAATTGAACAGTAAATTAGTGGTGCTGGGCACTTATTCAGAAGAGCTTAACCAACTCAAAGCAAAAAATGAATCCGACCCGGCCAAGCAAAAGTTTGCGTTGGACATCCTTGAAATCCTTAAGATCAACTACCCGAACGAAACCAACGTATCGGTAATGGGAGGCGATCTGTATCTGTCGGTGGGTAAGAACCAGGAAGCCAGGCGCGAGTACCTGCAGGCGGTTCAATCAGGCGAAGTGAACTTTGAGGTTTGGCAAAACCTGCTCTACATCGAAATGCAGCTTAGCGAATGGGATGCGGTTATTGCCCACACAGAAAAAGCGCTGGAGTACTATCCAAACCAGGCAATGCTTCACTATTTCAGAGGGGCAGCTCTGCTGCAAAGGCGTTCATACAGGGAAGCCATTAATTCACTGGAGCAAAGCAAAAAGCTGGCTACCTCAAACCCCGGCATGACTGCCGAAATCAACGGCCTGCTGGGCGATGCTTACAATGCCACAAAAGACTACACCAAGTCCGTCAAAGCCTATGAAGATGCGCTGGCATTTAATCCGAATAACGAAGTGGTGATGAACAACTATAGTTATTTTCTAGCCTTGCGAAAAGCAAACCTGGAGCGGGCAGAGAAACTTTCAGCGCAATTAATTAAAGACCATCCCGATAACCCCACATACCTCGATACCTATGCCTGGGTGTTGTACGCCCGCCAGAAATACAAAGAAGCCCGAAAGGTGATGGAGCGCGTTGTCGCCAGCGGAAAAGCCAACGCCACACACCTCGAACATTTTGGCGACATCCTTTTTCAACTGGGCGAAGTGGCCAACGCGGTACAGCAATGGGAAAAAGCCAGGCAACTGCTTCATGCCCCCAGTGAAGCACTCAATAAAAAAATAGCTGATCGTAAACTGTATGAATAACCGGTTACGTCTGTGGTGTATTCTGTTTCCGGTGGTGCTTGCTGCGTGCAGCAAGAAAACCGTTCCGTTTGTTGGTGGTTCTCCAAAGGAATCACTGGCTATTGAAGAGATTGACTTCGACTATTTTCACGGCAAAGCCCGCATGGTATTGAAGGATGGCAATAAGGAGCGTGAGGTAAAGGCGAACATCCGGGTGCGAAAAGACAGTGTGATCTGGATGAATTTTACCGTTATCGGGGTGCAGGGCGGAAGGGTGCTGATAAATAAAGACTCCATCACGATCATCAGCAATGTGGATAAAGAGTATTATGTTTTTGACTATGCCGAACTCTCCAAACGGTTCAATTTTAATGTTAACTACCAGGTTATTCAATCGGCATTTTTGGGAAACCTGCTGATTAACCGGAAAGAAGAGGACGATGTGGAGCAAAAAGGCGCAACGTTTCTGCTCCGGCAATCTTCGGGTAGTGTTAACGTTCTCAACTACATTAGCGCCACCACCATGAAAATTCAGAAAGTGGAATTAAAGGAAAACAACACCCACAATACCCTCACCATTAACTACGGCAACTTTCAGCCGGTTGCCAACAAGGCCTTTCCATACCATGGAACCATTACCCTGCTCTACAAGTCGGCTGCCGGATTATTAAATACCACCATTATCTTTGAGTACAACAAAGCCGAGGTGGGTGATAAGGAACTCAAATTCCCGTTTAATATTCCGAAAAAGTATGACCGCAGATAAAGGATTATTGATCATACTCCTGTTCTCGGTGTTGCTCTTTTCTGCCGAGGCCCAGCAAAAAAACAAAGCACAGCTTCAGAAAGAAAAACAGCAAAGTCTTGAAAAGATCAAAGAGGTTGAAAAGATCCTAACGGAAACTTCGGCCAAAAAGAAAAATACACTGGGTGAACTAAACGCCATTAACCAGCGCATTCGCATACAGGAAGAGCTAGTCAAATCTATCAAAGAAGAAATAAACTTATTGAACAAAGACATTGCCGACAACCATGGGATTGTCCAGGCACTGGAAGAAGACCTGATTAAACTGAAAGAGGAATATGCGCGTATGCTGTTCGCTGCCCAAAAGGCAAACAACAGCGCTACCCGGCTCACCTTTCTTTTCTCGGCACATACGTTCGATCAACTGATAATGCGCCTGCGGTATATGAAGCAGTATGGCGAAAAACGTAAACTCCAGGCCGAAGCCATTACAAGGGTTCAGGAAGAAATTATGGGACAAACCCGCCAAATTGAAGCAAGGCGCACCGAGAAAAATATCCTTCTGAAAGATGAACTGAATGAAAGCAATCAGCTCGCTGAACTGAAAAAGAAACAAGGCATAATGGTAAAGGCGTTGGAGAAGGAAGAGAAAACGTTGAAGAAGGACCTTGAAGAAACCCGGAAAGCCGTGGCCCGGCTTGACAAAATGATCAGTGACATCATTAAGGAAGAAATGGAAAAAGCGGCACGCGAAGCACGCGCAAAGAGCAGCACCAACGCCAACGTTGCCCTCTCTGCTTCCTTCGAAGAAAACCGCAGAAAGTTTCCGTGGCCTGTTAATGGATTTGTTTCGCAAGGATTTGGCCGTCAATACCACCCTGTACTAAAAGGCGTTATGGTAGACAGTGAAGGGCTAACCATTCAAACAAAAGGTGGCGAAAAAGTCAAAACCATCTTTGATGGCGTGGTTCGCGAGGTGGCCGATCTGAAAATGATTGGCCTTACGGTTTTAATCAGCCACGGAGAGTACTATACGGTGTATGCAGGCCTGCGTGAGGTTTTTGTCCGGAGAGGCGATAAGGTTACCACCAACCAGGAAATTGGTGAGGTGCTTTCAAACAGCGAGGGAATTTCAGAACTGCGTTTTCAGATCAGAAAGAATACCACTGCGCTGGACCCCCAGCAATGGCTGCGAAATTGATCTTTCAGGCACCATTTTGCTGATTTTTTCGTTCAATTGATTACTTCTATCTTTACCCATTAAATCATCAAATTATGAACGCAATGCTGTTGTTTGGATGGCCCGGTGGTGCTGAGTGGATCATCATCGCCCTGGCTGTGCTGATTTTCTTTGGAGCAAACAAAATCCCCGAATTTGCCAAAGGCCTTGGCCGTGGCATCCGTGAGTTTAAGAATGCTGTAAAGGATGTTAAAAAGGAAGTTGACGAAGCCGGCAAAGAAGTACCTAAAAAAATAGAAGAGTAACTGTTGAGTGTTTGCAGAACATTTCTGAACCTTCAACACGATTATCTAACGGCACCCCTTTCTGTAAGGCATGGATTACTTGCTTCCTGCAAATGAAAGCACCTGTCATTACTTTGTTCATTCTTATTTCCCTTGCCGGCTATCCGCAAGAACCAGCAACGGTTGTTGATACATCGGAGGAGGAGGCAGCCGAACTGGAGTTGCTTTCCAAAATAGATTCAGCCGAATTTTTTCACTACACATTACCCGCAGAAGTTGAATACATTCCTGGCGAAGACGCCCCCGCACTGATCCGCGAAAGGTTAGCAGCCATCAGGCAAACTATACCACTCCATTATAACGAGCGTATCCATGCATTCATCAATTATTTTACCGTTCGCGACAGGGAGTATACCCGCATGGTGGCCCGCAGGCAAAGCCTGTACTTTCCGCTGTTTGAAAAATACCTGGCACACTACAACCTGCCGGACGAGTTGAAATACCTTGCTATCATTGAATCCGGATTAAACCCCAAAGCGGTGTCGCGGGCGCGGGCAGTTGGCCTATGGCAGTTTATGTATGCCACAGGCCGGCACTATGGATTGCAGGTTGACTGGTACGTTGATCAGCGCATGGATCCTGAAAAATCAACCGATGCCGCCTGTCGCTACCTGCGTGACTTGTTTACTATATTCAATGATTGGGAACTTGCCCTTGCAGCCTATAATGCCGGTCCCGGAAATGTGAAAAAGGCCATCAGGCGCTCGGGCTACAAAAAAACGTTCTGGGAAATCTACCCCTACCTGCCCCGCGAAACCCGGTCGTATGTTCCGCAATTCGTGGCCATGATCTACACCATGAACCATCTGGCCGAGCACAATTTTTACGAATTTGAAAGAGAAGCACAACTCCCTTACGACACCCTCATCATACACCAATTCCTTCACTTCGAAACTTTTGCCAACCTTACAGGCACCTGCCTTGACGACATGCAAAGGTTAAACCCAGCATTTTTGCGCAATGCCGTTCCGGACGCCCCCCGATCTTATACCATCAAAATTCCGCAGTTAAGTAAAGACTCCCTCCATCAAAACCGCCTGGCTATACTTGACTCTGCATCAAAAGCAGGAAAGAAAGAAGTTCAACTGCTGGCTCAGGCAACCGATGGAAGCACGTACGGCCGCGACCGGGTGATTTACGCGGTAAAGAGCGGAGATGTTCTGGGTTCCATTGCCCAGCGATACCGCGTTCGTGTTTCAGACATCCAGCAATGGAACAACCTTTCGGGAACAACCATACGCACAGGGCAGCGACTCCTCATCTGGACAAAGCCTTCTGGCGGAACACAGGTGGCCGAAGCTAAAGCTACAGTCGAAGCACAACCGTTATCAGGCACAAAAACGTATACCGTTCAGCCGGGCGATTCGCTATGGACCATTTCCAGAAAATTTGAAGGCTTGACGATTGAGCGAATTAAAGAACTAAATAACCTGCAGTCGAACACCATTCAGCCGGGGCAAACACTCGTCTTGTCAAATTAGCGTTCAAATAATCGGGTGACTTCTGTTAAATCTTGCATTATACCGATAAACTTGCACCCATGAACAAGTTTGTGTTATTGGTATTGCTTGCCCTTCTGGCTGCCTCATGCAACCAAAAAAATCCGGAGTACCTGCCGGTTGCTACCGGTAAGCCCGGTGACATGATTCTGATTATGGATTCGGTACAATGGAATGGGCCTGTTGGCAATGCGTTACGAAAAATTTTTAAGGCCGAAGTGCCCGGCCTTCCCCGCGAGGAGCCGATGTTCAACCTCATTTACGTTCACCCGCGCAAAGGTACTACCCTGCTTACCCAAATCCGCAACCTGGTTTTTGTGTTTACCCTCGATCAGAATACACCCGGTTCGCAGATCCTCAGAGAAAGTTTTGATGAAGAGACCCTTACCCGGATTCAATCCGATTCCTCCTTTTTTGTTTCAACTGCAAGCAATGAGTATGCACGGGGGCAGGAAGTGATGTATCTTTTTGGTAACACCGAAGCTGATCTGCTGAGAAACCTTGCTGAAAACGAGTTGAGTATCCGCAATTTTTTTAACGACATCGAAAAAAAACGTGCGGTTGCAGCACTTACTGCCACCTCAACAACCCGGGCATTAACGGAATTTCTTAAAAAAGAAAACGGAATTGAAATACGCGTTCCCTTCGGCTTTAAAGTAGCCGACAAACAGCCCGACTTTGTGTGGCTTCGCCAGATGGACGCAAAAGTGGATAAAAGCGTATTCATTACCTGGAAGAGGTATGAAAGCGAATACCAGTTTCTGCCCGATAGCCTGGTGAGTTGGAGAAACCAGGTGCTCCGTAATTATCTTTTTGAAGACCCCGATAATCCTGACAGCTTTTTGGTTACAGAAACCCAAGTGCCTTTTAAACCTGTCATCGCACGGCAGTTTGTATTTAACAATGCATTTGCTATGGAGTTGCGCGGCTTGTGGAAAACAAATACCAACACCATGGGAGGCCCATTCATCAGCTATGCTGTGGCCGATCAGCAAACCGGATTGATCTATTACCTTGAAGGATTCTGCTACAGCCCGGGCAAAGATCAGCGCGAAACCATTCGCGAGCTGGAAGCAATCCTGTCAACCTTTCGCACCAGCCACTTAACACCCGCTCAACCAAAGTAAAATGTGCTGACAAACCCGGCAAAGCCGTAAGCGATTTCTGTACAGAGTACTATATTTGAGTTTGCTCAACTCATTTCTATGTCACTCAAAATCCGAAAACAGGAAGCACTCAACTACCATATGCAGGGGCAACCCGGTAAAATTGAAGTAGTGCCCACCAAAATGCTCAGCTCTCAGCTAGACCTGGCACTGGCCTACTCACCCGGTGTTGCCGAACCGTGCAAGGAAATTGCCGCCAATAAAGAAGAAGCCTACAAGTACACTTCCAAAGGAAACCTGGTAGCTGTAATTTCCAATGGCACAGCCGTGTTAGGCCTTGGCAATATCGGTGCCGATGCCGCCAAACCGGTTATGGAAGGCAAAGGCGTACTCTTCAAAAAGTTTGCAGGCATTGATGTGTTTGATATTGAGATAGCCGAAACCGATCCCGATAAATTCATACACATTGTCCAGTCGCTGGAACCCACTTTTGGAGGGATAAACCTCGAAGACATTAAGGCACCCGAATGCTTTAAAATTGAAGCAGCGCTGCGCGAAAAGATGAATATACCGGTAATGCATGACGATCAGCACGGCACGGCCATCATCTCTGGTGCCGCTCTTCTTAACGGACTTGAGTTGGTTGGAAAAAAAATCCATGAGATAAAGCTGGTGGTGAATGGGGCCGGTGCTGCCGCAGTGAGTTGCACCCGGTTATATCTCCAGCTTGGCTTGAAACCGGAAAATCTGATCATGTGCGACAGTAAAGGCGTAATCCGGAAAGACCGGAAAGACCTGGACCCGATAAAAGCAGAATTCGCAACCTCAAAAAAAATTGAAACCCTCCAAGAAGCCATGAAGGGCGCTGACGTATTCGTAGGTCTGTCAAAAGCCGATATTCTCACAGCGGCCGACATCCAGGCTATGGCCAAAGACCCGATTGTATTTGCGCTGGCCAACCCCAATCCTGAAATCGACTTTGAAGTCGCAAAAAAATCAAGACCCGACCTGATAATGGCAACGGGTCGGTCCGACCATCCCAACCAGGTAAATAATGTATTGGGATTTCCGTACATCTTCCGGGGTGCACTCGATGTGCGGGCCACCGAGATTAACGAAGAGATGAAACTTGCTGCCGTTTATGCGCTTGCCAAACTGGCCAAAGAACCTGTGCCGGATATGGTTGTAAAAGCCTATGGTGATGAGAACATATCCTTTGGACGAAATTATCTCATCCCAAAACCACTCGATCCGCGCCTGATCACGGCCATATCGCCAGCCGTGGCCAAAGCAGCGATGGACTCGGGCATGGCCAAAATTCCGATTACCGATTGGGGAGCTTACCACCAGCAACTGCTCAACCGTATCGGCATTGATCAAAAGCTGATGACGCGCATCATTGATCGCGCAAAGAAAAATCCGAAACGGGTTGTCTTTTCAGAAGCCCACCACTATAAAATTCTGAAAGCAGCGCAAACCTTGCACGATGAGGGCATTGCCAGGCCAATTTTGCTGGGCGACAAAATTGAAATTGAAAACCTGCTTGCCGAACACAAGCTTGAACTGGATTGCCCCATCATCAATGTACTGCACGAGCATGAAAAGCGCAGCGCATATGCCGAACGGCTTCATAAAAAGCGGCAGCGCAAAGGGCTCACCTACCGGGATTGCCTGCAATTAATGCGAGACGGCAATTATTACGGAGCCATGATGGTCGAAACCGGTGAAGCCGATGCCCTGGTGAGCGGCTTAACAAAAGATTATCCGAAAACAATTTTGCCGTCTCTACAAATCATCGGCATGGCCGAAGGGGTAAGTCGGGTAGCGGGAATGTACATCATTCTGAATAAGCGCGGCACATACTTTTTTGCAGATACCACCGTAAACCTTAACCCTACAGCCGATGAGTTAGTTGACATCATCGGCCTTACGGCACGGGGCGTTCGGTTTTTCGACATCGAACCACGCATAGCGGTATTATCGTATTCCAATTTCGGTTCGTCAAAGGGTGAAGTGCCTGAAAAGACCAGTGAAGCCGTTAAACGGGCCCGCACAAAATTTCCTGATCTGATAATCGATGGCGACATCCAGGCCAATGTAGCCCTTAACACCGAACTGCAGCTCGAAAATTATCCGTTCAGCGCTCTGGCAAAAGAAGGTGCCAACACGCTGATCTTCCCAAACCTTGCCTCCGGAAATATTGCGTACAAGCTGCTGATGGAAATTGGCGGAGCCGAAGCGATTGGCCCCATTTTGCTGGGCATGAAAAAACCCGTTCATGTTTTGCAATTTGGCAGTTCCGTTCGCGAAATTGTAAACATGGCAGCGATTGCCGTAGTAGATGCGCAACTGCATGAACGGAACGATCATTTATGATAAATTCAGGATGGTGGTATAATCCGGATTTTAAAATTTTGTGATAGTCCATAATCATAGCAGTAATAACAGGAGACACTTTGATGATGAATAATTTTCAGTACACTCAAACAGCGCCTTGGCCAATCTTCGGCTTAGCATTGGCATGTGCGGATTGGGCACAGCGCAGGATGAGTGCATGGGGCCATGCGGCACAGGAGCATTTTGTATTAGGTATCTTTACGGATTATCCGATAAATTTTGATTTAATTGAACAAACCTCTACCCATTAAAAATGATACGCTAAAATCACCATGATTTCATTCCTTAAAGGCGAACTTGTTCAAAAAGATCCCACCCATGTTGTGGTAAACGTAAACGGTGTGGGTTACCACGCAAACATTTCCGTTCAAACCTACGCTGATATTAAAGATAAGGGAAGCGCATTGCTGCACACGCACCTGGCTATTCGCGAAGATGCCCACATCCTTTTTGGCTTCAGCACGGAAACCGAAAGAAAATTATTTCAGCAATTGATTTCCGTTAACGGAATTGGCCCAAGCACTGCCATTGTCATGCTCTCCTACATGTCTACCGAAGAGTTGCGGCAAGCCATTGCACGCGAAGATGCCGTTGCCTTACAGCGCATAAAGGGCATTGGCGGAAAAACTGCGCAACGGGTCATTATCGAACTCAAAGACAAAATCCGCAAGGAACACCTCGAAGGTTCCCAGGATCAAATTTCCGGCATACCGCACAATACGCTCCGCAATGAGGCGTTAAGTGCTTTAATCACATTAGGCATAATCCGAAGTGCGGCTGAGAAAAGTGTGGACACCGTCCTGAAAAGATCAGGAAATACGATTACTTTGGAAGATTTAGTGAAGCAAGCGCTGAAAAACGCTTGAGGCGAGCCAAGACCTGAACCCGATTGAAGCTACTCACTGTCCTTGCGCTTATCATGCTGTGGACTGGCATCCTGTCTCCCGATGCCCAGGCAGCCTTCTTCTTTCAACAAGAACCACCGCGCGACACCACCCAACAACAGCGTTACAAGCCAAGCCGCAGACCCACCTTCAAGTTGCGCGACCGGCATGGCGATCCCTTCTCCAACACCACCACCAGTTCACCCCTTTTCCTGAAAGATCCTACCAAACTTAATTACGATATTGAACTGGACTCCAGCCTTAACTACACCATCTACGAAAAGATTGGCAACCTCAATTACCGCCCGGTTACCACCATGTCGTTTAAAGAGTTTAACGAATACCAGGACCGGCAACTGTTGAAAAGCTACTGGCAGGGGAAATCGCGAAGCATGGATGGCGAAAGCGCGGTGAGCGGCCGCGGGCTCACCCCCAAAATATTCATCAGCCCGGTGCTCGACCGGATCTTCGGTGGCAGCTACGTTGAGCTGGTTCCCCGCGGTTTCGTTACCCTCGATTTTGGCGCCTCGTTTCAACGCATCAACAACCCCAACATCCCCATTCGCCAGCAGCGCAATGGCGGCTTTGAGTTCGATCAGCAAATCAACATGAGCGTAATCGGTAAGGTGGGCGAAAAACTTGCCGTAAGCGCCAACTTTGACAACAATAACTCCTTTGACTTTCAGAACAACATGAAAGTAGAATACACCGGGTTTAAAGAAGACATCCTTAAAAAACTGGAGATCGGCAACGTAAGCCTGCCCCTGAATAACTCCCTCATACAAGGCTCGCAAAATCTGTTTGGTGTTAAGGCGCAACTGCAGTTTGGGAAAATGTATATAACCACCATTGCCTCCACCCAGCGCGGCAAGGTTTCCTCCATTGATATTCCGGGTGGCAACCAAGGCCAGGGCCGGCCTTTTGAAATCATTGCCTCCAACTATGATGAAAACCGGAACTTTTTTCTCGGCCACTTTTTTCGCGATAACTATGAAGGCTGGCTGAACAACCCTCCGCAGATTTACTCCGGGGTTAACATTACCCGCGTTGAGGTTTACCTGCTCAACCGAAACAATGATACCCAGACCTTACGAAACATTGTAGGCCTTATGGACCTTGGAGAAGGTTCACGTGTGTACAACAGCAATGTGCAAGCCCGTGTACCCGGCCCCAACGTTAATACGGCCAATGACCTGAGCCAGGTATTCAGCCTAACCGGTGCCGACCGGAGTTCCGAGGCGATCAACAACTACCTGGAAAATGTTCTGTATGGTCCGGGCGGCCTTGTTAACGGAACCGACTTTGAAAAAATTACCAGCGCGCGTAAGCTGAATCCTACGGAATACACCTTTCACAAACAACTCGGCTACATTACCCTTACCCGTAAGCTGCAAAACGATGAGGCACTGGCCGTAGCTTACGAATATACCTACAATGGTCGCACCTACAAGGTGGGGGAACTCTCAGAAGACTATGCCAGCCGGCCCGACAACGAGGTGTTGTTTCTCAAACTGCTGAGGCCGCGGAAGATCGCCATACGCGATGCCCAACAGCGAATCATCCCCACGTGGGATCTGATGATGAAGAACATCTACACCCTTAACGTATCGCAGCTTACACGTGAGGGATTTCAGCTTCGGATCATCTATCGCGATGACCGTACCGGCATTGATAACCCCCAGTTACAGGAAGGGGTGAATGTACGCAACCGCCAACTCATTGAAATATTCGGCCTCGACCGGCTCAATCCCGTTAACGACCTGCAACGCGATGGTAATTTTGACTTTGTAGAGGGTCTCACCATTAATGTACAAAACGGATTGATCATTTTTCCCTTCGTTGAACCGTTTAACACCGCTTTGCGAAAAGCATTTGTCGGTGAACCACAGGAGGACTTCCTCATTAATAAATATGTGTACGATACATTGTACCGGACTACAAAAGCCGATGCGGAATTGTTAACCACCAAGAATAAATTTTTTCTGGTGGGCACCTACGTGGCGGGCTCGTCAAAAGAAATTCTTGTTCCCGGGTTTGGCGTATCGCAAGGATCAGTGAGGGTTTATGCGGGCGGAACACCACTTCAGGAAGGAATTGATTATACCGTAGATTATACATTTGGAAGGGTAACGATTTTAAACGATGCCATTCTCAATTCCGGAAAGAACATCAGCGTTCAATACGAACAAGCCGACCCTTTTGCCTTTCAAACCCGCTCGCTGCTGGGAACCCGCTTCGATTACAAACTGAATGATGACGTTAATTTCGGCTCTACCCTGTTGTACTATAATGAACGCCCCTTGATAAGCCGGAACCTCATTGGCACCGAACCCGCCCGCAACCTTCAGTATGGCTTTGACTTCAATGTTCGAAAAGACAGCCGCCTGCTTACAAAAATTGTCGATGCTATCCCCGGAATCCAAACAAAAGAAAAATCATCCATTAACTGGAGTGGCGAGTTTGCTCAATTGCTGCCGGGTACTTCAAACAAAGTAGATGGCGATGGCACCGGCTATATTGATGATTTCGAAACCACCGCTACCCCTTTTTCGCTGATGAACCCGGCCAGTTGGAGGCTTGCGGCTACTCCCAAAACAACCGATAACCGGTTTGACCCAAGCAACGGGGCGCTTAATGATATTCGGGCAGGCTACAAACGGGCTAAGCTGGCCTGGTACATGGTCGATAACCAGTTTTACCGCGATGGAGGACAGTTTAAACCACCCAACATATCCAGTGCTGACTTACAAAATCACTATGTTCGGGCGGTTGGTCCTCAGGAAATTTTTCCATTCCGAAATCAAACCCAGGGAAACTTCTTTGAATCCATTCTGGACGTAGCCTATTATCCTGCCGAACGGGGTCCGTTTAACTATGATACACAAAATATTGACCCCGCTACCGGTGATTTTACCAACCCGGCCGACCGCTGGGCCGGCATTACTACAGCCATACGTACTGAAGTCGATTTTGACAAGGCCAACATCGAGTATGTTGAATTCTGGCTGCTTGACCCGTTTATCAATTACACCGAAAACGGAAAAATCATTGACGGCAAGTTCAATGATTTTAACACGACCGGAGGAAAACTCATCTTTCACCTGGGCAGCATCAGCGAAGACATTGTACGCGATGGTAAACACGCTTTCGAAAACGGCTTACCTCCTGACGGAGATATAACCAAGGCAACTGAAAATAACTGGGGCTATGTTACCAACCAGCAATACATTACCAATGCATTTGATAATTTAACCTCTTCCAGGAACAACCAGGATGTAGGGCTGGATGGCGTGCGCAATGATCTTGAACCGGTTAAGTTCCAGACATTCCTAACCGATGCCGCTACCATACTGAACCCCGATCCGCTGGCAGCCCTTCAGGCCGACCCGTCAGCCGATAATTTTACCTACTTTTTTGGTAGCGCACTGGACGCAAAAAACGCCAAAGTACTTGAACGCTACAAAAACTTTAACGGTACAGATGGAAATACACCCATTACCGGTGATACGGATATCGCCCGCTTGGGCAGTCCCTACCCGGATAACGAAGACTTAAATGCTGATAACACCCTAAGTGAACTGGAGGAATACTACGAATACACAATTGACCTGGAGCCTGGTAAATTGGAAATCGGGAAAAAATATATTGTCGACAAAATTACCACTACGGCTACCGGTGGTTCCGACCTGGTTACCTGGTATCTCATCCGCATACCGGTTAGAAATTTCGAAGGGCGCTACGGCAACATCGAGGGTTTCAAATCCATCCGCTATGCACGCATGGTACTCACCCGCTTTCAACAGCCCGTTGTACTTCGGTTTGCCAACTTCAGGATGATCGGCAGCCGGTGGAGAAGGTACACCGCCAGCCTGGAAGAAGCAGGACTTGTACCTGACAGTGAACCTGACTTCGATAACTTTACCATATCGGTTGTAAATATTGAAGAAAATGCCGCACCCGATCCAAGCGGCAATAAATCACCCTATGTTGTACCGCCAGGAATTAAGCGCGATCCCGACAATACATCCTCTATCCCGCGCCAGCTCAATGAACAATCCATCCAGGTATGTATTGATAACCTGAAAGACGGTGACGCCCGCGCGATTTATAAAAACGTTGACATGGATTTTTTCAATTACGGCCGCATTAAAATGTTTGTACATGCCAACAGCCAATCGGATGACGATGACATGACCGTATTCATGCGCCTGGGCACCGACTTCGATCAGAACTATTACGAAATTGAGTTGCCCCTTAAAATCACCAAGCCGGCAAATACACTCGATCCGAGGGAGATATGGCCTAAGGAAAACGAATTCGACTTTTCACTCGACAACCTGTACGCCCTGAAAGCCGAACGCGACCGTATAAAATTTCCGCTGCCACTGGCTTACCCGCTCGAAGGCCACCGGGTAATCGGCAGGCATGGTTACCGCATTGTTGGCCGGCCTGACCTAAGCAGCGTGCGTACCATTATGATTGGTGTGCGCAATCCGCGAACCCCCGATAAAAGCGCGCACTCCGTGTGCATCTGGGCTAATGAACTGCGCCTGACAGACTTCGATCGTACGGCAGGATGGGCCCTAAACACTGCCCTTGGTGTAAAACTTGCCGACTTTGCAACGGTATCTACCTCACTCCGTTACACAACCTTTGGCTTTGGAGGCGTTAACTCAAAAATCAGTGAGCGTACACGCGATGAAACCACTGCGTTTGATATTACATCCAGCATTAATGTTGATAAATTGCTGCCGGGGAATCATGGCCTGGTTATTCCGTTATTGCTGAGTTATCAAACCACCAAAATTAATCCCAACTACGACCCGGCAAATCCAGACCTGAGAATTGATGCTGCCTTGAAATCCTTTAGCAGCGATGCCGAACGCAATGCCTACCTTGCCATCATTCGCGACAGGGAGGTACGAAGAGCCATTAATTTCACCAACGTTCGCAAAACGAAGGTCAAGCCCGATGCCCGTTCCAATCTCTGGGATATAGAAAATTTTTCATTCAGCTACCGGTATAGTGAAATTACCCGGAGCAATTTTACGATTGCAGATTTCCTGAAGCAGGATTATGGTGGCTCTGTTGCGTACGGGTTTGCACCGAAAGGTGCGGGTATTGAGCCTTTCAAAAAATCGGAAGGATTAAAATCGCCATACCTGAAGTTTATTAAAGACTTCAATTTCAGTTTGCTGCCAACCAACATAGCCGTTCGGGGTGACCTGGACCGTTCCTTCTCACGCACCGTTTACCGAAACTCTCTATCCGAATCAGAACCCAATTACCTCAAATACTTTACCTTCAATCGCCTGTATAACCTGCAATGGAACCTTTCCAAAAACTTGTCGCTTACTTACGCTGCCCGGGCTAATGCCATTATTGACGAACCCGAAGGCGACATTAATACCAAAGAAAAACGCGACAGCGTTAGGAACAACCTGAAACGATTCGGGCGAATGAAGAACTTTGACCAGAGCATAACGGTTAATTACACCATTCCACTTGATAAGTTTCCGGTTACCGACTGGCTGGGTGCCGACTACCGCTACCAGGTAAACTACAACTGGAAAGCCGGGCCTTTTAACAAACCCGATAACCTGGTGAAACCGGGCGAGCAGGATTTACCCGACAGCCTGGATTTTAAAAACACCATTCAAAATAACCGCGAACAAACCCTTACAGGCCGGCTTGACATGGTGAAACTCTATAACAAAGCGGGATTCCTGAAAAAAATCAATGCGCCTCCAAAACCCGCACCACGCCCGGGAGCACCACCCGATACCACACGCCAGCCACCACCCTTGGTAAAGGGCTTCCTTCGGTTGCTGATGTCACTGCGATCCATTAATGGAACTTATTCCATCATGGAAGGAACCTTATTGCCCGGGTTTGAGCCCACATCCCGTTTTTTTGGCATGGACCAAAATTGGAATGCCCCAGGTTGGGGATTTATTTTTGGAAGCCAGGACCCCAATATCCGGTTTAAATCGGCTCAAAACGGATGGCTCGCCACTACCACTTCGCTCACCGCGCCTTTCACCCAATCGGTAACCAAAGCAATCAGCGCACGGGCCAATATCGAACCGTCACCGGATTTTAAAATTCAGCTGGATATTAAGAAAGATGTAACCGATGCATATCAGGAAATATTCCGGTACGATAATGTAATGAACGATTATGTTTCGCTGAATCCCAGTCGCATTGGCAGTTATAAAATTTCAACCATTGCCATTAAAACATCCTTCCGTTCAGACAATAACGAACTGGTGTCATCAACCTTCAGGCAATTCGAGCAGAACCTGATTGACATTACCAATCGCTTCAGGGCGGTAACCGGAAATGAGTACGACACCATCGGGCAAGATGTGGTAATCCCTGCTTTTATCGCCAGTTATACCGGCAAAGATGTGAACAAAGTAAACCTCAGTCCGTTCCCCAAAAACCCGATGCCCAACTGGCGGCTTGACTTCACGGGGCTCACCAAAATAAAAAGCATTGGCGACAAGTTTCAATCCATCACCATTTCACATGGGTACTCGGCTTCGTATTCAGTAATGAATTATTCCAACTCATTGCAATATGGAGGCACTGATACGGTTGGAATTAATGTGCCCATTGAAAAATATAACAACGGAATATTTGCCTATCCGAACGCAAGTGGCCAGATCATTCCGATTTATGTAATCAGCCAAGTGATGATTTCAGAACAATTTGCGCCATTAATCGGGATCAACCTGCGCACCAAAAGCAGGTTAACTGCGCGTGCCGAATACAAAACCAAGCGCGATCTGGCCCTTAACATTTCAAACGCTCAAATTACCGAAGTAAATACCAAAGACATTTCAGTAGAAATCGGCTATACGAAAAACAACATGAAACTCCCTTTCAAATCAGACGGGCGCACCATTGTATTAAAAAACGATGTGACCTTCCGGCTAAACCTTACGGTAACAGACCAATCCACCATTCAGCGAAAAATCAACGACCTCAATATTCTTACGAATGGGAACATCAATTTTCAGTTACGGCCTAATATCAGTTATGTGGTTAACCAGCGGTTAAACATCCAGGCGTACTTTGAACGCACCATTAATGAGCCGCAGGTTTCCAATTCCTTCCGGAGGGCTACTACCCGCTTTGGTTTTCAGATGCGGTTCAGCCTTGCTCAATAATTGTTTTGGGCTTTCAGGCCCGCAATGCACAATTCTGTTAACTTTGGGGCCTTAACGTATTGCATTATGAATATCCCTTCAGAACTTAAATACACCAAAGATCACGAGTGGATAAAACTGGAAGGCCAAACGGCCACCGTAGGCATTACCGACTTTGCTCAAGGCGAATTAGGCGATATTGTTTATGTTGACATTACCACCGTGGGCCAGGATGTAAACCAACACGATGTTTTTGGAACCGTGGAAGCCGTAAAAACCGTTTCGGATTTATATATGCCCGTAAGCAGTAAGGTACTTGAAGTAAATCCGGCTTTGGAGGCCAGCCCCGAAAAAGTAAATGCCGACCCCTATGGCGAAGGCTGGATGGTAAAAGTTCAAGTAAAAAATCCGGCTGATGTGGCCGCTCTGCTCTCGGCCGATCAATATAAAGAACTTATCGGCAAGTAAGTTGTTACTAACGTGCGGCTTTAGCACGTCAAATGCTGTGATTGAATTGCCCACCATAGCCCCTCCACCGAACCGGAAACCCAACTGGCTTCGTGTAAAGTTGCCGGTAGGACCAGCGTACGCCAAAGTGCGCAGGCTGGTGGATGAGCATAAACTGCACACCATCTGCGAAAGCGGCAACTGCCCCAACATGGGCGAATGCTGGGGTGCCGGCACAGCTACTTTCATGATTCTCGGAAATATTTGCACACGCAGTTGCACTTTTTGTGCTGTGGCTACCGGCCGGCCAACCGAATACGACACCGAAGAACCTCAACGGGTAGCCGAAGCCATTAAAACCATGGGCGTGAAGCATGCCGTTATCACTTCGGTTAACCGCGATGAACTCAAAGACCGCGGAGCAGAAATCTGGTATCAAACCGTTGTTCAAACCAAAAAACTTAGCCCGCTTACCACTATCGAAACACTAATACCCGACACCAAAGGAAACTGGGATGCCCTCTACCGGATGATTGAAGGCGGGCAGGAAGTAGTAAGCCATAACATGGAAACCGTTGAGCGGCTTTACCGGCTGGTGCGGCCACAAGCCAAATACGAACGGAGCCTGGAGCAACTCAGGCGCATCCGCCAGGCCGGCATGCGCACCAAATCGGGCATCATGCTGGGGGTAGGCGAAACAAAAGAAGAAGTTTTCAAAGCCATGGATGATCTGGTGGAACACGGCTTACTCATCTTAACCCTTGGTCAGTACCTGCAGCCCACCAAACTGCACCTGGAGGTTGCCGAATATATCCATCCCGATACCTTTGAAATGTATAAGGAGGAAGGGCTGAAACGCGGACTCAGATACGTTGAATCCGGGCCACTGGTGCGCTCCAGCTACCATGCCGAACGGCACGTACACGTACCTTTGGATTGACCCTCCATCCGGTAATTACCTGATTCAAAAACCTGATTTTCTTCATGTAATCCGCTTTTTATTTGCCAACTGCCTCACCTACATTTGTGGCACTTTTCAAAACCGATTTTCACCCGAATTGTTAATAGCTCATGAACTTCAATCCTCACTACAGCGAAAAATTTGAGTCGCGCCACAATGGTCCTGACGCCCGGCAAATCACCGGGATGCTTAGCGTTATAAAAGCTCCTTCTGTTGATGCCTTAATCGACCAAACCGTACCGGCAAACATCCGGTTAAAGAAAACATTGAATCTACCCCCGGCAAAATCAGAGGCAGAGTTCCTCAACGAATTCAGGCAGCTTGCTTCGCAAAATAAAGTTTTCAAATCCTACATCGGTATGGGGTATTACAATACCTACACGCCTAATGTTATTCTACGAAATATTCTGGAAAACCCCGGATGGTACACCGCCTACACACCGTACCAGGCCGAGATTGCGCAGGGCCGCCTCGAGGCACTGATTAACTACCAAACCATGGTAATTGATCTTACCGGTATGGAAATCGCCAATGCTTCCTTGCTGGATGAAGGAACAGCAGCAGCAGAAGCCATGCACCTTTTACACGCTTCCGTAAAAGCACCAAAAAAAAATGCATCCACGTTTTTTGTCGATAAAAATACCTTTCCGCAAACCCTTGATGTACTAAGAACACGATCGGCCCCGCTGGGAATTAACCTGGTGGTTGATGATGTAGCCAACCTGGACGTTACCAACCCCGATTTGTTTGCCGTATTACTACAATACCCCGACAGTAACGGGGGTATTTCCGACCACACCGCCTTCATTCAGGCCGCGCATGAACACAACGTATTCGTAGTGGTTGCAGCCGATTTGCTGGCCCTTACTTTATTGAAATCCCCCGGAGAAATGGGTGCGGATGTGGTAGTCGGCTCAAGCCAGCGGTTTGGCGTACCCATGGGTTTTGGCGGTCCGCATGCTGCGTACTTTGCTACGAAAGATGAATTCAAACGCCAGATGCCGGGGCGCATCATAGGTGCTTCGGTAGATGCTCAGGGCAAACCGGGCTATCGCATGGCCCTGCAAACACGCGAGCAGCACATCCGCAGAGAAAAAGCAACGTCAAACATCTGCACAGCACAGGTACTCCTTGCCGTAATGGCCGGCATGTATGCTGTTTATCACGGCCCTGACGGATTGAAAAAAATTGCCGGTCGGGTTCATGCACTGGCTTCCCTGCTTAACGCAGGATTGAAAGCACTCGGTCTTAACCAGTTAAATACCCATTTTTTCGATACCCTTAAAATTGAGGTAAAAAATAAAGAAACAATTCGCGAGGCAGCAGAGAAACGTAAAATGAACTTCCGTTACTTCAGCGATAATCATGTAGGCATTTCGATCGATGAAACCACAACCGAAAACGACATCCGCACCATTCTTGAAATCTTTGGCGCTCCTTCTTCTGTTATATCCGAAAAAAAAGTTGAGGGTGGCGAAATACCAAAATCCCTCCTTCGCACTTCTTCTTTTCTGACGCACCCCGTATTCAACACGCACCATGCCGAACATGAAATGCTGCGCTACATTAAAAAACTGGAGAACAAAGATCTCTCCATGGTGCATTCCATGATCTCGCTCGGCTCCTGCACCATGAAACTGAATGCGACTACCGAAATGATTCCGGTAACCTGGCCGGAATTCGGAAATATCCACCCCTTTGCCCCTGCGGATCAGACAAAAGGTTACCAGCAATTGATCAAAGACCTGGAAACCTGGCTTGCCGAGATTACCGGCTTCACCGGTGTTTCTTTACAGCCCAACAGCGGTGCCCAGGGCGAATATTCCGGGCTGATGGTTATCCGGGCCTATCATCAGAATCGTAACGAAGGGCATCGAAACATTGCGCTCATCCCTGCTTCGGCCCACGGCACCAATCCGGCAAGCGCAGTAATGGCCGGCATGCAGGTGGTTATCGTAAAATCAGATGAAGAAGGTAAAATTGATGTAGCCGATCTCAAAGCAAAAGCAGAGCAGCATAAAAACAGCCTCGCCTGTCTGATGGTAACGTATCCTTCAACCCATGGAGTATTTGAAGAAGCCATCACAGACATTTGTGAGATCATTCATCAACACGGTGGCCTGGTGTATATGGATGGTGCCAACATGAATGCCCAGGTGGGATTAACCTCTCCTGCCAGCATTGGTGCCGATGTTTGCCACCTTAACCTTCATAAAACATTTTGCATTCCGCACGGTGGTGGCGGCCCTGGTATGGGTCCGATTTGTGTGAACGATAAACTCAAGCCCTTCCTTCCCGGTAATCCGGTTGTAAAAACCGGTGGCGATAAGGCCATCACCGCCATATCTGCGGCCCCTTGGGGTAGTGCCAGCATTCTCACCATCTCTTACGCGTACATTGCCATGATGGGCAGCGAAGGTTTAACGAACGCCACGAAACTGGCCATACTGAATGCGAACTATATTAAAGACAGGCTGAGCAGTCATTACAAAATTCTTTACACCGGAACCAATGGCCGGTGTGCACACGAAATGATTGTCGACTGCCGTGATTTTAAGCAAGCCGGCATTGAGGTGGAAGACATCGCCAAGCGCTTAATGGATTATGGCTTCCATGCCCCTACCGTTTCATTTCCGGTTGCCGGTACGTTGATGATTGAGCCTACCGAAAGCGAAACCAAAGAAGAACTCGATCGGTTCTGCGATGCCTTGATTGAAATACGCAACGAAATCCGTGAAGTGGAGGAAGGAAAAGCCGATAAAGAAAACAATGTACTGAAAAACGCTCCTCACACTGCGGCTGTGGTTACATCCGATGTGTGGGAAAGGCCTTATGCACGACAGAAAGCTGCCTACCCGTTGTCCTTTGTACGTGAGTCAAAATTCTGGCCGAGCGTAAGCCGGATAGATAATGCCTATGGCGACAGAAACCTGGTATGCAGTTGCCTGCCGGTTGAAGCGTTTGAAGAAAAATCCGAAACGGTTTCGGCCTGATTACAGGAGGATGTACCAAATTACCAGCAGCATGGTAATTACGATGGAGGCAATCCAGAGGTAAAGCACCACTTTTACCGCGCGATCGGCTGAAGAGGTAATGCGCTTCATGCGCTTTAGCACATAGCTGCTTTTTTCAGGCTCTCTATGGCTTTTATGGTCCTCCATGGTTTACTGAAATTTGGCCTTTATGCCATACTTCTTTATTATGTAACCTTACTTTAAACCATACTGGTCAATCAGGTAAATCAATGCAGCCATAGCTGCTGCACCGAGTTCCAACTCCCGTTTATCCACTTTATCAAAAGTATCCTCCGGTGTATGGTGATAATTAAAATAGCGCTGCGAATCAGGGAGGAAACCCATAAGCGGAACTCCCTGTGGAGCCAGCGGGCTGATGTCGGCTCCGCCACCTTCCTGACTAAAGTCGGTTAACCCATACGGTTCAAGCAGTGGCTTCCAACTCCTGATTTTTTCTTTTGCTATCGGATCAACAGGCATAGTATATCCCCGTGGCGTAAATCCGCCCCGGTCGGACTCCATGGCAGCAATGTGCTTTTCTTTTTTCAGTTCTGCCTGCCTGGCGTACTCAACACCTCCGCGAAGGCCATTCTCTTCATTCATAAACATAACCGCACGAATAGTGCGCCTGGGTTTGTAGTCAAGCGTTTTAAACAAGCGCAGCACCTCAATAGACTGCACACAACCGGTGCCGTCATCGTGCGCGCCCTGCCCTAAATCCCAGCTATCCAGGTGGCCACCCACTACAATGATTTCGTCCGGGAATTGTGTACCTCTTAACTCGCCAATCACATTAAATGAAGGCGCATCGGGAAGTTGTTCGCAGTGGGTTTCAAAATAGAACTTCAGGTCTTTATCATCTTTAAGCAAACTGCTCAGCAGTTCGGCATGGCGGGTGGCAATGGCAATGGCCGGAATTTTAGGAATGTTGAGCGCATAACGCAGCGAGCCGGTATGAGGATAGTCTTCAAGATTGACCCCCATGGAGCGAACAATAGCGCCCACCGCCCCATATTTAGCGGCTTCGGATGCTCCGTTGGCCCGCTGATCAACCGCCCCGCCATACGATGAAAACATCTGCAATAACTTCGGATCCATCGGGCGGTTAAAGAAAACAATTTTCCCTTTAATCATTCCCTTATCGCCTAGGGCTTTCAAGTCATCCCAACTCTTTACCTCCACCACATTGGCTAACACGCCATTGGGTCCTGTGCCTATGGCATTGCCAAGGGCACAAACATTTACTTCCTGCATGCCTAATTTCTTCGAATTGACAATCCGGCCGATTTCTTTCTTACCCCTTACCCAATGCGGCACCATTACGGGTTGCAGCCATACCGAATCAAATCCATAGCGTTGCATGATGTGGCGCGTCCATTCCACTGAAGCGGCTGCCCCCGGTGATCCGCTCAGCCGCGGCCCGATGGCGTTGCACAGGTAGTCGAGCATTTCATAGGACTTTCCCCGTGCGAGCGCTTCATCATAAATTTTCCGGATAAATACCTCATCTGTTGTCTGACTAAAAACCTGATGGCCCGTAATAAAAACGAAGACCAAAAAAATGTGTGCTTTCATGGAACTGGTTAAATGGTAAATTCAACAATCAATCAATAACCTTCGCATCTTTTATCATATACATATGATGGTCCGGATCAAAATCATTCAGAAACAATACGCCTTCAACAGTAATCTGCCGGGTAACGAACTTAATAGGTTGACTGGTTTGCAATTCCACCACCGTTTCCGGTCCTGCCCCTCCACAGAAATAACACTGATTGAACGGTAAGGATGAAAGCATGTACTCGTTACGCCCTCCCAATTCGGCCAGGGGTATTAAGTATCCTTTAACCCGCACCTTTTTTCCGTTGTAACTCCACAGCCGCTTGCTGAACCTGGGCGATTCAATTTCAAAACCGGTTTCTGCACTTGGTCTGGTCTCGTATCCCACCTCGGCAAGTACCTGCCACACGTTGATCTCCTGTGCCTGAATGCCTGTTGTAAACAGTAAACCGATAAATGCAAGATTTCTCATAGAGTCACTACCTTGCGAAAGATAACGGCTTTGTCTCATTCATGATTGAAAATTTTCTTTTAGCTGCGGCCGGCCTGATCGGTGGCTTTATTGCCGGACTCACGGGCATCGGCACAGGCTTTCTGATGCTGGCCGTTATTCCGTTAGTGCTTGTCCATTTTCAGGTTCCCGATGAATATTTTGTAACCGTTACCATTGCCAACGCCATTTTCGCCACCATGGTGTCATCGTTTGCCAACATGGCCACCACCATCCGCAGGAAGAATTTTTACCTTCACGAAACCCGGTGGACTGCCCTGGGTGCGGTGGTTGCATCGTTCATCATCTTCGAAACCATAGCCAAGAGCAGTTTTTATAATCGCACTCTGTTTAACGCAGTAGTGGTATTTTTCATGTTCATTATTATTGTACAAACCTTCCGGAAGCTGAAACTCTCCAATCCGCAGGATGAGCACGTTACCCCCACCCGGCTTGTACTTACCGGTAGTGCTGCGGGTACCGCTGCGGCCCTTACCGGCCTGGGAGGAGGAACACTCGTTATTCCACTGCTCAACCTTTGGCAAAAGGTGGATATCCTGAAAGCAAAATCCATTTCATTCGGAACAATTTTTTCCATTGCCCTCTGGCTTTCCGTTAACAACCTGTTCCTCGAACCCGACTACGGAATACCCGGTAGCCTCGGACTTATCATTTTTCCGATGGTACTACCCATTTCGGCAGGTGTACTGATCGGCTCACCGCTGGGGGTTATGCTGAGTCATAAAATATCTGCCCGCTCCGTTACCCTTTTGTTCCTGGTAGTGATCAGCGCGGTAGCTGTACAGAAGATTGCCGAGTTGGTCTGGATTTGAACGCCTTATCGGAGTGTGCGTAAGTCGCCTGCAAAATAAAATTTGTAACTTCCATCAAAATACGCATACGATGCCCTTTCTGTTCGACTCCTTCGATAACTGGAAAAAATACGCTGCAGAAAAAAATCTTTCGCTTACGCAAGTGGTGGTTGAATATGAACAGTCACAGCGCGGACGCACTGAAGAAGACATCATCAAAGGATTGGAAAAAGCGTGGGGGGTAATGAAGGAAGCCGTGCATACGGGACTTACCGAAGAAATGAAATCGCGCTCGGGCATGGTGAACAACGGAGCCAAAAAGGTGTACCATTATCCGTTACCGGTGCTTTCAAAAGAATTTCAGAATTTGATTTCGCGTGCGCTGGCCGCTAAAGAAGTAAACTCCTGCATGGGCCGCGTGGTGGCTGCACCAACTGCCGGTGCCAGCGGCATTATGCCGGGGGTACTGTTTACCTTGCAGGAAATCCATCAGATTGACGATCGCAAAATCATTGATGCCATGCTGCTGGCAGCAGGCGTTGCGCTGATTATGGAACAGAAAGCCAGCATTGCCGGTGCCGTGGGCGGCTGCCAGGCTGAAACCGGAACAGCCGCTGCTATGGGCGCAGCTTCCATTGTGTATTGTTTGGGAGGAACCACCGACCAGATTTTTAATGCCGTGGCCATTACGGTGCAGTGCATGCTCGGATTAGTATGCGACCCGGTAGCCGGACTGGTAGAAGTACCCTGTATTGTTCGCAATGCCAGTGCTGCGGCAATTGCCTTCAGTTCAGCACAGATTGGCCTTGCCGATGTGAGCAGCGTAATCCCGGTTGACGAGGTGATTGAAGCCATGGGCGAAGTGGGCGCCAGTATGGAAACCCGGTATAAGGAAACCGCGCTGGGCGGATTGGCCGCCACCAAAACCGGTAAGGCTATCGCCAAAAAAGTTTTAATCCACGATATCGAGGTATTGCCCGATGAGGATTTGAAGTGAGCATTTTCACTGCGAAGTTTCCCGGATAAAATCAGACAGATCTTTTTTGAATTTCTGTAAGGATGGCCCGTGGGTGTACATCATATGACCGGCTTCATAGTAGGTCATAATGATGTTCTTTTTGATTTCAGGCCGCAGGCCAAGGTGGTTTATGGAATGCTCCACTCCATAAAATACAGTTGCCAGGTCATAATAGCCGTTCATGATCAGTACCTTCAGGTTTGGATCCTGGTTCATGGCATTTGCCATATCAATGCCGGTGTTTATTGCGCTTTGGGTGTTCCATTGCATGTTGCCTGTGTGGCTCCAGTCCCACTTAAAACCCGGACTGGCATAAGCCGAGGTTTTGTAATTCAGTTTTTTGTCAACGCCCAGATCGCGGTGAAAGTAATCCAGAAAGCCAGCCGTATAAGCGGGCGAGATAGCATCGCTTTGCGGATCGGTTATCGCGCTCTGATTAATCAGTCGTTCGTTAATGCCAACGAAACGCGAGTCGAGCCTGCCCACCGTCATGCCTTCATTTCGCAACAACTCATTAAAAAATTCACCGGCCTTTACCCGGAAGTTGGCCTTTTGCCAGTAGTCGGTACTTACACCGGTGTATTGATTGAGCCTGCCGGCAAGCTGGGCTTTTTGTTCCTGGGTAAGCCGGTCGCCCTTAAACAGTGCCGGCATATATTCTTCTTCAGTAAATTTTCTGACCTCCTCCAGAAATGCCATCAGGTTGGGATTTTTATTGACGAGTTTGTTGTGATACCAGGCGGTTGCCGCATAGGTTGGAAAGTGTACCACATAGGGTATGTCGTCATTGGGCGGGAAGGACAGCGTGCGCAAATCAAACACAGCCGAAACCATAACCACGCCATTTAAAGCAAAACCACGGTCGAGCAGGTAGCTCATTACACCGGCATTGCGAAAAGTGCCGTAACTCTCTCCCAGAATGTACTTTGGTGACTGAAGCCGATCGTATTGTTTCAAAAATTGCATGATAAACAAACTGATCGCGCGGATATCCTGATCCACTCCCCAGAAATCTTTTCCTTCGGCTTTGCCTACGGGCACGCTTAGCCCTGTGCCAACCGGATCCATCATGACCACATCAGCGATATCCAGAATGGAGTAGTCATTATTTACCAGTTGATACGGTGCGGCTTTGGTGTACCCCGGATCATTCACCACAATCCGCTTGGGGCCCATCACTCCCATGTGCAACCAGTAACTGGACGAACCCGGGCCGCCATTGTAAGCAAAGATTATTGGACGTTTGGACGGACCATCCTCCTTGAAGTAAGCCGTAAACCCATGCAAGGCAATGGGTTCATTGTTCTCATCCCTGAGCAGCATTGTGCCTGCACGTGCCTTAAGGGTATGCAGTACACCATTGATTTTTACGGTTTGCGTAGTGGTAAATACCTGGGGCTCGGGCACCGGCTTATCCGCTGGTTTTTCGGCCGGCTTATCCTGGGCAACTGATGTGACAACTATAAGTATAAATAGAACCGGAATAAGGAGGCTTGAAAATTTATTCATGACTAAGGGTTTTGGTTTTCAACTAACAAAACCGGAATGGTTAATCCTAATGATTTTTTATCACCTGTATTCCCATGGTGTTATGGGTGCCTTTAACCACTATTTTATATAACAATGCGGGGTAACGGCTAACATCAATAGTACATCGGTTTTCAGCTACCGTCTTGATTTTCATCCGAAGCCATTTGTCCTCCCCTCCCGTTTTGTAGGTATCGGTGGTTGACAGGAGTACTTCAACCTTTTTATTGTTGCCGAAGGAATCCCAGGTGAGTTGGATTGTTTTGCCTTCATCAAGAAGTACTGCATCAAGGCCGGCCAGCGATAAGGGGCCTATAAAAGGAGCACCATCCAACTCGTGATTAGCTCTTTCAGGCGGAGTAATCCGCAGGTGCCGCAACAGCGAAGGCATTATGTCAACTGCGGCTGTACCTTTGCCAAACCGGCTATTTAGATTTTTGGCATTGGTGGCTATCCAAACGGTACGTTCGCGGTCGCTTTGCCCGCCATGCCCTTTACCGGTTTGCGGGTCGCGACCATGGTCGGTGGTGACTACAATCAGCCAGTCTTCGCCATGCTGTGTCTGCCGGTACTGTATGGCTTCCCATATCCGGCCCACCTGCACATCGGCTAATTGAATGGCCCTTTCATACTCGGGGCTGTCGCCATAGCGATGACCAACGTCATCAGTGTATTCCAGGTACACCCACGAAAGGTCAGGGGCCTGTTTGCGTAAGTAACGGGCGGCTTCCTTGGCTACATGATCGTCTATTTCAAAAATATATTTCTTGTCGGCATCATGTGGAAAATTCTTCTCATCCAGTTCAAATCCGTCAAACGCATAATTAAAACTGAAATTACCAGCTGCTTCCAATCCTTCACCAATCAGTTTGGTGCGATTATCCTGCCAGGTAGAGAAAATGGCTGTTGTCAATTCCGGCTTACCGTGTTTGGCCATTCTGAAAATATTCCAGTAATAATAGTTAGGCTCTTTAACCGCGTTATCCCATACATTATGTTTGTTCGACCAGGTTCCGGTTAATACATGATTGTATCCTGGTGCCGAGATGGTGGGCGATTGATTGGGGGTGCCCTTTACTCCTCCGGTATAAGCTCTTGTGTACCCTCCGGCCTTCGCAATGGCATCGATGGCCGGAGTTTCAACCTTTTCGAGCACATCGGCAGAAATGCCGTCAACTATAATGAAGATGGCTTTTTGCTGGGCACAAACCGTTCCGAGGTCTGCAATGGAAATCAGTATAAGTATGCTGACGATTATTTTCATTGTCCTTGTTGTACAAACCCCGGAAGCACATTGTTGCCAAACGTATAAATCAATACCGAAAAGATGGTAGCCCACACCGCCCCACTGAGGAACATGTAAATCAACACTTTGTCTTTCGGACTGCCAAAGGCAACAGCCAATACAGTTCCGCCAATTGGCGTAAGTAACAAGGGTGTTAAAAAGGCCACTCCGGCCAGCCCGTATTTTTTCCAAATGGTAATGAATTTGCGGTTGCCCTGCGAAAATTTTTTTCTTTTACTGAAAAACCGGTTTATGATTTTATCGCGCAGCCAGTCGCCAAAAAAGGTAAAGGCAGTAACACTGGCCATCATGCCGGCTACGGTGGCGATGATGGTTGTTATTAAATGAAGTCCCAGGCCATACCCCCCCAGCGGGCCAAAAATAAACTTTACCGAACTGGAAGCCGCTACCGGCAGTGCTTTCAGAATTTCTTCCCACATATCATCCATAAAAAAATACCCAACACCACTGAATTAAACTTTCTTTCCAAAACATAAATCACCCGCATCGCCCAGGCCGGGTACAATGTAGGCATGTTCATTCAGTTTCTCATCCAGCGCCCAGGTCCAGATAGTGAATGGGTGTGTTAAATTTTGTTTAATAAACTCCACACCTTCAGGTGCGGCAACCAGGGCGGCAATATGAATGTACGATGGCGTGCCGAGCCTTGCCAAGGCATTCACCGACTTCACAAATGATTTACCGGTGGCCAGCATAGGGTCAATAAGTATTACCGTTCGGCCGTTTAATGGCGGTGCAGCCAGGTAATCAAGGGTAATAGATACTTCTTTTTCGTTTTCTTTTCGGTAAGCTCCAATAAAACCACAGTCGGCCTGATTTAAATAATTCTTAAATCCTTCAAAGTAGGGTAACCCGGCACGCAAAACGGTAATGAGTACAGGCTGCTCGTAAGGCACCTGAATTTTTGATGTTCCCAGAGGGGAATGAACAATCTTTTCTTTGTATTCAAGCTTTTTGGAAATCTCGTATGCCATTAATTCACCCAGGCGCTCCATATTCTTTCTGAACCGTTCCCGGTTTTGCTGCGTGGCTTTGTCGCGCAATTCAAATAAAAACTGGTTGGCAATGGTGGATTGTTGATTGAGGATGATCAGCATGGGCACTTTTTTATCATCAAAATTTAAGATAAAGTTGTTATATGAACAGAACCTCAGCCGCGAAAACGACAAATCTATCAGCAAAAGCAACGCACAAGTCCGACTATAGCCTTTTAAAACAGTTGTGTGCAGTTCATGCTCCGTCTGGTGAAGAGTTTGCTATGACCGAATTTTTGATGCACTACATCGCTAAAGCCAAAAGGCGCTGGAAAACAAAACCGCAGATTTTTAAAGGTGAAGGATTTCAGGATTGCCTCCTGCTGAAATTCGGCAAACCCCGTACGGCCATCTTTGCGCATATGGATTCGGTTGGGTTTACCGTGCGTTACTTCAACCAACTGCTTGCCATCGGCAGCCCCGATGCTGAGGCCGGCACCATACTGGTTGGCCGCGACAGCCTGGGCGACATAGAGTGTGAGCTGGAGTTTGACAAGGATCATCATGCTTTTTACAAATTCGGCCGCCCCATTGAACGAGGCACCTCGCTTACCTACAAGCCCAACTTCAAGGAAACCAAAAACTATATTCAATCACCTTACCTGGATAACCGCTTGGGAATTTACAATGCGCTGAAGGTAGCCGAAACCCTTACCGATGGTGTCATTGCCTTTTCGTGCTGGGAAGAACACGGGGGCGGCTCCGTACCCTATCTGGCAAGGTTCATATACGAAAAGTGGGGCGTTACCCGGGCGCTCATCTCCGACATTACCTGGGCATCCGATGGCGTAGAACCCGGCAAAGGTGTGGTGATTTCAATGCGCGACCGCAACATTCCGCGCAGAAAATTTATCGACCGCATTATTACCATTGCCGATACCTATAACCTGCGTTACCAGCTTGAAGTAGAGGGAATGGGCTCCAGCGATGGCCGTGAACTGCAGGTTTCTCCTATCCCGTTCGACTGGTGTTTTGTGGGTGCTCCGCAACAATTTGCGCATACACCACACGAAAAAGTACATAAACACGATGTTGAAAGCATGATCGGTATGTACCACACACTTATGAAACGGCTATGAGAAAATTTCACGTTGTGGTAATCTTCGTGCTTATTGGTCAAGGCCTGCCCGCACAAGCTGTATTCTTCCAAAAACTTTCTGATGCCGCGCTTACGCTTACCCGCCAAAAAGTAGAATACAATTCTGCCTATGTCGTTATTCCTTATCCGAATGGTGATGTTCCATCACATACAGGTGTATGCACAGATGTGATCATCCGCGCCTACCGGCTAGAAGGCATTGACCTGCAAAGAGAAGTTCATGAAGATATGGTCCGGAATTTTGAAAGATATCCAAAAATCTGGGGACTGAAAAAGCCCGACAAAAATATCGATCACCGGAGAGTCCCTAACCTGATAACGTTTTTCAGCCGGCACGGAGTTACCCTGAAAACTTCAAACAATCCTGATGAGTATTTGCCCGGAGACATTGTTACCTGGAATCTCCCCGGAAATCTCCCGCACATCGGTATTGTGGTGAACAGAAAATCCACCGATGGCCAGCGTAACCTCATCGTGCACAACATCGGTAACGGGCAGGAAATATCCGATTGTCTGTTTCAATACGTCATTACAGGCCATTACCGATACAGCAAGTAATTACACATTTCTTCTATTTTTGCGGCACATGAAAATCAAAGACCTCGATTTCAGAAAATTCATTCCAGCCGAAAAAATAAACACCACAGTAAACGATTTAGCCGGCAGGATCCACAATGATTATAAATCCAGAATACCCCTGTTTTTACCCATCCTCAACGGCTCATTCATCTTCGCTGCCGATCTGATCAGGCAGGTGAACCTCGAATGCCGCGTTTCATTCGTTAAGCACGCCTCCTACCAGGGCACTGCCAGCACGGGTCAACTGAAAACACTTATAGGCCTCAATGAAAGCATTTTCAACCAGGACATCATTTTGGTTGAAGACATCATGGACACCGGCTTAACCCTGAGCAAAGTAGTAGAAGAACTCCGCGGCCTTGGAACCCGCTCCGTTGAAATTGTAACCCTCATCCGAAAGGCACCGGCTCGCCAGCATGCGGTGCAGCCGAAATACATCGGCTTCGACATTGATGATGAATTTGTAGTGGGCTACGGCCTTGATTACGATGGCCTGGGCCGCAATCTTCCCGATATCTACAAGACAACCGTTTGATTTTAGTATCTTCGCCTCCATTGATTTTTAAGACCCGGACTCATTAACGATAACCCAACACCATGATTAACCTCGTCATCTTTGGCCCCCCGGGCGCAGGCAAAGGAACACAAAGCGAAAAGCTCATCAGCAAGTACGGCTTCGTTCACATTTCCACAGGCGATTTATTTCGCTGGCATACTAAAAATGATACCCCGCTCGGCCGGAAAGTAAAAGAAATCATGAACAGCGGTGCGCTGGTACCCGATGAGATTACCATTTCCATGCTGAAGGAAGAACTCGATAAAAATCCGAACGCAAAAGGATTCTTATTTGATGGCTTTCCGCGCACCGTGGCACAGGCTGAAGCACTGGACCGCTTCATGAAAGAAAATGGTACAGCCATTCACCATGTCGTAGCGCTGGATGTTGACGAGACCGAATTGCGCGAACGCATTGCCAAACGCAAAGCCATTGAAAACCGGGCCGATGATGAAGAGGAAAAACTGAACAAGCGCATCACCGAATACTTCGGTAAAACCATTCACGTACTGCCCTACTACGAAAAACAAGGCCGTTTAAACCGTGTAAATGGTGTAGGCAAGATTGACGACATCTTTACCAGTATCTGCAACGCGATTGACAAAGGGAAATGATCCCAATTTATTCCGATCCTCATAAACCTGTTACACCAGGCATGCAACGCAGGGTGAACCGTATCGTAGCAGGGTTCCTGGTTGCAGTGCTTATCCTTTCTCTTTTTTTCTACTGGCTTGCTTACTGATTCATGGCCTCGCCTAACTTTATTGACCATGTAAAATTCTGTTCGCGGTCCGGCTCAGGTGGTGCGGGCTTTCTGCATTTTCACCGCGAAAAGTTTGTACCCAAAGGCGGACCCGATGGCGGTGATGGCGGCCGGGGCGGGCACGTCATCCTGAAAGGAAACTCCCAACTGTGGACCTTACTCCATCTGAAATACCGTAAGCACGTTATTGCAGAAAACGGCAAACCCGGTGAAGCCCAGAATTGCACCGGAGCCGAAGGCAAAGATGAAATTGTGGAAGTACCCCTTGGCACAGTAGCTAAACGTGCCGAAACCGGTGAACTCCTTGTTGAAATTACCGAACATGGCCAGGAGTTTATACTTACTCCCGGAGGCCGGGGCGGGCGGGGCAACGCTTATTTTGCCACCTCAACCCGGCAAGCCCCGAACTTCGCACAACCAGGCGAACCCGGAAAAGAAGAATGGATTGTGCTGGAACTTAAACTACTGGCGGATGTTGGACTGGTAGGCTTTCCAAATGCAGGCAAGTCAACCCTGCTCTCGGTGGTTTCGGCAGCCAAACCAAAAATTGCCGATTATCCCTTTACCACACTTACACCAAACCTGGGTGTTGTTTCCTATCGGGATAATCAATCCTTTGTGATGGCCGATATACCAGGAATAATTGAAGGTGCTGCCGAAGGTAAAGGGTTGGGCATACGCTTTCTCCGACATATCGAACGCAACGCCATGCTGCTGTTTATGGTGCCGGCCGACTCAACTGATATTGCTAAAGAATTTGATATCCTGTTAGGAGAACTGCGCAAGTACAACCCTGAACTACTGGATAAGAAACGCGTGCTGGCCATATCAAAATCTGATTTGCTCGATGACGAACTAATAGCGGCCCTGGGGCGTGAATTACCTGCCGGTATTCCGTCTGTTTTTATATCTGCAGTTACCGGTAAGGGTATTACCGAACTAAAAGATCTTATCTGGCAATATCTGCATACCTGACGCCCCCCAACCGTCATTCTGGCACATCCTGTGCGATTGGCAGAATTATTGACAAATTTGCCCCGCAATTAGGCACATTTACCAGAATATGGACAAAAATCAGGTAACCGATAGCGAACTGGAAAGCCAGGAGGCTCAAAATCAGGCAACTGAAACTCCCCGTGAGGAAACCCCCGAAGCCTTTGAAACCCTGACGGGTACGGATAATGCAGCATGGGTAAACGAATTGAACAAAACCAAAGACGAATTGGCAGAAGCAAAAGACAAGTACGTAAGGCTCTATTCCGAGTTTGAAAACTTCAGAAGAAGAACAGCCAAAGAAAAACTGGAGATGATCCAATCGGCTAACGAAGCTACCATTAAGTTGTTTCTGCCCGTGATGGACGATTTTGAGCGTGCCGAAAAATCCTTTCAGGGAAGTAATCCGAAAGATCTGGAAGGGCTTCAACTGATCAGCAACAAATTCAGAAAGTTGCTGGAGCAATCCGGTGTAAAACCCATGGATTTACCGGCCGGCTCGGAGTTCAACCCCGATCTCCACGATGCCATTACCCAGGTACCCGTTGACGAAGAAAACCTGAAAGGCCGCATAGTGGATGTTATTGAAAAAGGCTATCTGTTAAACGACAAAGTAATCCGCCACGCCAAAGTGGTGGTAGGCCAATAAGTTTTAATTATGGCAAAGCGCGATTATTACGAAATACTGGGTGTAAATAAAGGGGCTACTGCAGAAGAAATTAAAAAAGCCTACCGCAAGGTGGCCATACAATACCACCCCGATAAAAACCCCGGCAACAAAGAGGCTGAAGAAAAATTCAAAGAAGCAGCCGAGGCCTACGAAGTATTAAGCGATGAAAACAAACGCGCCCAATACGATCGCTTCGGCCATGCGCGCGGTAATGGTGGGTTCGGTGGCGGTCACCACATGGACATGGAGGACATCTTCAGCCAGTTTGGCGACATTTTCGGAGGACACAATCCGTTTGACTCCTTCTTTGGCGGTGGGGGCGGCACCCGAAGACGGCAACGCAAAGGGTCAAACCTGCGCATTAAACTAAAACTTACCCTGGATGAAATAGCCAATGGTGTTGAAAAGAAAATAAAAGTTAACCGCCTTGTTCGTGCTGAAGGTGTTTCCTATAAAACCTGCACCACCTGCCAGGGCAGCGGGCAGGTTCGCAAAGTAGTCAACACCATGCTGGGCCAGATGGTATCCACCACTACCTGCCCGCAATGCGATGGCAATGGCCAACTCATTGATAAGCGTCCTCCCGGGGTTGACAGTTCAGGGCTGGTGCATAAAGAGGAAATCATCACCATAAAAATACCAGCCGGTGTGAGTGATGGTATGCAACTATCCATGTCTGGCAAAGGCAATGAAGCACCTGGTGGCGGAGTAGCAGGAGACCTTCTTATTCTGATTGAAGAGCAGGAGGATCCACGCCTGAAACGCGATGGCAACAACATTATTTACGACCTGCACATCAGCTTTATTGATGCCGCCCTGGGCACTACCGTGGAAGTTCCCACCATCTCAGGAAAAGTGAAGATTAAAATTGATCCGGGCACCCAAAGCGGTAAAATATTGCGTCTGCGGGGTAAGGGTCTCCATGATATAAATGGCTACGGAACCGGAGATCAACTGATTTATGTCAATGTATGGACCCCCCGGAAACTGACCCCCGAAGAGCGCACCAAGCTTGAAAGTATGCGAAATTCGCCCAATTTCGAGCCAAAACCGGAGGCAGGGGATAAATCATTCTTTGAACGGATGAAGGAATTTTTCCAATAATGCCCTAAACCTTAGCCCATTATCCCCGTTAACCTCCTCTGACGGGTATTAATTTTCACCGTTTTAAGCGATTTTCTTACACGGGGCAACCTGTTGAGAAGGATTGCGTAATTAGTTGTCATGCAGAGAATTCTGGGGCTTACATTATCAGGGGTTGTACTTGCCGGCTTTGCCTACGGTCAGATTAAAAAGCAATTTTCCGTTGAGGACAATCCGGCCTGCGAAACGATACACCTCCGGCTCAAGGCCAATAGCGGAAATTGCTTTATCAAACCCAGCGAAGGTTCCGACATCCTCGCCATGTTCAGCAACCAGGAGCCAGACTCGTATAACCATCAATTTATAAAGGAAGTAAAAGGCAAAATCTGCGATGTACTGGTGGCTGTAGAGGAAAACTCCTCAACCGGTCTCAGTCAAACCATCTCGTCTAAAGTATTCGGCTCAGAAAAGCCAGCTGGCGATAAATTCTGGAAAATTTACCTTACCGATGAAAAACCTTATTCGCTGGAATTGAATTACGGCATCGGGAATTCTACCATCGATTTATCGGGCATGGCTATAAAAAATCTTCGTATTACATCGGCCAGTGCCAACGTAAACGTAGGTTATCCTACCGGCCTGGAAAACAGGGTGGCAATGGACACGTTTTACATTAAAGTTGACCTGGGCAGTGTTAATGTGCGTGATCTTAACCTGACCCGTACCAGTCATGTGGTTGCCGATGTGGGCTTTGGCAATGTTATGCTTGACCTGAGTGCAAAACCCGCCACCACCAATACCATCCGCGGCAGCGTAGCGGCAGGAAACCTGACTATTTTATTGCCCGATGATGAAACCCCTGTTCATGTTAAAATTAAAGACTCCTGGCTCTGCAGCGTGAAGATGGGCCGCAACCTGAAGAAAATCGGTGAGGGCGCATTTGCCAATGACGCCTATTCGAAAGATGCCTCTAATGCCCTTCTGTTCGACCTGGATGTTTCCATGGGCAACATCATTTTTAAGGAAAAAAAGAACTAAAACCCGCTCATCTTACAATTCCTCGTAATTCACACTTATTTTTCGACACTAATCCCGTGTAAAAAATAACGTTGTGGAAGCCCTGACTGCAAAAAACGTTACCAAGAGGTATGCAACACATCTTGCCCTGGATGAGGTGTCTCTAACCATTCCGGAAAAAAGCATTTACGGCTTGCTGGGCCCAAACGGTGCGGGCAAAACCACCTTCATCCGCATTATCAATCAGATTATCAATAGTGATGGCGGTGAGATCCGGATTTTTGGAGAGGTGCTCAACGAAAAGCACATCTCCATAATCGGTTACCTGCCCGAAGAACGCGGCCTGTACAAGAAACTTAAAGTAGGCGAGCAATTGCTTTACCTGGCGCAACTAAAAGGGTTAAGCCGCAGCGAAGCTCTGAAGCGGATCAAATTCTGGCTGGAAAAATTTGAAATAAAAGACTGGTGGCAGAAGAAAGTAGAGGACCTCTCCAAGGGCATGGCACAAAAGGTGCAATTTATTAGCACTGTTTTGCACGAACCCCGGCTGATTATCCTGGATGAACCTTTTTCGGGGTTTGATCCGGTAAACGCGCAGCTAATCACCGAAAACATTTTAGAACTCCGGGAAAAAGGAAGTACAATAATTTTCTCCACACACCGTATGGAAACGGTAGAGTCATTGTGTGATCATATCGCTCTGATTAACCAATCAAAAAAAATACTGGAAGGCTCCAAGAAGGATGTAAAAGAACAGTTCCGGTCGAACACCTTTATCGTAGAGCACAACAACAACCCCTTTCAACTCAGCCAGGACAGATACCAGATTATTCAACAAAAACCCATCAGCGAAAACTACATCCAATCCACCATCCGCGCCACCAGCGGAATAAAAGGAAACCAGCTTATCCGCGAACTGGTTGACCTTACCGAAGTGCACCGGTTTGAAGAAAAACTACCCACCATGGCTGATATTTTCATCAGCCTGGTAAAAGGCGAAGGCGATGAAGCACTGAAAAAACACCTCCAGGAAGTTTAACCCGATCAGCCCTATGAAAAAAGTTTTACTCATCATCCAGCGCGAATTCCTGAACCGGGTTCAGAAAAAATCCTTTTTAATCACCACCATACTGGTGCCGCTTATTTTTCCGGCTATCCTTGCCATACTGGTTACCCTCATGATCAAAGAGGCTGAATCGGCTAAAGCAGATACCGTACAGGTGGTTGATGAGAGCGGACGGATGCGCTTTGAAGACTCCAGGCGATTTACCTTTGTATACCTTACCCTTCCGTTGGAAGAAGCAAAGAAGGCCTACCAGCAAACAACAAATTTTGCATTGCTCTACGTGCCCAACTTCAACCTGGATAAACCCGAAGGATTTGTACTCTACACCAGAGAAAACCCCAGCATTGAAAAACTCGATCGACTCGAAAGCATGATTGAGGATCGTCTTCACGACCTCAAACTAGAAGCGTTCAACATCAGCAAAGAAGTATTGAAAAGCCTGAAGACTAACATCAGCCTGAAGCAATTCAGCATCTCTGAAACGGGCGAGGAGAAATCCAGCAACTCGGGCATTTTGTATGGTGCAGGATTCATCCTTGGCATTATGATTTACATTTTTGTTCTGGTTTACGGCATCCAGATTATGCAAGGGGTAATTGATGAAAAAACCTCAAAGATTGTAGAGGTAATCGTTTCATCGGTAAAGCCCTTTCAGTTGATGATGGGAAAAATCATTGGCATCGCCTCAGTTGGGTTGTTGCAGTTCACCATTTGGATTGTGCTCATCACGGTGTTGTCATCAGGCGTATTCGCTTTGTTTGGAATGAAAATGCCGCAGCAACAAATGATGGAACAAGTGTCGCAACAAATTGACAATGAAGAAGCCAAAGAAGCCATGGAGTCGCAGAATTCAAAGATCATGGACTTTTTTTCACAGGCAAACCAACTCCCGTTTGCTAAGATTGCGGCCGTATTTGTTTTCTATTTTCTTGGAGGTTACCTGCTTTACGGAGCCTTGTTTGCAGCGGTGGGTTCAGCCGTTGATTCCATTCAGGAATCGCAGCAGTTTCAATTTCCGATTACCCTGCCCTTGCTTATCGGCTACATGGGGCTCTTCTTTTTCATTTTGCGCGATCCGCACGGTACCATCAGCTTCTGGTTATCCGTCATACCATTTACTTCACCGGTAGCCATGGTCGGTCGTATTGCCTTTGGCGTGCCTGATTGGCAGTTGGCGCTTTCTATGGTGCTGCTGGTTGGAGGCTTTTTACTAACTACCTGGGTAGCCGGACGCATCTACCGGGTAGGCATTCTTATGTCGGGCACCAAGGTCAACTACAAGGTACTGGCCAAGTGGTTCCTGATGAAGGGCTGATCACGCAGTTACCATCCCTGTTAAACCTGCGGTGCGGAAGCCTGTCGAAGGCTGAATTCACTTTTTTTCTCTATTTTGATCGGTGCTTTATCTGATCAATGAATCGTACTGAATCGTACAGCGGCAACACCAGTCTGAAATGGTTTGTGCTGGGAGCCTCCATCCTCATCAGCATCGGCTCCATTTACTATACCGATGTGCTGATAGACCAACTGAAACTGCGTGAACGCCAACAGGTTGAGCTTTTTGCCAAAGCGTTGGAATACGCACTCAATGAACAATCGAGCGAAAATATCTTGTTTGTTACAGATGAAATTATTTTCAAGAACAACTCCATCCCAACCATCTGGATTACCCGAGACGGTGATTACCAATACCGGAATATTGATATCCGTAATGACTGGACTCCTGAACGAAAAAAGAAAGCACTTGAGGAAGCCCTGCAGGAAATGAAAGGTCGGTACGAGCCGATTCAAATGACCTACAAAAATGAGAATGGTGATGTAGAGGAGTATGGGTATGTATATTACAAAAATTCTTTCCTGTTAACCCAACTGATCTATTACCCCTACATCCAACTTTCGGTGATTGCCATTTTTGCCTTCATTTCCTACATGGCATTTAACTACTCCAAAGTGGCAGAACAAAATCAGGTGTGGGTTGGCCTGGCTAAAGAAACAGCTCATCAGTTGGGCACACCGCTGTCATCGCTCATGGCCTGGGCAGAAGTATTGCGCGATGATCCTCATCTTCAAAACAAAGAAATTATTGATGAACTAGAGAAAGACATCCGCAAACTCACTGTAGTAACCGAGCGCTTCTCCAGTATTGGCTCCGTGCCGGTATTAAAACCCGAAAATGTGGTTAACCTGGTAAACAATGTAGTGAATTACCTCAGGCCCCGTGTATCTTCAAAAATACACATTGAGGTATTCACACTTGCTGAAAACATTCTGGCCAACGTACACGCCCCCTTATTTGAATGGGTGCTGGAAAATCTTTGCAAAAATGCCGTGGATGCCATCGGTACCAGTGGCACCATTGCCATTAAAATTTTAAGAGGAAGCGAAAGCAAAGTATACATTGACGTTTCCGATACGGGTAAAGGCATTGCCAGATCAAACCTGGCTATGGTCTTTAAACCGGGCTTTACCACCAAGAAACGCGGCTGGGGGCTGGGCCTGGCACTGGCCAAACGAATTATTGAAAACTACCACAACGGCCGAATTTTCGTTAAGTCATCCGATGAAAATCAAGGCACAACATTTCGCATTGCATTGAATACCGCCTCACGGCAAATCGCTCATGTGAAGTGACAATTATCAGCCGCAAGCTGTTGGCATTAAAGGCTAATCCTGCTACTTTTGCGCTCGCCTGCCAGAGGCAGGACTGCCAGTTAAGGCAGCAAATACACCCGTTCTAAAAACAAAAAATCAATGGCAAATATCGGTAAGGTTACCCAGGTTATCGGCCCCGTGGTTGACGTGGCCTTCGATGAACCGGGCTCTAAAATTCCTAACATTCTGGATTCCCTCGAAGTAACAAAACCAGACGGCACCCGCATTGTGCTGGAGTGCCAGCAGCACCTGGGCGAAGACCGTGTTCGGACCATCGCCATGGACGGTACCGAAGGGTTAGTGCGCGGCATGAAAGTGGTGGATACCGGCATGCCCATTAAAATGCCCATAGGTGATGACATTAAAGGCCGCCTGTTCAACGTGGTGGGCGAGGCCATTGATGGAATCAAACAACCTAAAGGCACGCAAAAGATGCCCATTCACCGGTCGGCTCCCGCCTATGAAGATTTGTCTACTTCGGCTGAAGTATTGTTTACCGGTATCAAGGTAATTGACCTGATTGAACCGTATGCCAAAGGCGGTAAGATCGGATTATTTGGTGGTGCCGGTGTAGGCAAAACCGTATTGATTCAGGAATTAATCAACAACATCGCCAAAGCATACTCCGGCCTTTCTGTGTTTGCCGGTGTTGGCGAACGCACCCGCGAAGGAAACGACCTGCTCAGGGAAATGATTGAAGCCGGCATTGTAAACTACGGTCCCGAATTCATCAAGTCGCTGCATGCCGGAGGCTGGGATCTTTCCAAAGTTTCGGAAGATTCGCTGAAAGACTCTAAAGCAACCTTTGTATTCGGTCAAATGAACGAACCCCCCGGAGCGCGTGCACGTGTGGCCCTTTCCGGATTGACCATTGCCGAATATTTCCGCGATGGCGATGGAAAAGGAAAAGGCCGCGACATCCTTTTCTTTATTGATAACATTTTCCGGTTTACACAGGCCGGCTCGGAAGTGTCGGCCCTGCTTGGCCGCATGCCTTCGGCCGTAGGATACCAGCCCACGCTGGCTACCGAAATGGGTACCATGCAGGAACGCATTACCTCCACCAAGAACGGATCCATTACTTCAGTACAGGCCGTTTATGTACCTGCCGATGACTTAACCGACCCCGCTCCGGCTACCACCTTCGCTCACCTGGATGCAACTACCGTAT
>JBKBOE010000012.1:0-49956 GCA_046294915.1 Cyclobacteriaceae bacterium | reverse complement strand
AGGGCAATGGAATAATCAGCATTAGCAATAGCTTCAATAAACCGGGAGAGGGTTTCTACACGCCTGGTTTCCTCGCTAAGTTTTTTGTTTGCGGAGTGAATACTCTTTTCCCTGCTCCGGTAAAACCGGAAATACCACACCACACCAAGTACACCGGCACTAATCAACCCAAAAAGAGTAATGGCCGAAGTACGTTGTACGTTCTGCCGGTGGGTCATGGCACGGGTTTCGAGGTGCGCGGATAATTTATCCAATGACCGGGAAGCTTTTTCAAATGCATCATCAGCTGTTGCTTTTGCAAATGTTCCTGTTTGCTTTTGGTAACGGATGAGGTTTAATGCCTCCTGAACATCATAGAGAACGGTTTTCAGTAATACCTGCATGTCCTCATCGGGTTTCGGAAAGTAGTCTTTGCCAGCATATCCTCCCGCATAGGCGGTTTCCAGCCTGCCTTGCGCATTATTCAGCGGTGCAATCACTTCCTCTGCAAAATCAACGGAATGATCACCTGCCGCCACCCGATGGTAGTGAAGTTGGCTGTTGGCTATCCCCAGTTTGCAACCACTAACCAGGTTTTGATACATCATTGACTCTTCATATCCTAAACGGATGAATCGGCCTGCCAGGGTTACCGAAGCAATACCGATTAAACCGCAGCCGGCTAAAGCGAGTGAGTTCCGAAGTGCAGCGTTCCAATGTCTGAAGAACTTCATGGGCACTTTGTTTATCTTTTATCAATCAACGTTAGCCTACCTGCCTTGAATTGTACAAACGGTACCAACTGGTTATCGCGGGCATTCCGGAAGTCGTAACCTTCGGTAAGGTAGCCGTTAACCTTCTGCCGGTTGAGTACATCCTGGAAGTACACGCCATGTTGCTTCAGTGCATTTCCGGCAAACAGCATAAAATCGTATCCCAGCTTGGCGTAATCAGAATACGGACTGGTGGTGGATACTCTTCCGTGTGTACGAATAAATTTCCGCTGAAAGGCCTGGTAGTGTACATTGTTTTGCGCGGTAAAATTAGAGGCGTACAATACAATGCCAAGCTGCTGGTATTTCTCAAAATCAACCGCTGTCTGGTCAAGCCATACCTCCGAACCTAAAATGGTTACCGAATCTTTCCTTGTTTCAACGCTACTGATCACTTTGGTGTAAATCAACGGGTCATCCGAAGCGACAAAAATACAACCGAGGCTGTCTTTGGGTAAACTGAACTGCTTGGGGTATTTAAATTCATCAAACTCGGTAGGGGTAGCCAGGATGGTCATAATCTTGCCGGATTCCGCCCGGCTAACGCGCTCTATCTGCATGATGTTGAGTTGCGTGTTTGCGGCCCGCTTCAGAAAACTCATGGCCAGTACCGAGTCGCGCCTGGTCTCGCCAAAAAACACCATGCACTTTTTATTGCGCTTGTACGCATCCAGAAATTCGGCCGAGTTGGAGCCCAGCGATTCGAGGGATGGCTGGAATAAATAGCCGTAGGGATTGTCTTTTACCAAATCGAAGTTATTCGAAACCGGGTTGAACAGATTAATACGGTAGGTGCGCGAAAAGTCCTGAATGAGTTTATTTTCTTCCTGGAACAGGGGCCCCACAATCAGGTCGGTGTTCCTGATTTCCTCCAGCTGTAACAGCGCTTTAATTTTTTCCGGGTTGCGCTCGGTGTCGTAAACCCGCAGGCTGATTTTAACTCCCTGTTTTGCCAAGGTATCCACAGCCAGTTTCATCCCTTCATACAAATCAAGCACAAACTGGTTGCGTTTGCGAAGAGGTGTGGGCTCCAGCGTGGATGCCATAAACGGAAAAAGTACAGAAATGCTGTAAACGTCTTTAAAGACAGTGGGGGGTAGTTCATCAATAAAATCTGATTTCTTCAGTTTGAATTTTGCAATGAGTTTATCCAACAGGGCTTTGTCTTCCGGCAGGGTTGATTTTGCAATTACCCGCGCAAGGCGATCTGCAATTACCTCATCGCTAGGGTATTTTTCATACATCTGCTTCAATGCCTCCGCATCGGTTACCGATGCAACCGCACTTTGCCTGAGGGCTGTAGTTTCCCTTGTCAGTTTTCCATTTTTGATTTGTGTCAACACCTGGAGGGCCTGGAAGTATTCATTCGCATCGACATGGATTTTTGCCAGCCACAGGTTTACCTCATCGAGTTGGTCCCAGTTGGGATAAAGGGTTTTAATCTGAAGGAGCATATCCTTAGCCACCGAGCGGTAGTTCTGGTAATAAGCGCTGAGGGCATAAAAAAATGAGGCATATTCCACAAATGGATTGTTGGCATCGTATTGAATCAGCGGCTTAAACGACTCCATGGCCAGGTTGTACCTGCCTTCTTTAAACAACGCCTTGGCGCTGGCGTACTGCTGCTGGTAGTTTACCTGCGCGGGGGCATTTATAGCCGCTACCAGCCACGTGATGCAAAAGAAAAGTACCATGCGCTGTGCCATAATGCTGCGTTTACTCCCACTCAATGGTTGCCGGAGGTTTTGAACTGATGTCGTACACCACCCGGTTCACGCCTTTAACCCGGTTAATGATATCGCTGGAAACATCGGCCAGAAAAGTAGACGGCAGATGTACCCAGTCGGCCGTCATGCCATCGGTGCTCGAAACCGCACGCAGAGCAACTACCTGCTCGTACGTGCGCTCATCACCCATTACCCCTACCGACTGCACCGGCAGCAGTACCGCACCTGCCTGCCATACCGAATCATATAAGCCGTGCTGCTTCAAGGCCTGAATAAAAATGGCATCCACTTCCTGCAGTATCTTCACTTTCGCTTCGGTTATTTCGCCCAGGATGCGAATACCAAGCCCTGGACCCGGAAACGGATGCCTGCCGAGGATGGCCGGATCAATACCCAGGGTTTTGCCTACCAGCCGCACTTCATCTTTAAATAATGTATTTAACGGCTCCACCACTTTCAATTTCATGGTTTCGGGTAAACCGCCTACGTTGTGGTGTGATTTAATGGTAGCCGAAGGGCCTTTTACCGATACGGATTCAATCACATCGGGATAGATGGTTCCCTGACCCAGCCACTGCACATCTTGTATGGCATGTGCCTCCTCATCAAACACATCAATAAAGGTTTTGCCAATGGCTTTGCGTTTGGCTTCCGGATCACTCAATCCTTTTAATGCAGAGTAAAATCTTTGCCGGGCATCAACCCCTTTTATGTTGAGGCCCATGCCTTCATACGATTTCAATACCTGGCTGAACTCATCTTTCCGTAAAAGTCCGTTATCCACAAAAATGCAATGCAGGTTTTTGCCGATGGCGCGATGGATTAATGTGGCCGCAACGGTGGAGTCAACGCCTCCGGAAAGGGCCATGACCACGCGGTCGCCTCCTAATTTTCTCTTTAGTTCTGTAACGGTTGTTTCTGCAAACTGATCGGGGGTCCAGTCTTGCGCACAGCCGCAGATGTGCACCACGAAGTTGCGCAGCAGGTTTTTGCCTTCGGTAGTATGGGTAACTTCCGGATGGAACTGAATGCCGTACATCTTTTTTCCGGTTACCTGATAAGCGGCTATTTTAACAGAGGGGGTGCTGGCGATAACCTGAAAATGGGCAGGTACCTGGGCAATGGTATCGGCATGCGACATCCACACCTGCGTATCGAGTGAAATTTCTTTCAGCAAATCGCTGTGGTGGTCAACCGTGGTTAACCGGGCACGTCCGTATTCGCGGGAATGCGAAGGCATTACCGTGCCGTTGTGTTTGTGCGCGATTAATTGTGCGCCATAGCAAACGCCAAGTACGGGCAAATGGCTGAAGAGATTAAGGTCAACATCGGGCGAACCGGCATCCCGCACGGAGCACGGACTACCCGAGAGGATAATCCCTTTAACCTGGCCGGTTATTGGGGGAATCTTATTAAACGGGTGGATTTCACAATACACGTTCAACTCCCTCACCCTGCGGGCAATCAACTGTGTGTATTGGGAGCCGAAATCAAGAATAAGTACCTGGTCGGGCATGTGCAAAAATAGCAGGGCAATTACGCCCGCCAAACGCTATGCAGGCGAATAATTACAATCCGTTAATCGTCAACCTTGTAGCAAAATTCCATCAGGTAGCCGGCCGCATCGTCAACTCCGGCATAAAACGCTTTATTCAGCAAGCGGCAGCCTTCATCGGTTTTACCGGTTTCTACCAGGGCTATACCTTTGTAAAAGAGTAACTGGGTATTGGCCGGTTCCAGGCGCAGGGCCAGGTCAATATAGCTGAGGGCAAGGGCATAGGCATCCTGCTCAATGCACAGAATACCGGCATACTGATAGGCCGGTGCATACCCTCCGTTTAACTCAATAGCCGTATTAAAATGGTTCAGGGCCTCATCGGGGTTATCGAGGTAATACCAGCTAAGGCCCAGGTATAACTCAATTTCTTCATCGGTTTGCACTTCTTTAACCTTTAGCAAATCGAGCTGTGCACGTTCGTACTCACCTGCTTCCATCCATATTCCCGCGCGCCACCTTAATAAATTAAGGTTCCAGGGATCAACCGCTAAAATGGTATTGATATCCTCAAGTTGTTTTTCATCTTCACCCAGTTCGCGGTAAATAAATGCGCGTAGCAGACGGGCTTCGTAGAAATTTGGATTAGCCGGAATCACAATATCCAGATCGGCAATTGCCTTGCTGAATGCCTGGAGATAGTAAAAGCAAACCGCCCGTTTATAACGGGTTAATGCCGGTCCGGAATATTTTGCTTTTACCTGTTGGGCGATAACCCGGCTGTACTTCGCAACGGCCGCGCTAAATTCCTGTTTATTCAGAAGCGTGTCTGCTTCTGTTTCAAGAGCCGTCCATTTATGCTGTGTAAACCCCGGTGTGGCGAGGCCCACACACAGTAACAGTAATAAAGTGATTACCCGTACCATTATCCTTTATTCCGCTCACGCTTCCGGTCGTGTTCTTTCAAAAAGATTTTTCGCAAGCGTATTGACTTTGGAGTTACTTCCACATACTCATCCGATTGGATGTATTCGAGTGCTTCTTCCAGTGAAAATTTTATAGCCGGGGCAATTTTCATTTTTTCGTCCGAGCCGGAAGCCCTGATGTTGGTAAGCTTTTTTGTTTTGGTAACATTTACCACTAAATCGCCTGCGCGGCTGTGTTCGCCTATTACCTGGCCCTCGTACACAGGTTCGCCCGGCTCAATAAAAAACTTGCCGCGGTCCTGCAGGTTATGCAAACTGTAGGGTATGGCTTCGCCTTCTTCCATAACAATCAATGATCCATTAATCCGGCCGGGTATTTCGCCCTTATAGGGTTGGTATTCCTTATAGCGATGCGTGACAACGGCCTCACCGGCCGTTACGTTGAGCAGGTAATTGCGCAACCCGATGATGCCGCGTGAAGGAATTATAAACTTGAGAATCATCCGGTCACCCTTAGGTTCCATGTTGGTCATTTCGCCCTTGCGGATGGAAACTGCCTCGATGGCTTTACCGGCATCGCCTTCGGGCAAATCGATGGTAAGTTCTTCCACCGGCTCGCACTTTACTCCGTTAATCTCTTTAAAAATTACCTGGGGCTGCCCTATCTGAAGTTCATAGCCTTCGCGCCTCATGGTTTCGATAAGTACCGACAAATGCAGTACGCCACGTCCGTAAACAATAAAACTGTCGGCTGAACCGGAGTCACCTACACGCAGCGCCAGGTTTTTTTCCAGTTCGCGGTCGAGGCGCTCTTTGATGTGACGTGAGGTAACAAATTTCCCCTCCTTTCCATAGAAAGGTGAGTTGTTAATGGTAAAAAGCATGCTCATGGTTGGCTCATCAATGGCTATGGACTTCATGGCCTCGGGCTTTTCAGGGTCGGCCACGGTATCGCCAATCTCAAAACCTTCCAGGCCTACCATGGCGCATATCTCGCCTGACTTTACTTCCTCCACCTTTTGTTTTTCAAATCCTTCAAACACGTACAAATCTTTAATGCGTGTTTTCACTACGGCTTTGCTATCGCGTTTTACCAGGGCCACAGGCTGGCCGCTCTTTAACACACCGCGGTGCATGCGGCCAATAGCCACCCGCCCGATGTAGGAGGAATATTCTAATGAGGTAATAAGCGACTGGGTTGTTCCTTCCTCCACTTTAGGCGCTGGAATATATTTTATAATGCCCTCGAGCAGCGGGGTAATATCGGTTGTTGGCATTTTCCAGTCGGTACTCATCCAGCCTTGCTTTGCCGAGCCGTAGTAGGTAGGGAAATCAAGCTGGTCTTCGGTGGCATCAAGGGCAAACATCAGGTCAAATACCTGTTCGTGCACTTCATCGGGTGTACAGTTCTTTTTGTCCACCTTGTTGATCACCACAATAGGCTTTAAGCCAAGTTGCAGTGCTTTTTGAAGAACGAAACGGGTTTGGGGCATGGGGCCTTCAAAGGCATCCACCAGCAACAGGCAGCCATCGGCCATGTTGAGTACACGCTCCACTTCACCTCCGAAATCGCTGTGGCCGGGGGTATCAATGATGTTGATTTTATACTCTTTATACCGAACCGAAACATTTTTTGCCAGAATGGTAATGCCCCGTTCGCGCTCCAGTTCGTTGCTGTCCATGATAAGCTCGCCCGGATTTTCGTGGTCTTTAAAAAGATGGCCGGCATGAAGCATTTTATCCACCAGCGTTGTTTTGCCGTGGTCAACGTGGGCAATAATGGCAATGTTCCTGATTTTGTTTACGTCCATAAATCCTTGAAATCCGCTTAAAAAGTTAGTTCGTACCTGGTTAAGGGCGCAAAGATAACCAATAAGCTTCAAGGTTCACGATCATTGCATAAAAGGATTGTGGGTACTCAACCTGCAAAACGCACGAAGGTTCCCATCGGGAGATCGCGGTTGTGTTTGGATTTCAAATAAAACTCGCCCCACTCAAATGCAGCGCTTTCGAAATGTGTTTTGGCAACGTTTAATCCTACCAGCGAAGACAGGCCCACCGCATACATGTTAAGAATGAAGAAGCAATTTTTCTTTTCCAGCAATTCACTGCTTAAGCGCACCAGTTCATGGAGTTGTTCCTGCAGCGTCCATTTCTCACCTTCCGGCCCGCGGCCATACGGTGGCGGGTCCATAATAATGCCGTGGTATTTATTGCCCCGTTTTACTTCGCGCCTTACAAACTTAAAGGCATCTTCATACACCCAGCGAATGTCACGTTGATTATTCAATTGCATATTCTGGTTAGCCCAGTTTAAGCCGGGGCGCGATGCATCAACATGTGTAACTTCTGCGCCTGCGGTGCGGGCTACCACCGATGCGGCACCGGTATAGGCAAACAGGTTAAGTACACGAGTCTTCGGTAAAGGCCATTGGGTGAGGGTATCAAAAATAAAATTCCAGTTTGATCCTTGTTCAGGGAAAACCCCAACATGCCCAAACCCGGTTAATGCCAGGCGCAGGGTAAGTTTGAGTTGCTTATATGCGTATTGAACCTGCCAGCTTTCGGGCATGGGCTTGCTTTTCTTCCACCCGCCTTTCACCTCATCGGTAAACCGAAAGCGATCTTTCTGCTCCCGACTAAAACGGGCGTGGGCCAGTGTACTCCACTCCTTCTCCGGCAACACTTTACTCCAAATAGCCTGTGGTTCGGGCCGGATGAGGGTGTATTGACCAAATCGTTCAAGCTTTTCGCCATCGCCTGAGTCAATCAGTTCGTAGTCGGTCCAGTTAGATGGATGGAGGAGTGTGGCGTTCACCGTTTACGGTCTCGGGTTTATTTAGCAACTTTCCGAAAGTTAAAAACTTTAGCCGGATGAAATCGGGCGACCTTATTTCAAGCATCCACAATCCGAAAATAAAAGGATTGCTTTCGTTGGAAAAACCACGGGAGCGTAGAAAACAGCAGTTGTTTACCATTGAAGGTAAAAAGGAAATTGCGCTTGCCCTCCAGGCCGGCTACAAAATAGGCAACCTGTTTTTCTGTGAAGACCTTATTTCACTAAACGAACTTCGGGCACTGGGCCTGGCGGATAAATTCCTGGCCCGTGTTACCAGGCCGGTATTTGAAAAAATTGCCGTGCGCGAAAACTCAGGTGGTGTGATAGCTGTGGCCGAAATGAAACTGCATGGCCTTGAGCAAGTGAAACTATCGGAAAATCCACTTGTGCTTGTGCTCGAAGCCGTAGAAAAACCCGGTAACATGGGCGCTATTTTGCGCACAGCCGATGCAGCCGGAGTGGATGCCGTGATCAGTTGTGATCCGCAAACGGATTTCTACAATCCGAATGTTATCCGCTCAAGCCTTGGATGCGTTTTCACAAAACAACTGGCCAGCAGTACCAGCATGGAGACCATCGCATGGCTTAAGAAAAACAACGTGGCCATTTACTGTACGTACCTGGGTGCATCCAAACCTTACACCGAAGTTAATTTCAACATGCCCTGCGCCATCGTAATGGGTACCGAAGCAACCGGGCTTTCCGAACTGTGGGTAAAAAACTCCAGTGCCAACATCATCATCCCCATGCACGGAAAAATTGATTCGATGAACGTATCCACATCGGCAGCGGTTGTGGTGTTCGAGGCCCGGAGACAGCGTTCTGCCAAAGAATAGTTTTATATATTTCGTTTATGAAAAAGTTAATCGCGCTACTGGGTGTACTGCTGTTGGCTGCTTCTTGCACCGACAATGAGGCACACCGCCATCGCTCCTACAAAATGGGGTTTCAAAACTCAGCACCCCGCTTTGATGATTTTGATTTGTTCATTCAATCGTTAATGCTTTGGTCTGAACGGGCCGATGCCGCCATGATCACCACCGAACCGCCCTGGGAAGAACTGCTGGCCGGGTATAATCCGGTAACCTATGTGGTTGACAACTATAAAGGGCTGGTTGATTATTACCGAAGCAAGGGTTTTGAGTTGTGGGTTTACATCGACCCTCAAAATGGTCTCGATCGCTCATCGGATGCCGCTGAACTAGTGGCGGCCGGAAGAAGTATTGCCGAGCCCGAAATCCAGAGCCTCTACAAACGGTTTGTTGTGGTGATGGATAGTGTACTCAATCCGGAACACCTGGGTCTTGCCCTCGAAACCAACCTCATCCGCGATGCCGCCCCAGCCACTGTTTATAATGGAGTAAAGCAAGCCGCCAATGACGCTGCCGCTGAAATAAACGCACGGGATCCCTCCGTTAAACTCGGCATCAGTGTGCAGGTTGATTATGCGTGGGGAAAACTGGGAGGCGGAACTTTCCGCGGGATTGATCCGGATTTTGCAGACTTCGCCTTCATGGAAGAACTCGGACTTTCCTCCTATCCGTATTTAGGCTGGGATTCCCCGGAAAACCTGCCTTCCAACTATTACACAAAACTGATTGAAGGAAAAGATATTGCTGTGTTTGTTTCAGAGGGCGGCTGGACCTCCGCATCCATTGACATTCCTCCTTATAGTATAACGAGTTCACCTGAAAAACAACGCAACTACATCGCTCGCCATCATGCGTTGCTGAATGCAGCAAATGCTACCGGATACTTTCAACTGGCGTTTACCGATATTGATATAGCTGCACTTCCGCCCGAAGTAAACGACAACATCCGGTTTTTTGCTTTTCTGGGTTTGGTTGATAAGGATCTGGAGCCTAAGCCTGCCTTGGAAGCCTGGGATGAACTTTTTCAGTTGCCACGTTTACAATAGCGTAACATCTGAAAATGGTCAGCATCATAAACCCCCATTACCCTGCCCATCCTTCCCGGTCAAGGCTCCGGTACTGAATGGCTTCTGCCAGGTGCTCGGTTTTTATTTCAGCCGATCCGGCAAGATCGGCAATGGTGCGCGACACTTTCAGTATGCGGTCGTAGGCGCGGGCAGATAGGCCCAAACGTTCCATGGCGGTTTTGAGCAATGTTTTCCCGGCCTCGTCTATTTCGCAGATTTCCTTCACCATGTTGGAGGGCATCATGGCATTGCAGTAAATATTTTTCTGACCATTGAAACGATTGGATTGAACAGCCCTTGCTTTAACCACCCGCTCGCGGATTTCTATACTGGTTTCTACTTTCCGGTTAGCAGTCATTTCATCGAAACTAACCGGCACCACTTCAACATGCAGATCAATTCGGTCTAATAACGGTCCGCTTACTTTGCTGAGGTAGCGCTGCACTACGCCCGGCCCACACACACACTCTTTTTCCGGGTGGTTATAGTATCCGCACGGGCACGGATTCATGCTGGCTACCAGCATAAAGTTAGCCGGATAGTCGAGCGAGACTTTTGCGCGCGAAATGGTAACCTTTCGGTCTTCCATGGGTTGACGCATCACCTCCAGTACCGTGCGTTTGAATTCCGGAAGTTCATCCAGAAACAATACGCCATTGTGTGCCAGCGAAATTTCGCCCGGTTGCGGATTACCTCCGCCACCCACCAGGGCCACATCCGAAATGGTATGGTGTGGCGAGCGAAACGGGCGTGTGGCGATAAGTGCCGTGTCACGGCCAACCTTTCCTGCAACCGAATGTATTTTTGTGGTTTCCAGTGCTTCGTTCAGGGTAAGCGGAGGAAGAATAGTGGGCAGTCGTTTGGCCAGCATCGTTTTTCCTGCACCGGGCGGGCCGATCATAATTATATTATGCCCGCCTGCTGCGGCAATCTCCATAGCTCGCTTGATGTTTTCCTGCCCCTGCACATCGCTGAAATCTGAATCGTATTCATTGAGTTGTGACGCAAAAACCTGTTTGATGTCAACCCGCACCGGCTCAAATGAAACACGTTGTTGCAAAAAATCAACCGCCTCTTTCAGTGAAGTAACACCGAAGACATCCAAATTATCCACCATGGCGGCTTCACGGGCATTGTCCTTTGGCAAAAGAAACCCTTTAAATCCTTCCTTGCGAGCCTGAAGGGCAATGGGGAGTACCCCTTTAATAGGTCGAAGCGTTCCATCGAGGGCAAGTTCACCCATGATGACAACATTCTCGAGTAATTCAGTATCAATCTGGCCAGAGGCTTGCAGAATGCAAAGTGCAATGGGTAAATCATACGCTGCGCCTTCTTTGCGGATATCGGCAGGCGCCAGGTTAACCACCGTTTTTTCGCGGGGCATAAAAAATCCGAATTGTTTCAAGGCTGATTCAACCCGGTGTTCACTCTCTTTTACAGCCGTATCAGGCAGGCCGCTCATGTGAAAGCGCAACCCCTGGCCAACGCGTACCTCTACGGTAATTTTTCGTGCCTCAACCCCATGCACTGCGCAGCCGTAGGTTTTGGCCAGCATACCTATACTTGTTTTTCGATGAGCAGGATGAGGATATGCACAATTTTATAGTGGATTTCGTGAATCCGGTCGGCATACCCAAAGTGGGGTACACGAATTTCCACATCGGCATGGGGCGCCAGTTTGCCGCCATTTTTGCCGGTAAGCGCCACCACTTTCATTCCTTTCTTCTTAGCTGCCTGTGCTGCAAGCACTACATTTTGAGAATTTCCGCTTGTACTCACAGCCAGCAGTACATCGTTTGTACTGCCTATTGCATCAATGAATCTGGAAAAGATAAAGTCAAATCCGTATTCATTGCCCACACAGGAAATATGTCCGGGATCGGAAATAGAAATAGCAGGCACAGGCGTGCGGCTTTCGTGGTAACGGCCGGTAAGTTCTTCGGCAAAATGCATGGCCACGCAATGTGAGCCACCATTACCGCAGGCAATAATCTTTCCTCCGTTGTTTACCGATTGTACCATTACCTTGGCAGCCTCATCCATGCGCAGGTAGTTCGTGGGCTCTTTTAAAAAGTTATCGAGTACCGTTGCCGCCTGCTGCAGTTCGGTAGTAATAATATGTCGTGTATCCATAGTTATTTCGGATTGGCCGATGCGGAAGATTTGGAAGCATCCGTTAAGTCGTAGAGCTTCGCTTTTAGCGTATTAAGTTCACCTACAAGCTTGTCTTTCTCGGCAGCATTTCTCCGGTTATCACGGTAATGAAGAACAACATTAGTCATGAACATCATCAGCAAAAGCAGTGAGCCATACTTCAGCATCCAGATTTTGCCCTGCAGCTGGATGAGAAACTGGAAATTTTCTTTTTGTCCATCCATGTACAAACTGAACAGAAAAATAAATAAGTGGAGCGCGCCAAATACAGCATAGAAAATAAGCCTGTTTTTCTTCATCATAAACCTGTGATTGGGAAGCAAACTTAACTTTTTTGGTGCAAAGGAAAAAGCAGACACTCAGGCCTTTTGAATTTCGCTGAGCTTATTATACAATCCACCCTGACGGACCAGTTCATCATGCCGTCCTCGTTCCATGATGCGGCCATCCTGGATAACAATAATTTCATCGGCATGCTGAATGGTGCTCAGCCGGTGAGCTATTACAATAGAGGTCCTGTTTTTCATCAGGTTGGTTAAGGCATCCTGCACCAACCGCTCCGACTCTGAATCAAGTGCTGAGGTGGCTTCGTCTAAAATAAGGATGGGCGGATTTTTGAGTACAGCCCGGGCAATGGCAATTCGCTGGCGCTGTCCGCCAGAAAGCCGGGATCCGCGCTCTCCGATAAAAGTCTGGTACCCTGCTTCAGTGGCCATAATAAAATCATGTGCATTGGCAACTTTGGCTGCATTCACCACATCTTCCTGCTGCACATCGGGCATCCCAAATGCAATGTTGTTAAAGATGGTATCATTAAACAGGATAGACTCCTGGGTTACTATGCCGATGAGTTTTCGAAGGGATTCCAGGTCGTACTCGCGCAGGTCAACACCATCCAGCAAAACAGAACCCGCTGTGGGATCATAGAAGCGAGGTATCAGATCGGCCAGGGTTGATTTACCTCCACCCGATGGGCCCACTAATGCAATGGTTTTCCCTTTTTCAATTCGCAATGAAATATCTTTCAGTACCAATTCTTTTTCATAGGCAAATCCTACGTTGCGAAATTCAATGGCCTCTTTAAATTCAGTGGCAGGCAATGCATTGGGCTTGCTGGTGATAACGGGCTCAAGATCAACCACAGAAAAAATACGCTCAGCGGCAACCGTTCCTTTTTGCAGCGAGGTAATTCCATTGGAAAAATTTTTGGCCGGCTGAATCAGCGAAGCATAGAAAGCCAGGAAACCCATAAACACTTCCGGTTTCAATCCGTTGCCTTCCAGCACCAGCTGACCTCCGTAATACATGATAATGGCTACGATAATCACACCCAGAAATTCGGACAACGGGGACGATAGTTCGTTCTTTCTCGAAATAGAAAGGTTCACTTTACGATGGTAGCTCGTTTCATCGTCAATCTTTTTCATGATGAAATCGCGTGCATTAAAAGCTTTAATCACTCGCATGCCGCTAAAGGTCTCATCCAGAATATTTACAATACGGCCCATCGCCTCCTGGCTCTGCCGGGCCTTTCTTCGAAGACGCTTGATGATTTCGGCAACAATGCCGCCTGTAACCGGCAGCAGGATGAGTGTAAACAACGTGAGTTTGGCAGAGATAACAAAAAGAATAATGAAGTATACAATAATTGTTATAGGCTCTTTCAACACGCTTTTCAGGCTGTTAACCACTGCCGTCTCCACTTCTCCGATATCGTTTGTAAACCGGGAGATTAAGTCGCCTTTGCGCTGGTGATTGAAGTAGCCGATGTGAAGCCTTGATACATTCTGAAACAAGTGAACACGCATGCGCTTTACAATATCCACCTTAATGCGTGAAGCCGTCATCCGTTCAAAGTACCGGAACAGATTAGCCAGGAAAACTGCCGCCACAATGAGTATGCATACGAATAACAATGCCTTTACCCGGCCTTGCTCAGCTATAACCCGGGCAAATTCATACTTAAACAAGCCCGTTACATACCCTATCGAAAAAGAAGATTCAGGCAAAGAAGGCACTGTTGGGACTGTCTCCTGGGCAAATAAAACTTCGAGCATGGGCATGATCAGTCCCAGGTATGATGCGCTGAACAATACTCCGAGAAAAGAGTATAAAAAAAACTGGATAAGCCGGGGTATAAGATTGGGTGCGTACCGTAAAATGCGGAAGTATATCTTCATGAATCAGAATTCGTACAGCCGTTGCGGAATATTCCAGCGTAAAGCTAACGAAGTTATTGCTGAGTTGTTATTATAAAATTCCAGGTCGCTTTTGCTTTGCCTCAGGGTAAGTGTAAGGTCAACAAACAGGTTGTGCTTCATCATCCACGAAGCCCACAGCGTACCGAACATAATGTTGTTTTGAAAACCCTGTGCAATATGGTTTCCATAATCTTTGTTGGCGGCTCCGTTATTGCGCGCTGAATTATCTTTAAGCATATCACCGCCATAATTAAAACCATTGGAATCGCGGCCTGTTACGGTGAGCGCTAACTTACCAACGAGGTTAAGCCGGGGTACAGGCTGGTAGCGAACAATCCCAACAACCTCTTTAAGATTTGCGCCAAGCGGATGAGCCAGCGACTGCCGGTAGTGCGAATAGCTGCCATATTGGGTGTTGTGCGAGTACGTATAAGGTCGTACCACGTTAGTTTCCCCCTGCAAGTCAAGGTTGGCAATCCCAAATGCATTAATGTATTTGGCCCCAAGCTGAATGCCAAACTTGTTGGCCCACCAGCCCTTGCCCTCGAGTATTCGGTCAAGCACAAACTCATCGAGCATAAACTGGCCGTATAGCTGAATGCCGCGGTGTACATTCCATTTAAAATCGAAACCTAATAATACATTATCACTGCTTCCGTTCTGTTGCTCAATAGCACGGTAAAAAATCACCGGGTTCAGGTAGTCCAGCCGCAACGGTGTGGAACCCGTAGAATCATCGGCATTGAATACCACTGACTCAAAAATACCGACATTGAACGTGCTGCCTATGTTGATGCTGAGGTGATGCAACGCGGTAAACTTTTGCGGGTATCCTCCACGTACCGACTTTAGTCCACCGGTATCTCCCCGCACATCGCCTGTCATTTGAAAGGTGCTGAACAGGTAATTCAGCTTCCACACCTTTACGTTGCCTTTTACAAACCATGCAGGTGGAGAAAAGTCAGAAAAAATAAGCGAGCGGTACCCGTTGCCGATAAAAAAGCGATCATGACCAAACTGCAGATTAATATGCCGGGTGGCCTCAAACGTGATGTAACCACGTGCCTGCAGAAAGTCATAGCCTTGATCTTCTTTAAATGTTTTCCAAAACCCTTCGTGGGGAAGAACCGGGTGATCATTAACGGAGTCTGCTACAAAGTCTGTAACATAGGCCGGAAGCCGGACCTGGTTATCGGTAAGATAGCTGTAAAATCCCACCTTCTTGTCAACCATGCCGCGCACTTCCACCCCGCGGGTGTTCGTAAACAGCATGTCGTCAGAACGGGAATCTGTGCCGACACCTGTGTAAATAACAGGACTCACGTGCAGATCGAAAGCCGGGTTATCAACATAGAAGAAATCCGACTGCTTCTTGTAAAACTGCTTCATAAAGGGTTTGCGGCTGTCAGCAGTTTCGGTGCGCGACCACTCCCAGTTGTCATTCCGGTAAAAGTTACGGTTAAAAAGATCGGCTTGTGAAGGAAATCCTCCCATGACGGCCACGGTATCGATAAAAGCGGCAATGTCGGAACGCCTGTAGGGTTTTACCGTGGTGAACACCTGCGGCAATACCCTGCCGGTTACAACCTCATAGCGGTCAATGCCGTGATAATACACCTCATTCAAAGGAGCGTAACTGCTTTGCGCGATGACGGAAAAGGGCGCCAGAAGAGCAATCAGAAAACGGGCATTCATTAAAAATCAAACGAATTTGAGCAAAATACACAGGTTCTTCGGTTGTCCCAAAAAAGCTGGCAAATGGCTTGAATTTCCATGATTTCCGTTTACCTTTGCAGTCCTTTTAAGGAAAAACGATACGAAACGAGATGAAAAAGGACATTCACCCAGACTACAAGGAAGTTGTCTTCCACGATACCTCAAGCGATTTTAAGTTTTTAACCCGGTCTACCATCAAATCGAAAGAAAAGATCAAGTGGGAAGACGGCAAAGAATACCCGCTTGTAAAAATTGAGGTTAGTTCTGCTTCGCACCCGTTCTTTACCGGCAAAAAGTTGTTTGTTGATGCAGCAGGACGTGTGGAGAAATTCCAGAAAAAGTACCAAAAGAAATCGTAATCAATTACTTCTTCTTCTATGCATGAACCCTGACGGTCACCGTCAGGGTTTTTTTATACCCATCGCTATACGGCCATCGCATTATAGCAACCGTGGTATATATTTACCGTATGAATCTTGTTCTGTTTGATGATCCTGCCCTTCGCAAAGACTTGCTTCCCTTCACCTTCACCCGGCCAATAGCAGCCATTCGGGTTGGCATTCTCACCCTTTCTGAAAAATGGGAGCGCCAGTTGAACCTGAAAGCCTCCTATCTTACCGAAGGTTACCTGTCAAAAAAGTTTACGCTAATCCGCTCTTCCGATAACCTGGTTATCAATGCCGCAGTTTGCCCCGATGCTTCCCTGCTGGATGCTGTACGAAAGTTAACTATGGGTGAAGGCTTGAAGCATAATGAACTTGTATTGGCCTTCCGTTCACCCGATGTAACTGCGCAGTCAACCATAAAATTCCTGGCGTACCAAAAGGAAGTAACCGTTGTTGATAAGGTCTGGAGAATTTTTCAGCACAATGCCGAAGAACTGAGAAAGGATTTTGCCTTACTCACCCAGGGCCGGGAAAGCCTGCCGCTAACCGATCACCATACGAAAGTGTACAACCTGCCGGGCATTTTTATTGAAGAAGGCGTTCAGATCCGAGCGGCTGTTTTGAATGCCGAAGACGGCCCCATTTACCTCGGCAAAAATGCAGTAGTACATGAAGGCGCACTGATAAAAGGTCCGTTTGCACTGTGCGAAGGTTCACAGGTAAACATGGGTGGCAAGATGCGGGGCGATTCCACCATCGGCCCCTTCTCCAAAGTTGGTGGGGAAATCAGCAACTCCGTGATTTTTGGGTATAGCAACAAAGCCCACGATGGTTTTTTGGGTAATTCGGTAATTGGCGAGTGGTGCAACCTGGGTGCCGATACCAATACTTCGAACCTGAAGAATAACTATGAAAACGTTAAACTGTGGAGCTACCCGAAAGGAGGTTTTGTAAACACCGGTTTACAGTTTTGCGGCTTAATGATGGGCGACCACAGCAAATGCGGCATCAACACCATGTTTAACACCGGCACGGTAGTTGGCGTTTCGGCCAATATTTTTGGCGATGGATTCCCCCGCACGTTCATTCCTTCTTTTACCTGGGGTGGTGCCAGCGGGTTTACCACTTTCCAACTGGCCAAAGCGTTTGAAACTGCAGAGAAAGTGATGGCGCGCAGGGGTAAACACCTGAATGAAGTAGAGCGGGAGATTTTCAACCATGTATTTAATGATACCGCAGTAAACCGCATCTGGGAGAAGAAATGAAGTTCGCATCCGTACCCGGACATGAGCAAACAAAAACGCTGTTGATTAACAGTGTTCGTAACCACCATATGGCCCATGCTCAGCTATTTACCGGTAATCCCGGATCGCTTGCCCTGCCACTTGCCCTTGCCTACGCCACGTATCTTCATTGCGAAGGAAAAGGCGATGATGCCTGCGGCACCTGTACAGCCTGTGTTAAAAGTCTCAAGTATGTTCACCCCGATACACACTTTATATTTCCTGTTGGCAATATGAAGCGATCAAAAGAAATTGAGGGTTCGGATGATGGGGAGCACCTCAAGGCAGAATTACGAAAACGCTGGAGAACGTTTCTGCTCGAACAACCCTTCGGTATGCTGGACGACTGGAGCACCGAGTATGGCGGGGAAGACAAACAGGCAATCATTTCAGCCGAAGAAAGCCGGGAGATGATTAAAACACTTTCGCTTAAACCTTTCGAAAGCCGATATAAAGTTGTCATCATCTGGTATCCCGAGCTGATGCACCCGGCTGCCGCCAACAGCATGCTGAAAATACTGGAAGAGCCTCCTCCGAATACCTATTTCATTCTGGTTAGTTATGCTGCCGACAAGCTGTTGCCCACCATCCTCTCGCGTACCCAACGGGTTAACGTACCTCCGCTTGACGACAAACGTATAGCTGACTACCTGCTTCAACATGGAGCGGACCCAACGCGGGCCAGACTAACTGCCCAACTTGCCGAAGGCGACCTTGGTCTTGCCATTCGCCTGATGGATACGGAGGAAGACCGCAACACCCAGGTTTTTTTTGATTGGATGCGTGCCTGCTACAAAAAAAACTATGCAAGCCTGTTGGCGCTCGCTGAGGAATATCATGAATCGGACCGGATGAGCCAAAAAAACCTGTTGCAGCATAGCCTCAACATGATGCGGGAAACGTTGTTAGAAAAAGCAGATGCACAAACGCTACACCGGCTGGGCGATGAAGACCTGCAAAGCCTTAAAAAGTTCAGCACGGTAATGGATTTGAAGAAAATAGAGCAGTCAGTAACTCTGATGAACGATGCCAGCTACCACCTGGAGCGGAATGGCAGCGCCAAAATGATTTTCTTCGATTTATCAATCCGACTTTCAGAAATCATTTCGAAGTGATGCATGGCTGCTGCACGTTGCCCTGTGCCTATCCTTCGAAAATTCCTATTTTTGCACCCAATCTCTTCTAATGCTATGAATAGAATTATTCTGATACTCCTTACCCTGATTGTTATGGTGAGCGGATGCGCCCAAAATAAAACCACTGACTATGTGGTGACTATTAAAACTGATTTTGGAAATATGGTGGCTATACTCTACGATGAAACCCCAAAGCACAAGCAAAATTTTATTAAGCTGGTAAAAGAAAAGTTTTACGACAGCCTGTTGTTTCACCGGGTAATTCAGGATTTTATGATTCAGGGCGGAGATCCAAACTCAAAAAAAACTGCCCCGGGACAAAATCTTGGCAGTGGCGGACCCGGCTACACCGTTGATGCAGAGTTTATGCCCGGCTTGTTTCACGAAAAGGGGGCGCTCTCGGCTGCCCGCATGGGCGACCAGGTAAACCCCACCAAGGCCAGCAGTGGCAGCCAGTTTTATATTGTGCAGGGAAAACGGTACACCGAAGATGAACTGATTCAACAGGAACAAAGTATAAACTACCAACGCAAGAATATGGCACTGCGCGAAGTGCTCTTCATGCCGGAATTTGCAACAGTGAAAGAACTGGTTATTCAAAAACAAACCGCGGGAGATGGCGAGTGGCTCAGTTCCTTCTTCGAAAATGCCGATACGCTGATTGCCCGGGCTAAGAAAAGCTATGCACCCTTCCGGTTCTCCGAGCAGCAAAAACAAACGTATACAACCGTAGGAGGCACTCCACACCTTGACGGTGAGTACACCGTGTTCGGCAAAGTAATCAGCGGCCTTGAGGTAATTGATAAAATTGCAGCCGTTGAAAAAAGTCCGGGCGACCGTCCGGTAAACGATGTGCGCATGATCATTACTGTGGAAGAAATGCCAAAGTCAAAGATTGAAAAACAATACGGATATAAATATCCGGCAAACAAGAAGTAGCAACCCTGCCCACGTGGCAACCTGATGAACGTTCTGATAACCGGATCAAACGGCCTCCTCGGTCAGAAGTTGGTAAAAAGGCTTTCTGAAGACGCTGCCCTGCACGTAACCGCTACCGCCCGCAGTTTACCGGATACATTACCTCCCAATGTTGAATTTCATTTGCTGGATGTTACTGATCCGGGTCAGGTTAATAAAATTATCAGCCATACCAAACCCAACGTAGTGATTAACACTGCAGCCGCAACCCAGGTTGATTGGTGCGAGCAAAATCAGGATGCTTGCTTCCGGATCAATACCGAGGCAGTGCAATATCTTACAGACGCCTGTAACACCCATGGCGCGCACCTGGTACACCTCTCAACCGACTTCGTATTTAACGGTACGAAGGAATTATTAACCGAGTCGGATCAACCGGATCCTGTAAATTACTATGGCCTGAGCAAGCTGCTGGCTGAGCAATATATTCAAAGGCATTCAGCTTCCTGGTGCATTATCCGAACGGTACTTGTGTATGGTGTTGCTTCCAACACGGGCAGATCAAACATTGTGCTGTGGGTAAAGGAGAATCTTGAACAAGGCAAACGCATACAGGTTGTTAGTGACCAGTGGCGTACACCCACATTGGCGGAAGACCTGGCATTGGGGTGTTACCTTGCTTTAAAAAGAAAAGCCACGGGCATATTTCATATTTCAGGAGAAGAACTGATGACACCTTATGATATCGCCATACGTACTGCTGAATTTTTCAAACTCGACCAATCCCTTATTAAGGCAACGGATTCCACTCAATTTACACAACCCGCGAAGCGGCCGCTCAAAACCGGATTTTCTATAAGAAAAGCAAAACAAGAATTGGGGTACTCACCCCATTTGTTTGCAGAAGGTCTTGCAATTATAAAAACGCAGTTGACATAGTAAAATTAACCTACGGCTGTTTAATCCCTGCTGTGGAGATGACCTGTCACAAGCTAATTTGACTTCTTCAATTATTTTCCAATCTTCACGCCCGCTAAGCAAACCAATACTTAAACAATACTATTATGTCAGGCAATCGTGGTCAATGGGGTTCAAAGTTTGGATTTATTATGGCGGCAGCCGGCTCGGCCGTGGGGTTGGGTAACATCTGGCGCTTCCCCTATGTTACCGGGCAGAATGGTGGAGGTGCATTTGTGTTTGTTTATATTCTCTGTGTTTTGCTTATCGGATTGCCGCTTATTTATAATGAAGTTGCTCTCGGTCGCTTAACCGGCAAAAACACCATTGGCGCTTTTCGCGATACCGGTGCCAACAAGTTCTGGCTGGCAACAGGAGCAGTTCTTGCCCTTTGTGTAAGTTTTTTTGTGTTGAGTTATTATAGTGTAATTGCCGGCTGGACTATCGGGTACATCATCAGCGAGTTCACCGACTTCATTAAAGATTTTCAAACCTTTCAGGCTACACCACTGTACGTTATCCCGCTGTTTGCCTTATTCATGTTTATTACCATTAAAATTGTAACAGGAGGTATTTCAGGGGGTATTGAAAAAGCCTCGAAGATATTAATGCCACTCCTTTTTGTGCTCGTGTTTTTGGTGATGCTCCGCAGTTTGACCTTGCCGGGGGCCATGGAAGGCGTAAAATATTACCTCACACCAGACTTCAGTAAAATAACCGGCAAAGTCATTTTATCGGCATTAGGACAGGCGTTCTTTTCGTTATCCGTTGGTTGGGGAATTCTCATCACCTACGGCTCGTATTTACCTAAAAATCAAAATATAGTAACCAGCGGGTTGTGGATCGGTTTTATGGACACCATGGTAGCCTTGCTTGCAGGGCTAATGATCTTTCCGGCTGTATTTGCCTTTGGCAAAGACCCGGCACAAGGCACCGCACTGGTTTTTCAGGTACTGCCCGATGTGTTTAATTCGCTTCCCACCGGTGGCAACATTGTTGGTGCATTGTTTTTCCTTTTGCTGTGCGTGGCGGCTTTAACATCTTCTATTTCGATGATTGAAGTACCGGCCTCCTACCTGATTGATGAAAAGAAATGGAGGCGTAAACATGCCGCCTGGGCTGTGGGTGTGCTGGCTTTTGTTGTGGGCATTCCTTCGGCACTTTCCGGGGGCGCATCCGAACTGTTTACCACCATGCAGATTCCTTTCTTTGGAGGTACCACCAAAACAGGCTTCCTGGATATTATGGATGCCCTCTTTGGCGAACTGTTTATCGTTATTGTTGCCTTTATGACCAGCCTCTACACCGGATGGGTTATTGACACTAAAAAACTAGCCGAGGAGATCAGCCTCGGAGCACCTGTTTTCGGTAAAAAAATACTCGGCACCATTACCCCAGCCCTGCTCTGGATCTTTTTTATCAAGTACGTTTGTCCTGTGGTTATCGGACTTGTTCTCCTAAGCACCATCGGTATCATCTGATCACCGGTCGGTAATCTCCCGGATGGGGTTGCCCGTGCATCCGCTGGGGAATTTGATTTTAAGTAACACCGAAAGCGTAGGTGCAATATCCGTTATCGGGTGGTATGCCGAAGACATACCCGCCTTTATTCCCTTACCGTAAAAGATAACCGGTACATGCGTATCGTAACTGTAAGGCGAGCCGTGCGTGGTGCCGGTTACCCGGCCTTGCTCCAGCCAACCGGGTTCTAAAATTACAACCATGTCACCACTGCGCTTTTCATGGTACCCGCGAATAACCATGCCTTTGATGCCTCCTTCATTAAAATCGCCCTGTCGGATAACATTTCGGGTAAAGGCATGTGCAACACCTTCCTGCTGCAGCAGAAAATTACTTATCAGTTCAAGCGAAACCATCAGCTCTACCCCACCCGACTTTGGGTCACCGGTAAAAAGCTCATGGTCCAGGTAAATCTGTTCTTCAGCAATAGCCTCAATAACTTTCTTACTTTGAAAATACTGCATGAAGAGGGTTCCAAATTTTGCATTCAGGTTATTGGCATTGACGTATCCGGCAGGCACTTTGTTATCGGTAAGAAACTGGGGCACATCGGCTACGCCATGATCGGATGTAAGGAAGACAATGTAGTTATCACTGCCGGCAACCTGATCGAGTTTTTTGAGCAGGTCGGCAATATTTTTATCCAGCCGCAGGTAAACATCCTGCAATTCCACGGCATTGGGCCCTACCTGGTGCCCGATCTTATCGGGGGCCGAATAGGAAAGGCACAGAAAATCGGTCCATTCATCTTCACCCATTTTCTCACCTTCCAAAGCGGCCATGGCCGCTTCAGTAAGGTAATCATTTGCAAAAGGAGTATAGGGAAGCAATTCATAATTGCCATTGGTTTTGCGAAGGGTTTTCAAATCGTAGGGAAAGGTGGTTTTCGTTTCGCCCCGGTATTTACCTTCGTATGGGCTGTTGTCGCTGCCACTCTCCAAATATTTTTCAACAGGTAGCAGGGTATTCCAGGCACCTTCAAGGTAATTATCCGCAAGTTTGCGTGCATTAAATTTTTCGACCCAGGAAGGTAGCTTACTCATATAATAAGAACTGGAAATGAGCCTACCGGTTTTATCATCGTACCAGTAGGCCGCATCGGCCATGTGCCCGCCCGGCAAGGCGGCTCCACGGTCTTTGTCGGCAAGGGCTATTACCTTGCTCCGCTTCTGTGTTGCCAGTTTAAGTTCATCGGTAATGGTGGTGGTGAGCATGCGGTGAGGTGAAACTTTTCCATTGGCTGACGTTTCACTTCCTACCGGAGTGCGGTTTTCATCGTTGGCGCAGTACACAACTTTTTTTAACGTTTTGTCATACCAGGTATTACCGATTATGCCGTGATAAGCCGGAGTAGTTCCGGTGTAAACCGATGCATGGCCTGGCCCGGTATAGGTTGGTACATAATTATAGTGCGCGTTGCTCAGCATAAACCCGCCCTTAACCAGGCGCTTAAATCCGTCATCTCCGTACTTATCGTAGTACCGGTAAAGATATTCCTGACGCATCTGATCAATCACTATACCTACTACGAGCTTCGGACGATCAGCCTGCTGTGAATAGCCTGTAATCAGCAATAAAGAAAAGACTCCGTAAAACAATACTCTCATAATCTTAAAAATTAAAAACACCAAAATTACCATTTAACATGGCGGTAAAGAAGATGTTGTGTTTACGATTTAGTTACGCGAACAATAAATTTTATCATACTCTTCAGCCTCGAATACCTGCCTTCGGAGCAATTTGCCATTTCCATCGTAATAAATAACAACGTAAATCGAGGCTTCTTCCACAAACTTCTCGGTAAAATACAAGGGTTGAGTTACTGAACCAAGATTTATTATGTCAGTATACGTAGCGGGCAGGATGTATCCCTTACGGCTATGAATTACTCCATAATGGTTATCTTGTCGGATAATCAGGATTTTTTCGGTTTCTGAATCCAGTATCCAGGTAAAGCTTCTGACCCTGTCGAGAACTTTTTTCTTTTCCACAAAATTATACAGCATCCACTGAAAATCTTTTTTCACAAGAGCAGTGGAGTCATTCCAGAACCGGATTTCATCAAATTCAAAGGGCATTACCGGTTTATTATCCCAACCAATTAACCCAAATGCATTTCCTTTGGAGGCAATCAGATAGTTGGCGTTGTAGCGCACAAGGTTCTTTTCGTATTCGGGTTTGATTTGCCTGCGTTGGTAAAGATCGGCCATGCCGAACTTTTTATCCTTCAACACCGGCAGGGTGCCTTGCTGCAGGTTACCAACTCCATCAAATTCGAATGGCATAACTACACGACCCTGGGCCGAAAGAATTCCACGTTTCTCATTTTTTATGGCTGTAAAAAAATTGTCACCCGCATACACCAGCCGGTCCACATCGGCAGTAAACAATTTATGTCCTCGTGAATTATAAATTGTTTTAGATGGCCCTTGCTCCACCATGATATAAAACACAGAGTCCTTACCGGGAAGAAATGTAACGTTAGCCGTGCGGGGCAAATCAATGAAATTATGGGGTTCAAAATAAACAACCAGCGAATCGCCAGAACTGCCGGCCAACACAGGGCCTATAAAATATACACTGTCGTAACCTCGACCGCCCGCCAAAGCACTGATTTTATCGAGAACATACCACTTCTTACCCTGTTCAACGGTAATCCAGGGCTCACTTATTTTTACGCGCGTAAAAACCGGAGATACGGGCTTGCCTTTCTGCCAGATCCGGTGCCCACCCGAAGTAGCAATTAATCCCCCGAAAAATGTGGATGTCAGTTCGTGTTTTTGTAATGTAATTAACTCCCTGAGATGTACGTCCAGCAGCCCCTGCAACTCACCTGCCCGTACCCACAGGGCATCTTTCCAGCGTTTTACTTCCTGGTAACTGCGGCTGAATGCCGGGGTTCCCTGATCGGCAACTTTGCTTAACTCATCGACCCGGCATAAGCGAAATGCATTTCCTGCCCTGATGGCCAGCACGTCATCAAAATCAATTACCTCATCGGCACCTGAATAGAGAAGCCTCCCGCTTAGTGTGGTTATGTTCCACCGGTCATTTTCTTTTAAAGCGAACAGGCGGCCACCCCCCACAACCACCGCATCGGCAAGACACCCGGCCGGAATGATAAACCCTGATTTATGAATAACTGAAAGACATCCCAACCGGGCAACTTTCAAAAAACCAAAACCCAGATCTTCTGCGTCATCCAGTTGTCCATCGAAAATAATTTTACCATTTCGAGCTATCATTCGGGTTGAACTGATCAGCACATCTTCTGTAACATTTCCGCAGAGATAGTCCCTGCTCAATTCATCAGCAAAGGGCTCTAAAATCGTTCTGCCCCCGGCATCCATAAAACCCAGTTTACCTTCCCGATAGAAGGGAACCAGAAAACTTTGTTCGAGCATTCTAACCTTGCGAAGAGAATCGGTGAGCAACCATGATGGAATTGGCTCCTCAATCTCTTTCAAGAGATAGTACAATATGTTTCGCGCTTTTGAGGCAAAAGCACTTTGCGGATAGTTTTTCAGAAACTTCTCAAACGACTTTCTGCTGCCGGATGCCGTAGAAATCTCAAACACCTGCAACTCAACGTCTTTTCGGTAAGGCGATTGGGGGTATGTCAGTAAAAAATTTTCATACGAAGCCAGTTTCTTATCGCGGGTTTCAGACTCAAACAATAATTTTTGATACCGGGTATTGGCTTCTGCCGCACGCGCTGAGGTGGGATACTTTTCAAGATACGCCCGGAAGGCCTGATGGGTATTTTCTTTTAACGCGTCAATATACGCCACCTCATCGCGGAGTTCAGCCGCGAGCATACGTTGGCTTGCCAGTGGAAACGTGTTGAGGAAATCAATATATGCTTGCTCGGTGTTAATGGACTTTGCCCGCTGAAATGCCGCGCTGTCAATCTTTTCACGGTGTTTGATCATTCGGATGCTGTCCACCGGAAATCGCCTCATCCGGTCGCGCTGACGCACAGAAGCCTGCGGAAAGTCAGCAAGGCCCCGCATCGTATGCCGGTAGGCCGAATCAATATTAAAATCAGGATTACCCGGCTTAAAATAGTAAAGCGCAAAAATATAATGGGCCAGGGCATTGACTGAATCCTTGCGCAAGGCCTTTTGGATCTGCGTTCTTGCCTTCATCCACTTTCCTTTCTCTACATTTACGAACGCCATCCGTTCGAGTGTAGGTTGTGCCAACCCTGAGGATGCTCCGGCCACGCTAAGGATGATAATAACAAGCTGCTTCTTCACACGTTTCCCTTTCACGGTTAAAACTACAAAACTTTACACCTATGCCAGCCATTGCACATGGTTACCAACCCAGCCATTGGCTTGTCCGCTAAAATCACTGCATTGCTTGGTCTGATAATTTTTGTAAATTTTGAGGCCCTAACCCATTGCAATGGCCAAGCTAAAGAACATCATCAAACAACTATCCGAAAAAGATTTTAAGGCAATACACGATTCGCTGATTGAAAGCAATGCCGATAAATCGGCTTACCTGCTCAAATCGCTACGCGAACGCCAACTCTCCGATAATAAAATCATGACTGAGTTGGATGTTAATACCAATGCCTATTATACGCTGCGCTCCAGGCTTAACCTGAAAATAGAAGAATACCTGATGCAGCAATTGGAAAGTCCCCGAACCGATGTGTTGCGCAAGGTGGCCAACATTAACGAAGTTTTGTTTACCAAAAAGCGAACCATTGCCATAGCTACAATTAAAAAGCTGGAAAAGGAACTCATTGATTATGATCTGGCCAATGAGCTTACGGTGATTTATAAATCACTAAAAAAGCTGAATGTCAACTCACCGGATTATTTTCAATACTCCCAGTTGTACAACCGGCACGTAGCCTACATGCTGGCCCTCGATAAAGCCGAAGACCTGCTGGCCGACTATTTTAAGAAATACGGAAGCTACCTGTTTAGCGGTGATGAAATGGAGAAACTAGGCCTTTCGCTGCTGATGAAAGAGATGCAAAATGTAGCTAACCTGTACGAATCGCACCGGCTGTATGTTTACCGCAGCTGTATGAACGTGTTCCACCGGTTATTCGTAGAGGCTGATGAAACCCTGGAGTCGGAATCCGAAGGGATTGAAGATATTTTTGCCAAGGTTCAGAAAATATTCGACAGCTATAACCTGGATGCCATTTATTACCACCTTAACCTGGTTTTTGAATTTTTAAAACTGGAGTATTACAACCATTACAAAGTTTACCGGCAGGCAGAAAAATACTACGAAGAGGTTAACGATGCTGTTGGCAACCTGCTCTCTAACTACTCAACCTTTACATTTCCGGCACAATTCCTTATTTCAAAACTTGAACGGAGCCTGCGCCTGGGTACCGAGGCGGAATTATATGCAGAAAGTGAAACCAGCCTGATGGATTATGAGGCGGACACGCAGGATATACCGAGGCATGTTATTTACGTTGTGTACAAAGCTCTGGCAGCTTATTATGCTGATAAGTATGACGAAGCCGCCAGGTTGATCAATACCCTGCTCAACGAAGTGAGCATGAAGAAGTATCCGTTTGCGCTTTTGGAAGTTAAATCCATCCTGGCGTTACAGTATGTACTGGTACGCGATTATGAATTGTTCAATCAACTTTCCAACAGCATCCAGCGGCAGATACGCACATATGGAAAAGAGAGTTGCGAAAACATAATGCTGTTTCTGAAAATTCTGAAAATATCTACCAGCGAAGCCAAACGTGAAAAAGTAAAAAAAATCAACGCGGTTATTCCAAAATTAAAACAACAACGTGTTCCCTACTTTGCGCCTACATTGCTGATAAAACTGGATGAGAAACTGGTTAAAAACCTAACCGAATTCGAATAAGGTTACAAGTCGAGTTTAATAATGTTATCGTGGGTGAGCGGTTTGTTAAGGTATACCTTAACGTTTTCGTATTTTTTCGACCGGTTGAAATCCTGTGGATTGATTGAAGACGTGAGCATTACAATTTTACATTTTTTCTTGGCGGTGGTTGACAACTTTTCAAATTCCTCCAGAAACTGGAACCCATCCATCAGCGGCATGTCAATATCCAGGAAAATAATATCAGGCAGCACCTTATCCGCAACATCCAGGTGTTCCATATTCTTCAAAAATTCAATCGCACTTTTTGCCCCGGTATGTGTATAAATGTTTTCGGTAATGGATGCCGCTTCGATCATTTTTTGATTGATAAGATTATCAATCTCATTATCATCAATCAGCATAACCGTACGATACTTTTTGGCCGCCATGGGGTAAAGGGTTAGAGATGCTAAAAATAGTTGTTACCGGTTAATTTACAAGCAGGTTACACATCAAATTTAATTCCCTGAGCCAGTGGCAAAGTGTTACCATAGTTTATGGTGTTGGTTTGCCTGCGCATGTACACTTTCCATGCATCCGATCCGGACTCACGGCCCCCGCCTGTTTCCTTTTCACCTCCGAATGCTCCTCCGATCTCAGCACCCGAGGTACCGATATTAACGTTGGCGATACCACAATCCGAACCTGATGGCGAAAGAAACTTCTCCATCTCCTGTACATTGGTGGTCATAATAGCCGATGAAAGGCCTTGCTTTACACCATTCTGGTAGGCAATTGCCTCGTCAAGGGTTTTGTATCGGATAAGATAAAGTATAGGCGCAAAGGTCTCATGCTGCACAATGGTGTACGTATTCTTTACTTCAGCTATTGCGGGCCTCACATAACATCCCGATTCATAGCCCTTTCCGGATAGTACCCCTCCCTCAACTACAAATTTTCCACCCTCTTTGGTAATTTTCTTCAGTGCGTCAAGATATAAAGCCACCGCTTGCTTATCTATGAGTGGCCCAACATGATTGGCAGGATCCAACGGATTGCCGATGCGGAGTTGAGCGTAGGCTTTCTTCAATTTTTCTTTTACCGATGCATACACTTTTTCATGAACAATTAACCTCCGTGTGGTAGTGCACCGTTGTCCCGCAGTGCCCACAGCACCGAATAAGGCTCCCCGAATGGCCATATCAAGGTTGGCGTTGGGAGTGATAATAATTGCATTGTTACCGCCCAGTTCAAGTAACGCCCGGCCAAGTCGCGCGCTCACGGTTACCCCAACCGCTTTGCCCATCCGTACTGAACCCGTGGCTGATACCAGCGGAATCATTTCATCACGCGCCATTAACTGCCCTATTTTAGCATCGCCATTAACAATACAGGAAACGCCTTCGGGCACATGGTTTCTTATGAACACTTCATTAACAATATGCTGGCAGGCTATGCTGCACAAAGGTGTTTTCTCCGAAGGTTTCCAGATGCATGTATCGCCACACACCCAGGCAATCATGGAATTCCACGACCACACCGCCACAGGGAAATTAAACGCTGAAATAATTCCTACTACGCCAAGCGGATGGTACTGCTCGTACATCCGGTGATTGGGTCTTTCCGAATGCATGGTAAACCCATGTAACTGGCGCGAAAGACCAACGGCAAAATCGCAGATGTCGATCATCTCCTGCACTTCACCCAGGCCTTCCTGGTAGGATTTTCCCATTTCGTACGATACGAGCTTACCCAGCGGCTCTTTATACTTGCGCAAGGCTTCCCCAACCTGGCGCACAATTTCTCCACGCCTGGGTGCAGGCCATTGGCGCCACTCCAGAAATGCCTTATGTGCCTGCTTTACAACAGCATGAAATGATTTCTCATCCGCTGAAAAAACTGCGCCAATCGGTTTACCATTAACGGGTGAAACCGATTTGATGAGCTTACCGGTCTTGTATGTCTTTTTCCCGGTTGATACACCGGGGTTTGTTTTTTTTACACCCAGTATGCTGAGCGCATCCTGTATTCCAAATGCATCCATAATTGCGGCTTGCCTTGCCGTTACAAAACTACATTATTACCAGTCTATTCCGTATGATTTTTTTTCTCCGGTCAAATAGTAGCCTTCAATCAGTATGCCTCCCCTTTTATATTGCAGCATGCGGTAAAAATCCTTCACATCATCAACCGGTACTTTATCTAAAAAGCCAATAATAAACCCCGGCTTAACCCCTGCCTCTTGCCATTTTCCTGCGCTGCGGATCACCAATACACCGCCCTCCAGATTTAATCTTGCCAAATCGGCTAATGGGGCCTCTTCCAGATCAAGGCCATCAATCACCACCCGCTCATTATCAGTCTGTATGTCTGTTCGTCCTGAATTATCTTTAAGGCGGGCCTCCACTTCATCCGTCTTACCATCGCGAATGAAGGTTACCGCAACCATTTTACCCGGACGTTTACGGGCCACCAACTCCTGTAGTTCCGATACGGTATTGACCCGGTGCCGGTCAATTGCGGTTATCACATCGCCTACCTTAATGCCTGCTTCTTCAGCTGCGCTGTTTCGGTTAACCCGCCTTACCAATACACCCTGGCTGGTAACGAGATTGAGTTGTTCGGCAATTGTTGCATCCACATTTTCGATCTGCACACCCAGCAAACCTCGCTGTACCATGCCAAATTCCAACAAATCATCCATTACTTTCTTCACCAAACTTACCGGAATGGCAAAAGAATACCCCGCATACTGTCCGGTTGAAGTAGCAATGGCCGTGTTAATGCCGATCAATTCTCCCTTAAGGTTTACCAGTGCACCCCCACTGTTGCCCGGGTTGACGGCCGCATCGGTTTGAATAAACGATTCAACCTGCAGGTTATTCCGGTCGCGGAGGATACCAATGTTGCGGGCTTTCGCACTTACAATTCCGGCCGTAACCGTTGACGTCAGGTCAAACGGATTACCAATAGCAAGAACCCATTCGCCCGGTCTTATTTCATCGGAATTACCGTAGGGCACAAAAGGCAAATTCTTACCCTTTACTTTAAGTAAGGCCAGGTCGGTACTTGGATCGGTACCTATAAGTTTTGCATAAAACCGCTGATTGTTATTCAGCACCACTTCAATATTTGTGGCATCCTCTACAACGTGATTGTTAGTGGCAATGTATCCGTCATCCGTAATGATAACACCAGAACCCGATGAGCGCATGGGCGACCGGTAGTAATACTCGAGTGGGTTTAAACTGAAGGAGCCTGGTCCATAGGCGGTGCGGATGTGTACAACCCCGGATATTACTTTTTCAGATGCCGATAAAAAATCTAACTCTTTCGGAACACGATAGGTAGTATCTCTTTTGTTACCCGTTAACCGGATTCGCTGTTGTTCTTCAATAGATGCGTACGATGAAACACCCGAATCTCTCGCATACCGGAAGGTAACCAATGCACCAATCACTCCCCCGGTTATGGCAACTGCCAGAAATAAAACAAACAGTTGCAGTCGGTTCATGCTCTTCTTTTTTTTCAACGAGTAAGTTAGCTGAAAAAAGATAAATAAAAAGCCCGACCTGAAACTGGCCGGGCTCTTTCTGTGGAATTACCCCTTAGTCTATCTTAATACTGGTCTTCAGCGTTTTCTTCTCATCCTTCGGTACGGTAATTTCCAAAATACCGTTCACATACTTGGCGCTGATTTTAGCACTGTTGATGTTTTCGGGCAGTGAGAACGAACGGCTGAAGGTTCCGTACTGGGTTTCGATTGAATGAAAGTTATTTTCATTCTTTTCCTGGGTGAACTTGCGTTCACCGCTGATGGTCATGTAGTTTTCATTCAGGTCGATTTTAAAATCTTCCTTGTTCATACCCGGTACAGCCACGTGCACGAGGTACGCTTTATCATTCTCCATGATATCAACCCGGGGAACAAACGAATAAGCTGTTCCGCCCGAACGGGTAAGCGTATCGTTAAAAAACCGGTCGATCAGGTTGCTGAAGGATGTCGGTACGAAATCGTTCAGCGAGGTGTTATAACGTATCAGATTCATATTTTTTAAATGTTTTAGTTGAACATTGATTTTACAATTCTTACCTACCATCATGAAAAAGTATGCCGGTAGAATTTTTAGGTCAGAATGACACGAAATACTTAGGCATTAATAATTAAATCAGTCATTTTGTCCTGAAAATGGAGGGATTAATAATGAATAATGGATTAACTGTTTGGGAACAACGCATTTTCACCCTACCGTTTCAGTATATTTCAAATATTTGCTGAATTACATGTTATGAATCTATCCATCCTTGACTCTCTTGTCTTTATCTCCTACTGCGCATTGATTCTGGGCATCGGTTTATATGTATCACGCGATAAAAAAGGTCATCAGAAAAATGCCGAAGACTATTTTCTGGCTGGTAAATCGTTACCCTGGTGGGCCATTGGCGCTTCGCTGATTGCCGCCAACATCTCGGCCGAGCAGTTTATCGGCATGTCGGGCTCAGGGTTTGCCATCGGGCTGGCCATTGCTTCCTACGAATGGATGGCTGCGATAACGTTGCTCATCGTTGGAAAATTCTTTCTTCCCATATTTATCAACAAAGGCATATACACCATCCCCGGGTTTGTAGAAAAACGCTTCAGCACCAACCTGAAAACCATACTGGCGGTTTTCTGGATCGGCCTGTTTGTTTTTGTAAACCTGACTTCGGTTATGTATCTGGGGGCACGGGCCATGGATACCGTAATGGGAACAGGCGATGGGAGCCTGATGATTTACGCCATCATAGGCCTTGGTCTTTTTGCAGCAGCGTACTCGCTTTATGGGGGGCTGTCGGCTGTGGCCTGGACGGACGTGGTACAGGTGGTATTACTGATTGCAGGCGGACTAATAACTACCTTCCTTGCCTTACAACACGTGTCGCCCAGCGGAAACATCTTTGATGGTTTTGCACACCTTTATCAGGTTGTACCCGAAAAATTCTCGATGATTTTATCCAAAGGCGAAATTATTACGCCAGACGGCAAAGATGCCTGGTGGGATTTGCCCGGCCTGTCGGTGTTACTGGGCGGCATGTGGGTAGCAAACGTGTATTACTGGGGATTTAACCAGTACATTATTCAGCGAACGCTGGCCGCCAAGAACATCAACGAGTCTCAAAAAGGAATTGTATTTGCCGCTTTTCTAAAACTTATCATACCATTGATTGTGGTCATTCCCGGAATCATTGCTTTTGTTCTGAATGCTGATCCATCCGGAACACTCTCAACAACCACCGTTGACCCCAGCTTTTTAACAAAAGAAGGAACAATCGCCAATGACAATGCCGCCCCCTGGCTGATAAAAAGTTTTGTTCCGGTTGGATTGAAAGGATTAGTTCTGGCTGCACTGGCAGCCGCTATTGTTTCCTCGCTGGCCTCCATGCTTAATTCAACAGCTACCATTTTTACCATGGATATTTACAGGCCATATATCAACAAAAATGCTTCGGATAAACAGACCGTACGCACCGGGCGGATAACTGCAGCAGTGGCCCTAATTATTGCCATACTCATTGCACCCATGCTGGGCAACCTGGGGCAGGCATTTCAGTTTATTCAGGAGTACACCGGAGTAGTGAGTCCCGGAATTCTTGCCGTATTCCTGGCTGGTCTGTTTTATAAAAAAGCCACCAACAATGCGGCCATCTGGGGCGTAGTAGCCTCTATACCCATTGCCCTGTATTTTAAAGTTGCTCCTAACGGCTGGTCTGACGCAGTTGTTTTTGTGAATATTCCCTTTTTAGATCAAATGTTCGCTACCGCACTTATTTCTCTGGCCATTATTGTTGGTCTAAGCCTGTTGGAAGGCAGGGGAAAAACCGATGATAAAGGAATTAATCTTACGGCTGAATTATTTAAGACCAGCCCCGCTTTTAACATCGGAGCTACTATAGTATTGATTATTTGTACGGTGCTGTACGCGGTATTTTGGTGAATCGGGCGATTGTAAAGTTCATTCCGGTTTTGGCAAATCCTAACTACTGATTAATATTGCACCCTTATTCCTCCTTAGCTCAGCTGGTTAGAGCATCTGACTGTTAATCAGAGGGTCGTTGGTTCAAGTCCAACAGGAGGAGCCAAAGGACAGTTCATGCTGTCCTTTTTTCGTTAAAACCAATTCGTTTTCACCTTCCAAAGAAATGTAAAAGACTTGGCTAATGAATAAAAAATTACTTTTAACTTTGTAAATAAAAGTACTTTTAAATGAAAAACCTACACGATTACACAAGCGACATTGCCACCATCCGCTCGGCCATGGAGCGCTCCGTTAAATTCCTCTCCCTCAGCGGGCTTTCCGGTGTGCTGGCCGGAGTTTACGCCCTCACCGGAGCTGGCATAACCTACTACCTGGTGTATTATCCTCACGCCCCTATCGGATTCCCCGCACACGAAGCCAACGCGCAGGATATCCTGGTGAAACTTGTGCTCATCGCTGCCGGTGTCCTGGTACTTTCACTTGGTACCGCGTTCATCATGAGTGTACATAAAGCCAGGCGACTGGGGGTACGCTTGTGGAATACACCAAGTAAGCTGCTGCTGACCAATCTTGCCATTCCGCTGGCAACCGGTGGGGCGATGTTATCAATTCTTTTGTGGCACGGATACGGTGCCCTTGTGGCATCAACATGTCTTATTTTTTATGGAATGGCCCTGTTAATGGCCAGCCCTTTAACGGTCTCTGAAATCCGCTATCTGGGTATCTCCGAAATTGTTTTAGGATTAGCTGCCGCCCTGTTGCCAGGCTATGGGTTGATCTTTTGGGCTGGCGGGTTTGGGGTACTCCACATTATTTACGGGTTGGTTGTGTATTATCGGTACGATCGTGAAAAACCTGTTTGAACAGCTGGACCGGATTCTGGAGCACCGCGTGCGCCTTCAAATTATGTCGGTGCTGGTGGCTAACGAATCCTACGATTTCAACTCACTGAAAGAGGTGCTTAACGTTACGGATGGCAACCTGGCTACCAACCTGAAAGCACTCGAAAAGGAAAAATATATATCGGTTTCCAAATCCTTTGTTAACCGAAAACCAAATACGAAATACAGAGCTACCGAGAAAGGAAGAAATGCTTTTAAAAAACACCTCGATGCCCTGGAACAACTGATAAAAAACAACGCAAAAAATTTTAATTAACCAACTATGGAAAATTTACAAGCAACAAACCTTCTCGATCGGTTCAACCGGTGGCTGAGTGAATCCATTACCGTAAAACTTATATCCATCGGCTTTCTGGTGCTCATTCTGCTGATACCCGCCAGTTGGATTGAAAACCTGATGGAAGAACGGCAACAACGGGCCGAATCGGTAGTTGCTGAAATTTCAGAAAAATGGTCGGGCAGCCAAACCTTATCCGGACCGGTACTGGTCATTCCCTATAAACACCGCGAGCCCGTTAAAACCGATACCGATCAGGTTGAACTAAAAGAAACCATCCGCAACGCATTCTTCTTACCGGAAACTCTCGAAATAAGCGGAGTTGTTACTCCTGAAAAACTGCACCGCGGAATTTTCGATGCCGTGGTGTACGAAACATCGTTAACGATGAGTGCCACGTTTAGCAAGCCCGACTTTAAACGGCTGGATATTGCCGAAAATACAATTATTTGGAGCGAGGCTCATCTGGTCATTGCCATCAGCGACTTACGGGGAATCAGTAAAAACCCTCCCGCCATAAGCCTGGGTAAGCGTGCCCTTACCTCCGAACCTGCCCAGCATATTGGTTTTGCGGTAGGTCAGCCAAAACTGCCGGCACAGGCAGCGATTTATAATGCACTCTCAATCCCGGATGAATCCACCACAGGCATTGCCATACCTGCCAACTGGAATAGTGAAGCTGACTTTACTTCTGATGCTGAAATTTCATTTACACTGAAGGGCAGCAGCGAACTTCTTTTTGTGCCCTCGGGAAAAACAACATCGGTAAACTTATCAGGCCCCTGGCCCGACCCAAGCTTTGATGGTGAATTTCTGCCGGTAACACGCGAGATAACGGAAAGAGATTTTACCGCAACGTGGCAGATTTTGCACTTTAACCGCCCTTTTGCACAAAGCTGGAAGGACTCAGAGAAGGATTTAACCGGCTCCGCATTCGGATTAAAATTATTAATGCCGGTGGACCAATACCAGAAGAGCATGCGCTCTGCCAAGTACGGCATACTGGTTATTCTGCTTACGTTTATGGCCCTGGTGCTGGTTGAGATTACCCAGCGTGTCCGCATCCATCCGTTTCAATACATTTTAATTGGGGCCGCGCTGATTATCTATTACACCCTCCTGATAAGTTTTTCAGAGCAGGTTGGCTTTAACTATGCTTACCTGATAAGTTCAGCGGCAACGGTAGCCCTGTTGGCTGCTTATTCAACTACATTTTTAAAAGTAAAAAAACTAACCCTGTTGTTTGCCCTTTTACTGACGGCTTTTTATGCCTTCATCTTTGTTATCATTCAGCAACAGGATTATTCGCTGCTTATCGGAAGCATCGGCCTGTTTCTGGTGCTGGCGGCACTGATGTATTTCAGCCGTAAAATAAACTGGTACAAGGAAAGGGTGTCGTAGAACTTATTCGTTTTGTAAAAACGGATACCGGTAATCTACTGGCGGAACAAACGTTTCCTTAATTGTGCGCATCGACACCCAGCGCAGCAGGTTAACTTTTGCTCCGGCCTTGTCATTGGTGCCTGAGCCTCTGGCTCCGCCAAACGGCTGCTGACCTACCACGGCACCGGTGGGTTTATCGTTAATGTAAAAATTACCCGCTGCGTTTGTTAATTTTTTAGTTGCCAGTTCAATGGCATAACGGTCTTTGGCAAAAACAGATCCGGTTAACGCATACGGTGAGGTACTATCAACCAATTCCAGCGTTTGCTCAAAGTTCTCGGCATGGTATACGTATACGGTAAGTACCGGGCCGAATATTTCTTCACACATGGTAATCGAAGAAGGGTCCTTCGTTTCAATAATGGTAGGCTCAATAAAATACCCTTTCGATTTATCGTATTTACCTCCGGCAATAATTTCGTTCATCGGATTTTTACGTGCAGTTTCGATATATCCGGTAATGGAATCAAAAGCTTTTTCATCAATCACCGCATTAATGAAGTTCCCGAAATCTTCAGTTCCTCCCATCTTCATGGTTTTTAAATCTTCCAGCACCCGTTTCTTTACTTCATCCCAAAGGTTGGAAGGGATATAACACCGCGAGGCGGCTGAACACTTCTGTCCCTGATACTCAAAGGCACCACGTGATATGGCCGTTGCCACTTCGCGCGGATTGGCACTTTTGTGCACCATAATGAAGTCCTTACCCCCTGTTTCTCCGACAATACGCGGATATGATCTGTACTTATGAATATTGTTACCGATGGTCTTCCACATGTTTTGAAATACTCCGGTGCTGCCTGTAAAGTGAATGCCCGCAAAATCTTTATGATTAAAAACCACATCTCCGGCATCGGGCCCGCTTACATAAATCAGGTTGATAACGCCATCCGGTAATCCGGCTTCTTTCAACACCTGCATAATTATATGGGCCGCATAGATCTGCGTATTGGCCGGTTTCCACACCACCGTATTACCCATCATGGCGGCACTAGTGGGGAGGTTACCGGCAATAGCCGTAAAATTGAATGGAGTAACCGCGAAAACGAAACCTTCAAGCGGACGATACTCCATGCGGTTCCATATGCCGGCTGATGATTCCGGTTGGTCATGGTAAATCTGGCTCATGAAATACACATTGAAACGCAGGAAGTCAATCAGTTCGCAAGCTGAATCAATTTCCGCCTGAAAGGCATTTTTTGATTGGCCCAGCATGGTAGCTGCGTTGATCTTATACCGGTACGGACCAGCCAGCAAATCGGCAGCTTTCATAAAAATACTGGCCCGGTGTTCCCAGCCCAGGTTTTCCCACAGTTCCTTGGCTCCTAACGCGGCATTAATAGCCTGCTCAACATGAGTTTTATCTCCATAGTGATAATATCCCAGTACATGCTTGTGGTCGTGCGGGGGATGAAGCGACTTCTTATTTCCGGAACGCACCTCCTCACCACCAATGTACATGGGTATATCCTCTTGCCGTGCGCGCGCTTCCTCCAATGCTTTTTTAAGAAGTGTGCGTTCCTTTGAGCCGGGTGCGTATGACAATACCGGCTCATTTTTAGGAACCGGTACATGATAAAAACCTTTAGACATAAGAATTGCTTTATGATGTGATTATTTAACAGAGTCGCAAATTTAATTAAAGCAGAGAACAAAGTTCGTTCAGACTGCTTATTTCATGAACGATGTTTGCCTGATGTGTTACCCGATCGGGGTTAAAGAATACGGCATCAACGGAGGCATTTTGTGCACCGGCAATATCCGTCAACAAATTATCGCCAACCATAATGGCTTCTTCCGGAGTAATTCTATTGGCCGCAAGAGCAAACTCAAAAATTTCACGTGCCGGTTTTTTAAAACCTGCCTTCTCGGAAGTAACAATATGCCTGAAGTACTGGGTAAGCTCTCCGGAGGCCATCTTGGTGTGTTGGATGTCGTTAAACCCGTTGGTTATAACGGTTAGCGGGTAGGTGGCTGCAAGATGCTGAAGTGTTTCATGCGCGCCCGGCATCAGTTTACCTTTTTTGGGGGATTCATTTAAGTACTCCTGTGAGAGCAGCATGGCCAGGTCAGAGTCATGCACCTTAAATGCTTCAAGGATTTTCTGAAAGCGCTGCTCCCGGATTACCGTACTGTCAATTTTACCGTGATCGTACAGAAACCAGAGTTCCTGGTTAACACGCTTAAATTGGGTATGGAACTCATCGAAGTGGCGGATTCCTCTACGATTCAGTTCATAATGTTCAAAAAGTTCCAGCAGCGTATCGCGCGAATTGGCTTCATAATCCCATAAGGTATGGTCCAGGTCAAAAAAAATACACGTATACTTCATGCCTGGCCTTTTACGTCTTTCTCAACGTTCCATGCTTCACGATGCAGTTTGTTCACCGCCAGTTCGCGGTTCGAGAACAGGGTTTGATAAAGCTGCTGATCTTTCTGCAACTGCTTGTCTTTGCGTAAAAACTGAAAAATCTGATTCATAATGTCCTGTACTTCGTCTTTCAATTCGTAGAACACCCAATGGTTATACCTTCGAAACGATAAAATTCCGGAGTTTTTAAGATAAATCAGGTGCCTGGAAGTTTTCGCCTGGGTAAACTCAAGGATTTTCTCCAAATCAGAAATGCACATGGCCCCGTTATGGAAGATAAGATTTAGTATCCGTAGCCGGGATTCATCTGCACAGGCTTTAAAAATCTGCGCGCCAAGGGGAAGATTAAATGCTTTTAACCGCATGCGGCCAACTTATTTGATGTACGGTATTATCTTCATCAAAGATAATGGAATACTTTGCATGCCTGTTCCGGATTAGGCAGTTGCTACCTGAATCTGTATTTTTGACACCTGGTTGAGGTGATAAATATTGTTGATGTGACAAAATTATATCTATACCTTATTTTTCTGGTGGCTTTTGGTATCAGTTGTACCCAAGCTTCGGCACAAAACCAACGCAGGATTATCCAGCTTTCGGGGGTAGTCATCGGGCATGATGAGGATGCAGATGATGTGTACCAGTTGCCGGGTGTTCACATTTACGTGCCTAAAGCCGGACGGGGAACCACTACCAATCCGTACGGTTTCTTTTCTATGCCTGTGCTGGTTGGCGACAGCATTGTAATTAGTTCGGTGGGCTATGAGCGGCAGCACTACATTGTGCCTGATCATCCCAGCGAATACCTCACCATTGTCATTGAAATGGTGCAGGACGTTACCTATTTGAAGGAAATTGAAATTATGCCCTTCCCTACCGAGGAGGTTTTCAAAGAAGCCATCCTGGCACTTAACATCCCGGTAGACAATGGTAAGATTGATAAACGCAATCTTAATCAGGAATTACTGGCTTTAATGGTGAAGACTTCTCCCATGGATGGCCCCATGAACCAACGCTACTACCTCGACCAGTGGGCCATAGCACAAGGGCAACAGTACGCACCCATTACCAATCCATACCTGAACGTTTTTAACTGGGCGAAGTTCTTTAAGTCGCTTAAACAAACCAAGAAGAAGTAATTTCTCACCCCATCCGGATCATCCTGAGCAGAATAAACCTGTAACTTTATAAAATAATAAAGGGGAGCCTAAACCCTCCCCTCTATTTATTAACAAGTGATAAACCGACTACCGGGTGCCCACTAATTTAACTTCCATTCTGAACTCACCCGATAATATAGCGTTTTCAATTTTCCAACCATACATCACCTGAAAATCCGTCCGTTGGATTTTAAGATCTGCGGTAGCTTCAATGCGGTTGTCACCCCTATCATTAATCGTTGCATCAAAAACAATAGTCTTTGTGATGCCCCGGATAGTTAAATCGCCCGTAACTTTAAGGCCCGATCCGGCAGGTTCACTTTTCGTAATAACCAGTTTTGCTTCCGGAAATTTTGCAACATTAAAAAAATCATTCGATTTCAGGTGATTCACCAGTTTGGTATTATCCTTGGCGCTCGTAAGATCGCTGTTGGTTATTGTGTTCATGTCAATGATAAATTCACCGGATATAATTTTGCCATCGTTCACCGAAAATTTTCCGGACTTGATTTTAACAAATCCATTATGTTCATAGGATTTGGCCAGGTGATAGCCCGTCCACCGGAGCTGGCTCGCGTTGGTATCCACTACATAATTGCCATCGGAATAATCAGGTGTAAACCCTGCCAGCAGGCCCACAAGTACAAGAGAAAGGAATGGTGCGATAATCTTTTTCATATTTCGTTTTATTTTATAGTTGGCTTATAAACACCAATTTAAAGACTATTAGTTGCTAAACCGTTCAGAATAGTTGGCTTTGTCAGCCGTAAGACAGATAACCACTCCATGCGCTTTTACCCGCTGCAGCTAAAACTGTCGGAGTAATGACAAACGATTACTTTATTTAAGTATTTGCTTAAATATGTAAACTTTAACTACCTTTGTTTCGTTAGCTCCGTAGATCATCAAATCCATGCATAAAAATACCTGTATTCGAGTTTTGGCCGATCCGGTGCAAATCCGGCAATGCCGCCAGAAGATTGATGAAAACAAAAAATCATTCGAAGTCATTAGTAATGTGCTTGCCCTGGGCGGCAACCAAGCCCGCCTGAAGATTTTGTACCTGCTGGAGGAAGAAGGCGAATTGTGCCCCTGCGATATAAGCGATATCCTGGGGATGACCGTTCCGGCCATATCACAGCATCTGCGCAAACTAAAAGACGGAAATATCATTGAGGCCCGTAAAGTGGGGCAAACCATTTTTTATTCCCTGCGCAAAGAAAATCTGAAATTGCTCAGGCCTTTTTTCAAGGCCATTGAAGAAAAGGAATTTAAAACGATATCCCTATGAACACACAAAAAGAAAAAGGTTGGCTGTTAGGATTGTTGGCAGCAGTGGCTGCATCGCTGTGTTGTATTACGCCTGTACTGGCATTGATATCAGGCGTGGGAGGAATTGCTTCCACTTTTTCGTGGATAGAGCCGGCACGGCCCTATTTAATCAGCGCCACCGTTTTGGTGTTGGGCTTTGCCTGGTATCAAAAACTCAAACCCCGCACACCAGAGGAAATTGCATGCGCATGCGAGACTGATGAAAAGCCTTCGTTCTGGCAAAGCAAAAAATTTCTGGGCATCGTAACCGTGCTTGCCGTGGCGCTAATGGCTTTTCCAAATTACGCCCATATTTTTTATCCGAAACCCAACCAAGTAGCGGCCAATCCGGAAGCTGCTATTCATAAGGTGCGCTTTCTGGTTTCCGGCATGACCTGCACCGGGTGCGAAGAACATGTAAAACATGCCTTAAACGCAGTTGATGGGGTAATTGAATCGGAGGCCAGCTATGAGGCCGGTACAGCCAGCGCAAAATATGATACCGCAAAAACTTCTGTTAATGCTCTGAAAGAAGTCATTAATGCCACCGGCTACAGGGTTATCGAACAAAAGCCAATGAAAAAATAAGCAAATAAAAATAAATGAAGCCATCGTGTTGAGTACGCTTCTTATACAATAAAGCTGAAGTCATCCGCGAAAAGAAAACCGAAGGATAATCAAAATGAATCAACACAATAACAGGATGCCCCGCACAGAAGAACTTGAACTTTCCATTAAGGGAATGACCTGCGATCATTGTGCCGTATCCATTGGCAAACGTTTTGAAGGCAAGCCCGGCATTATCCATAAAGAAGTTCGCTACGACAAGCACTCCGGAAAATTTACCTACAATCCTTCCCTGATCAGTAAAGAGCAGATCATTGAAACCATCAACGCAACAAAGAGTTACCGGGTTGAAGGTGTGGTGTCCGGCAAGGCTGCAAACGGAAGCGGTCGAAACCATTTTGACCTGATCATCATCGGTGGCGGTTCGGCTGCTTTTTCCGCAGCCATCAAAGCCGAAGAATTGGGCATATCCACGCTGATGGTCAATGCCGGTCTTCCTTTTGGCGGCACTTGTGTAAATGTAGGATGTGTGCCTTCCAAGACATTGATACGGGCAGCTGAAACCGTGTATCATGCCACGCACTCCAATTTTGCAGGCATCAAACCTAAAGGCGTTGATATTGATTTTGCTCAGGTAATCAGAGACAAAAATAATCTTGTGTCCACCCTGCAGCAAAAAAAGTACGTAGATGTAGTTCGCGATTTTGAAAACCTAACCATGATAGAAGGCTGGGCTGAATTTATTGACACCAGAACTATCCTGGTTAACGGTAAAGACAAGTACACGGCCATCAAATTTATTATCGCTACAGGCGCCACTACCAATGTTCCTCAGATTGAAGGATTAAAAGACATTGGTTACCTGACCAATGCCACCTTGTTCGACCTGGAAGAAAAACCCGAAAGCATTACCATTATGGGTGCGGGCTACATCGGTCTGGAAATCGCTATGGCCTATAACAGGTTGGGTGTGAAGGTGCGCATCATTGAGTTCACGGATCGTGTTTTGAGAACGCAAACACCCGACATCAGCGCAGCACTGGAAGAACAATTAAAAAGTGAAGGCATCGAAATACTCCCTAACTTCAGAGCGATCAAATTTGAGAAAGCAGGGAAGGACACCATTATTCATTGCAAATGTCCGGGTGGTTCCGTTACGCAAATTACCGAAGCGGGAAAGGTGGTGGTGGCCAGCGGCACAAAACCCAATACGCAAAAGCTGGGCCTGGCGAACATTGGATTACAACTCACAAAGAGCGGACACATACCGGTAAATGAAAAAATGGAAACCAATATTGCCAACATCTTTGCCGTTGGCGATGTAACCAATACACCCGCGTTTGTTTATACCGCAGCCTACGAAGGTAAAATGGCGGTTGAGAATGCCTTTACCGGTGCTGAAAAGAAGGTGGATTATACTTCTTTACCCTGGGTGGTTTTCACCGATCCGCAGGTGGCCGGTGCCGGTGTGGATGAAGCACAGGCCGAAGCTCAGGGCATTCCATTCGAAGTATCCAAGCTGCCACTAAGTGAAGTGCCGCGCAGTATTGCGGCCCGCGACACCCGCGGTTTTATCAAGTTGATCCGAAATACCGAAACCGACAAGCTGATTGGCGCCAGAGTGGTGGCCCCTGAAGGTGGCGAACTTATCCAGCAACTAAGCATGGCCATCAGGTACGGCATTACGATAAGCGACCTGGCTCAGGGCTTATATCCTTACCTTACACTTGCAGAAGGTATTAAGCTGGCCGCTATCACTTTCGGAAAAGATATTGCGAAGCTGAGTTGCTGCGCGAGTTAGGTTCGCGGGTACAGTTGGCTTTCGGTTATTCTTACCCCTGGCATAATATCAGCTGTCAGCTACGCTGCTTAACCTAAATAAAAAGCCCCGCTCCATCAGAACGGGGCCTGTCGGGGTGAGAAGATTCGAACTTCCGACCCCCACGTCCCTAACGTGGTGCGCTAACCGGGCTGCGCTACACCCCGAAATTATTTACTTTTATCACTTCCGGCTACAATGCGGGGTGCAAGTATAAGAAATCTTCCGAAACTATACATCCTTACGCATTATACCCGGCATGTAATAAACCCAACGTACATCAGCGTATGCTGTCGGCAGCGGGTGCTGTGAGTACGCAATAATAGAGAACCATAACCAGGCGCGTTCTTTTAATTTTAATCAACGTAGCTGATATTTGCTTCCTATATTTGAGCGTATTATCCGACTCCGTAGCTCAGTTGGTAGAGCAGCTGACTCTTAATCAGCGGGTCGAGAGTTCGAGTCTCTCCGGGGTCACAAAAACAATTCAACTAAATCCCACAAACCATGAGAACACTGTTGCTGATCCTGCTTGTTACAGGACTCACCGGAATCGCCAAAGCACAAGGCTTCGAGGGCATTATTACCTGGACCAGTAAATCGGATATCAAATTATCGGATGAACAGGTACAGCAAATGAAGGCCGCTAAAAAGCAACTGGAAGCCCAAATGAATAATCCGGAGTTTAAAAAACAGATGGAAGCAAACCCTGCACTAAAGGAAATGATGGAAAAACAACTGAAAAACATCGACAATATGCAGGGAGGTGGAGCGATTAACTTTCTTCCGGAAAAAATGACCACCAAAGTGAAAGGGAAAAATACGCGCAGCGAAATGGGGTCCACCGTGTTTATTTACCGGGGCGACCAGGACAAAACCTATTCGCTCGATACAGAAACCAAAACCTACTCCGAAATTAAAGCAACACCTGCAACTGAAACGGCTAACTCAAAAATTGCGGTAACGAAAACTTCCGAAACCGCCACCCTTAACGGCTACACGTGCACCAAATACCTGATAAACGTTGAAGGCTCGGCCATGCCGGCACAATGGCTTTGGGTAACGAAAGACATAAAGGATATTGACCCGGCTTTGATGAAAAAAAGCGGAAACGATAATCTGTTCAACAAGGAAATTGACGGTATTCCAGTAAAAATTGAAATGAACACACCCCAGGGGAAAATCACCATGGAAATGACCGAGCTGAAGCGGGTAAAACTGCCCGACAGCGATTTTCAGATTCCTGCGGGATACGCAAAGAAATAACATCACCAGCAACGGATCCGGTATTCAGCAGACTCGCCTATGCTGAGCATAACCTCAGTAATGGTTTGATTCAGTACTCCCGCCTTTTGCCCGGGCGAAGCAACGAGCCGGTAAGGGTTGAGAAACCACCTACCAGCCCACCGATAACCGATGTTACAGCGAATAACAAAGTTTTACTCTTTACCATCAGCAATGCGGCCACTTTTTCGGTAAGCGGGGCCGAGGCATTCATTTCAATAAGCAAGGCATGTAAAAGCCACAGAATGGCAATAGCAAAAAATCCTGCGGTAAAATTCGCCTTTGATTTAGCTGCATAACCCCCGGCAAAGCCGGCAACGGCAACACTCCACCAGGGCAGGAATAACGTTAGCAACCAACCCAGAACTGCAATGACAACCATTTGAACGATAAACTTCATATCACTTGGGATTTAATGTGGTAGAAGAAAAAACTATTTCAGCAGTTGGGTTAGCTTCCTTTAAAAAATGCAGACTAAAGTACGTGCCATCAGCCCACCGTTGGAGCATCGAATTATAATGCCCACTTCCCGGATTACCCGATTGCCCGCCCGGATAGGTTGCAAAAGCTTTTGGTCCATTTGGTTCAACACTTACAACCATGCGCCACGATGGTCCATGCGTACGCGATGAGGCATTTACCGCATTGCCATGGCCGCCATGCTGTACATGATAGCTGAACGGCTCCATACGGGTTAGGTGTTCCACGTAAGTATCTTTGTAATCCGCCCACCGGGGCAAAGTGCTTTTTTCTTTCTTCCAGTTCTCTACCTCGTTCACACTTTTTTTAAATGCCTGACGCACCAGGTGGGTAAGGGTTTCTTTTTCGGCAGTGGATTGATCATCGAAGAAGGCAAAATCGGGTTTTGTTTTAATGAGGTGGATGGTGTTCCAGGTCGTTGGATAAGCGAGCGACAAAGAGTCGTTCCGCAGTTCATCCCAAATGGAAGCATACAAGTTGCGCCACCAGTTTTCAAAGTATGCCGGAGCGTTAGCCTCTTTAGTATAATAGTAGTCCCAATGCTTCAGCAGATTTAAAGCCTCTTTTTCTTCGCTCGTCAAAATGGCCTCATCTACATGACTCAGTAAAGCCGGCATTACTTCTTCGGCTTTGATGCTGTAGGTATCCAATTGCAGGTTCATCATGTCGGTTACCGTTATATTGCCGGCCTGCCGCAACAGGTTGTTAATCCTCCGGTTACGGTACGCCTCGTAGCTAACCGCATTTATGTAATAAGGGTAGGTGGCATCGGCCGGATACTGGTTAGCTGAACTCACAAAACCGCGTTCAGGGTTTTTGTCCATTACATTATGCGAAAACGGAATGTAGGCCTGCGGCCCCTGCGATGACTTGCTGCCGTCAAGAACAAACTTTCCTTCATTCTTTTTACGGGCCGGAAATTTACCCTGTACGCGCATGGCAATATCACCGGCTACTGAAGCAAACACAAAGTTTTGTGCGGGCGATGAAAAATGATCAAGGGCATTCATATAATCGGCATGGTTTTTCGCCCGGTTTAGTTTGTGGAACGTCATCAGTTCTTCTGACTCATCGTGAGCAATCCAGCGAAAGGCGTAATGCCTGCGGTTGTTTTCGGCCCGGAAGTGCTCATCGTAAGGAACAGGGCCCCAGTGTGTATAGATTACAGTGTCGTAAAAAGGATCCTTGCCCCGAACCGTAATTTTTTCAATCACCTTTCGGGTATCTTTCCATTGGCCATCGAGCAGGTATTTTTCTTTTCGGTTGTTCTGAAAAGTAATCCGGTACCAATCCACCAGGTCGCGCTGTGCATTGGTTACACCCCAGGCAATGGAATCGTTAAAACCGATAATGATGCCGGGCGCGCCCGGCAACGATACACCCATGCAATTAATATCCGGTGCCTGTAATTGAATAGCATACCAGATGGAGGGCAGCGAAATGGTAAGGTGCGGATCGTTGCACAGAACAGGGTAACCCGATTGGGTTTTACTGCCGCTCACCGCCCAGTTATTGCTGCCGACATTCGGATCAGGCGTAACAAGGCCTGCAATTTTTATAAGTTCATCCGGTATGGCGTTGATGGTGTCACTTAGCGGAACCGGTTCAAAATTCCATTTACCAGGTTTCTCCACAATCGGGTCGCCTACGATTTCCTGATCGGGATAAAGTAAGTCTATCATTTCTTTTCCGAAAAGTTTAAGGGCATTAGTCATTTGCATGTCTTTGTCGCCCATGTTTAGTGTCTGCGCCATGCTTCGCAGAAGCAGTGCTGACTTAAGTACTGTCCATTGCTCGGGTTTATAATCGAGCAGTTTGTACTCCAGCGGAAGTTCCTTATCTGACAGGGAGTTGATGTAGGCGTTTATCCCTTCTGCATAACGTGTTATCACCATATTTGCCACCGGGTTGCTTAGCATTCCGCGCAGGCCGTTTTCTGCGGCATACCCCATGCCTAGCCTGCGTTGTTGCCGATCATAGCTCAGCACTGCATTCTCTTTTCCGCTGCCTAGAATTTCCGAAAGTCTTCCGGCAGCCGCGTGTGTTTGAAACTCCATTTGCCATAACCGGTGAAAGGCCGTGATGTACCCCTGTGCATAGTACAGATCTTCATCGCTTTGTGCGAAAAGGTGCGGGATCATGATGCTGTCGAAGATGATGGTAACCGGTTGTTTCAACCCCGGCAGGCTAAGCGATTCGGGCAACCGGTAAGTGTTTGATTCAATGTTTTGCCAGAATCCGTGCGAAGGGGCCAGGAATTTACCGAGGGGAGGAACTGGCACTCCGCCTATATTCCAGCTTTTATTAAGTGCCCATACCAGGGCTAAGGTGAAGGCAAGGCTTATCAGAAACTTGATTTTCATGTTCGAAGTTGTCAATACGCAACCAACTTAAAGAAATTTTCGCAGATGCCTGCACACTGCGTAAACGGATAGTTAAAAACGATTTAAGACTACTCAGGCACCCGGTAAACCAGGGCATTGATGTTAACGCCAGCGCCCAATGCAGCAAATAAAATGTAGCTGCCTTTTCGGATTTCAAAGGTATCCATTTGCCCTTTGGCGATCAGGTCGTAAAGGGTAGGAACGGTAGCCACTGAACTGTTGCCGAGCCAGGAGATGGACATGGGCATTATTTTTTCAGGTTCGATGGTGATGCCGCTTGCTTCAAACACTCGTTTCAAAATTGCCTCATCCATTTTATTATTGGCCTGGTGGATGAGTACCATGTTAATATCGGTTAAGGAAATGCCGGCCATTTCAACACACGCTCTGATCAACGGAGGAACCACCGTAAGCGCATGTTCATACAGCGTACGCCCCTGCATTTTAAGGTACAACTCATCAGCAGCCAGCGCAGGATTATACGACCGATCCATCTTCAGCACAAAGGTTTTATCTCCGGCATCGGTGTTGGTTTTGTGCGCCAGTATGCCAACTGGTGTTTCATTTTCGCGGGCTTCGAGAATTACGGCACCGGCACCATCGGCATAGATCATGCAATCCCTGTCGTGCGGATCATAAATCCGCGACAGCGTCTCAGCGCCAATCACCAGGATGTATTTAGCTGTACCCGAACGGATAAAAAAATCAGACTGAATAACGCCCTGTAACCATCCGGCACATCCAAACGGTAAGTCGTAACACACCGTGTTTGGATTTGCAATACCGAGTTTGGCCTTTACGCGGGATGCCAGCGCAGGAACAAACTCACTCTTTCGGGTATCGGCACGGACATCGCCAAAGTTGTGAGCAACAATTATGTAGTCGAGCAACTCGCCATCTAAATTACCCGATCGCAAAGCCTCCTGTGCAGCAAGGGCACCGATATCAGAAGCTACCAGGTTATCCGTAACATACCTGCGCTCCAAAATCCCGGTGATCTCACTGAACTTACGTATCACTTCTTCATTTGACCGGCTTACGGGATTGCCATCTGCCTCGTAAAATGTACGGTCAAGAAAGTAATCGTTGGTAATCCGCTCGGTTGGAATGTAGCACCCTGAGCTCCGGATGACTGATTGTAATGCCATTGATAATCTGCTTCGCCAAAAGTAAATGATTTAATCGGTAATAAAGCCGATGTAAATCCCCGTTCTGAAAATAAAAAATAAACAAACACTTGTTAGTGATGAGCAATCATGACAATAGCTTTAAATAATTCACATCTGCTTACGGTAAAGAAAGTATCGGACTAATGCTTTTGCAGCACCTTTGTTAATGCGTGTATTTCAGTTTCCTTTCAGGTAGGCATCCAGTCGCTTACGAGTTGTAGTCTGCAGTTTATTTCTGAAGTAAGGAGTCCAGCCCAGCAGCAAGCCGGTAATACCAAAGGCCATTCGTGTCCACCGGTAAAAATCAAACATGTCGGTATGCTCAACGATCTTACCCTCCTTAAACCGGAACTTTGCCTGTATGATGTTGTGGACTTTTCTTCCGGTAAGCGAAAACGTGTAATGCGCTTCCCACCGGCACGAGCCGGTGTTTACATCTGCTTTACTATTACTGAATTCCAGTTTCCAATCGGCAGGATTTTTTTTCAACGCCTCCGTCAGCATAGCCCACATGGCACCGGCTTCTTTTCCTTTCAATTGCGGAAAAGCAGGATCGGAGAAACGGATGTCATCATGGTAACATGCCTGCATGCTGGCAGCATCCAGTTGCTGAAAAGCCGTGTAGAACTGATGGATGAGTTGTTCATTTGAATTCATAAATACTATACGGTTAAAGTGCTTTTACCACATACCAGCCCATGACCACACAGGCCACCAGTTTCAGTAAGGTACTAAAAACAAATCCGATGAACGATCCTATGGCAGCCCGAAGCGCGTGTTCAGATTGGTTACCGGCTAACACCTCGCCAACGAAAGCGCCCACAAACGGTCCGGCAATAAGGCCCACAGGGCCAAACCATACTCCGGCAATCAGCCCTGCAGCACAACCCCAGATACCGTATTTTGTTCCGCCAAATGTTTTTGTTCCATACAAGGGCACCACATAATCCAGCACCTGGATGATTACCACTACGACCAGCCAGATGATCAGAAATTTTACCG
>JBKBOE010000011.1:0-51197 GCA_046294915.1 Cyclobacteriaceae bacterium | reverse complement strand
CACAAGGTCAATATCGGTAGGTGTAATACTCACCACCGGATATTTCCCAATATGTTCACTAAGTTTTTCGTACTCCCTTGAGTCTTCACTGAAAACTTTTTTATGGCCGGGCTGTACCACACATGCCACCTCGTGGGGTAATGCCGCGACTTGAAACCCTCCCTGAATGGAAAAGAAATCGGTTCCGTAACGCACCAACTGATTATCCGGTGTACCCAGAAAACTGCGTGTGGCCGACAGGTAGTGGATGGCATCAAGCAGGTTTGTCTTTCCGCTTCCGTTCAATCCCACCAGGCAGTTGATCTTGGCCGGGAATTCCAGCCTGGCCTCAGTATAGTTTTTGAAATTAATTAGCCGGAGATTATGCAGGTGCACGTTGAACGGAATTATTTTGCGGTTGAAGATCAGGGGATTATTTTCGCAGTCCCGATCAAAATTAGAGATATGGCAACGACAACCAAAGGGGCCAAAAGTGAGCCTTCCAATACCGGCAAAATGGAATTTTCGAAAGAAACCTACTTATTCTGGTTTGAAAGCATGTTACTCATGCGCAAGTTTGAAGAAAAAGCCGGGCAACTTTATGGCATGCAAAAGATTAAGGGTTTCTGTCACCTCTATATAGGTCAGGAGGCCTGTGCGGCAGGTGCAGCCACTGCCCTCACCAAAGGTGATAAGTGGATTACCGCGTATCGCGATCATGCCCACCCGCTTGCACTCGGCACAAGCCCCAATGCCGTGATGGCCGAATTGTATGGCAAAGCCACAGGATGCTCAAAAGGTAAAGGTGGCTCAATGCACATCTTCGATAAGGCAGTAAATTTTATAGGTGGGCACGGCATTGTTGGCGGCCAGATACCGCTGGGTGCGGGTATAGCCCTGGCCGAGAAGTATAATAAAACCGGTAATGTGTGCATCTGTTATATGGGCGATGGCGCGGTACGGCAGGGTGCTTTTCATGAAGCGCTAAACCTGGCCATGCTGTGGAAGCTTCCTGTAATTTTTGTGATTGAAAACAATGGCTACGCCATGGGCACATCCGTACAGCGAACTTCGAATGTACACGACCTTTACACGCTGGGCGAAGCCTATGATATGCCTTCTGAGCCTGTGGATGCCATGCGTGTTGAAGAGGTACATCATGCGGTAGCGAAGGCGGCCATCCGCGCACGCACAGGCGATGGGCCGACTTTACTGGAATTCAGAACGTACCGGTACAAAGGTCACTCCATGTCTGACCCACAGAAATACCGTACTAAAGATGAAGTTGAGCAATACAAACAACGCGACCCGATTGAGGTGGTTCGAAAAACCATTCTGATTAACAAAATGGCCAACGAAAAAGAACTGCAAGAAATTGAAGCGCGTGTCAATGCTCAGGTAGAAGAAAGTGTTCGGTTTGCTGAAGAGTCGGCATTCCCCGATCCGGCAGAAGCGCTTACCGACATATACTCAGAGTCCGACTATCCATTCATCACCGACTAAGGTATTTTTGTTAAATATCGGGTTATTAGTAGTTTTGCGCCCCAAACCCAAGCAGGGCTAATTTTTTTCAAATGAGCAAGAATCCAACAAATCAAAACAAAATACTTGAAAACCCCGAGGCTCTGGCTGAGAAGCTTGAGGGCGCTGAAAACTGGATTGAAAAGCATCCGAAACTCATGGCCGGTATTGCTATCGCCCTTGCCCTTGTAGTAGTTGGTTATTTTGGATTTACCTACTACAAAAATAATCTCGAGGCCGAAGCACAGAAGGAAATGTTTCAGGCTATTTACTACTTCGAAGCCGACAGCCTGAACCTGGCCCTTAATGGCGATGGGAACAATCTTGGCTTCATTGATATTATCGATGAATATGGCTTTACCAATGCAGCAAACCTTGCCAACTTCTACGCGGGCTTGAGTTTTCTGAAGCAGGGAAAGTTTGAGGCAGCCCGGTTATACCTCAGTGATTTCAGTTCAGACGATTTGTTGATTCAGGCAAGGGCTTATAGCCTGATTGGGGATGCTTACATGGAAGAACAGAACTACAAAGAAGCTGCCCGGTATTATGAAAGAGCAGCTAGTTACAAGCCTAACAAATACTTTACTCCGGCCTACCTGATGAAAGCTGCATTGGCTTTTGAAAAATCTGAGCAAATTGAAAAGGCTATAAAAGCATACGATGAGGTGATTACCAAATACTGGGAATCAGCCGAATACCAAAATGCACGCAAACTGAAAGCCAGGCTAGAGCCTAACTCCTGACCGAAATTTACCTAACTACGCAGGGATAGCGAAGCCATCCCTTTTTAATTGTACACCCTATGGCTGGCCATTTAAAAACAGGAAAGCAATTTGCAAGCCCTTCACTGAAGAAGAAGAAGTTTGCCGTTGTGGTAAGCGAGTGGAACGAAGAAGTTACAGAAGCCCTTTACCGGGCAGCGGTTGACACCCTGCTTGCACACGGTGTAAAGGCATCAAACATTATCCGTAAAAATGTACCGGGGAGTTTTGAATTATCGCTGGGCGCATTACGAATGGCGGAACAGAAAGACATCCATGCCGTCATTTGCCTGGGTTGCGTAATACAAGGCGAAACCCCCCACTTTAATTACATCTGCCAGGCGGTGGCCTACGGCCTAACTGAAGTAAGTCTGAAAACCCGAAAACCGGTGGTTTTTGGAGTTCTCACCACCCTAACTAAGCAACAGGCGTTTGACCGTGCCGGTGGAAAATTTGGTAACAAGGGTGAAGAGGCAGCCCTTGCCGCAATACATATGGTGAGTTAGCCGCGCTCTACCACTTCAAAACTCGATTGTGCCAGTTTTTGCAGGGCTTCAACGGGATTATTTGAATCCAGGCGTTTGTACACGCTTTTTAACCTTGCTTCAATCTCTTTCAGGGGCACTCCTTCCTGGGTAGCAAGAACATCCAGTTTGGCACCATCGGCAACATATCGCAACAGGCGCAGCTCAGCAGTAGTAAAAGTCAGGCTCATAGGCTTAATGGCTAGTGATCTATTTTGCATGACTTAGTGTTAAAAAGGGCGCGAGGTAACCCGTTTTAAGGATGAATTTGATTAAAATTTAAACATCCCTTAACAGCAATTGGGGTAACTGATTACATATTCTTCACAATCTCTTGCGCAAATTCTGAACACTTGAGCAGCGTGGCACCTTCCATCAACCGATGGAAGTCGTATGTAACACGCTTGGAGGCTATAGCTTTTTCCAATCCTGTATTAATGAGGTCAGCCGCTTCCTGCCAGCCCATGTACTCCAGCATCATTACACCGGAAAGAATAACCGAACCGGGGTTAACCTTATCCTGACCGGCATACTTGGGCGCTGTGCCGTGGGTGGCTTCGAATATTGCATGGCCCGTGATGTAGTTGATGTTCGCCCCGGGTGCAATGCCAATACCACCTACCTGTGCCGCCAGCGCATCACTGAGGTAATCGCCATTGAGGTTGAGTGTGGCAATCACATCAAAATCTTCGGGGCGGGTTAACACCTGCTGCAGGGTAATGTCTGCAATGGAGTCTTTGATGATGATCTTACCGGCAGCCATGGCGGCCTTCTGCTCGGCATTGGCCGTTTCCTCGCCCTTTTCTTTTTTGGTTTTCTCCCACTGATTCCAGGTATAAACCTTGTCGCCAAAATAATTCTCTGCCACCCAGTATCCCCAGTCGCGAAAGGCCCCTTCGGTGAACTTCATAATGTTACCCTTGTGCACCAGTGTAACCGATTTGCGGTTAAACTTAACTGCATAGGCAATGGCGCTGTGGATCAGGCGGACGCTGCCGCTCCAGCTTACCGGTTTAATGCCAATGCCCACGTTTACCTCATTCTTTACATTAGGCGCACCCACCATCTTCCAGAACTCTTCCGATTTGGCCTGAGTGTTAAACCGTATTTTGTCGTATTCTTTTGGAAATTCTTTAGCCAGAAAGTCAAGCATCTTCTGCGCTTCAGGAGTACCTGCTTTAAATTCTATACCGGCATAAATATCTTCGGTATTCTCCCGGAAGATCACCATGTTCACCGCAGCCGGATTTTTTACGGGTGAGGGCACTCCCTGATACCACCGCACAGGCCTGAGGCAAACATATAAATCGAGTATCTGCCGGAGAGCAACATTAAGGGAGCGCATTCCTCCGCCAACCGGTGTGGTTAACGGACCTTTAATGCCTACTAAATATTCTCGGAAAGCATCGAGTGTTTCATCGGGCAGCCAATTGCCTGTCTGGTTAAAGGATTTTTCACCGGCAAGCACCTCTTTCCAGTTTATTTTTCGTTTACCCCCATAGGCTTTTTGTACGGCTGTGTCGAAAACCCGTTGTGAAGCGGCCCAAATATCTGGTCCGGTACCATCGCCTTCAATAAACGGGATTACCGGATTATCCGGAACATTCAGTTTTCCGTTATGAATTGTTATTTTTTGCTCACTCATTATTAATAATTAATACAGATTAATAGATTACTAAACCAAGCCCTGAAATTATAAAAATAGGCTTACAATGAATAATTTCTGGCGAACGCTGCGTTACTTTATTATATAAAGGCATCATGAAAGGAATAGCCATTATTTGGAGTTTACTTCTGCTCACCGGGATGCAGGTACACACTCCGCCCGAGTCAGTTACGTATGCCTGTCTGCAGGAGGAGGAGCAGGCACTCTATACGCTCATTATGGAGTACCGGGCAATGAAAGGACTCAAATCCATTGCTTTATCACCGAAATTATCGCGGGTTGCCCAGCTCCACGCCAAAGATCTGGCAGAACATTACGACCCAAAGAACCCGCGGTGCAACCTGCACAGTTGGTCAAAAAATGGTAAATGGACAGCCTGCTGCTACACCGATGACCACAAACAAGCAAAGTGCATGTGGGATAAGCCCAAAGAAATTACCGGCTACCCGGGTTACGGGTATGAAATTTCTTATTACAGCTCAGGCGGAGCTACGGCTGCCGAAGGCCTTGAGGGCTGGAAAAAAAGCCACGGCCACAACGAAGTAATCATTAATGAAGGCATCTGGAAATCGGTGACGTGGAATGCCGTAGGCATTGGCTTGTATAAAGAATACGGTGTGGTGTGGTTTGGGAAAGAAACTGATGATGAATCCTGCAATTGATTATTTGAGGTACACGGCTGTTTCTTTTCCGAGAACAACTTCAACGAGATCGTTAATTGTGGTTGCCAATTCATAGCCCGAATAACGGGGCGCTATAGGGAAAGCGGCATGGCTTCGGTTAATCAGAACAGCCACTTCCAGTTTTTTAATCTCCACATCCAGGAAAGGTTTCATGGCATACGCCAGGGTGCGACCGGTATTGAGCACATCATCCACCAGCACAATGCTTTTTTTCTTTACCTCTTTAACATCGCAATCCAATAACACCTCGTTTTGCTGAGGAGCAGTTTTATCAAGGCTTACCTTCACCAGCTTTACTTCAGCCTCCGAAACAGCTGCCACTTCCTTAGCCAGAAATTTTGCCAATACATACCCCTGGCCATCAATGCCGGCAATAACTACAACCTTCTCTTTGAAATTGTTTTCAAAAATTTCAAATGCCATCCTGCGGATTTTCTGTTTTACCTGCAGGGCGTCCAGAATTAAAGTCTTTTCGGCAGGCATACTCAATTGGGTATTGGCAATACCTTACTGTCTTTAAAGGTGGAGAGAATGACCATGGTTTGCAGGCTGTCAACCACATCAATATTGGAAACTTTCTCCAGCATGAGTTGCTGGTAGGCGGCAATGTCAGCGCAAACAATCCGTAAAATAAAATCGCCTGCACCGGTAATGTGGTGGCACTCAATTACCTCGTCAATGGTTGCTATGGCTTTTACAAATTTGTCAATATTCTCCTTGTTGTGGCCTTTCAGTGATGCCATAACAAAGGTACTTACGCCTAACCCTACCGCATTCGGATCAATCACGGCATGGTAGCTCTTTATTACCCGGTTATTTTCCAGCTTATTTACCCGCTCCAGGGTAGGTGCCGGTGAAAGACCAATTTCTTTGGCCAGCAAGGCATTGGTTATATTTGAGTTACGCTGAAGCAATTCCAGAATCTTCCGGTCAGTAGCATCCAGTTTAATGTTCTTCATAGAGGGCTGTTTAATTAAGAACTGTAAAAATAAGGCAAAATGATTTGATAGCTACCGGTTGGCTGTATTATTCGCCCACCACAAGGCGGAAATTTCTAGAGGCATTACCGGATGAAATTTGCAGGATATACAAACCTGCATGCAGGTTACGTGTGGATAACTTCAGAAGGTTATACCCCTGATCTGTGAATTCTACGGTTGAAAAAACTTCCTGACCGGCACTGTTCAGTAAACGGATTGCCGTTGAGCCTTCGGTGGCCGAAATCCAACCAAGGGTTACCGGATGTTTATTATATACGGGGTTAGGATAAGGCTCAAGCACCTGGAAGGAAGATTCAATGGTTGAACACAAGCGGTTGTTGTCCGGTGTGATGTCCTCCACCAATAATTCTGTACACACGTAATCTAGCCCACCCTGAATCGGAATGAAAAACCCGGCCACATGCCGATATGAACTGTTAGAGGGGATAATAACGGGCACCACTTCATTGATGGATGCACTTCCTGACAAATCAAAACGAAGAAGCGGATTTTGAACAGGAACATTACTCCGGTTAATTAGGGTTACCGCAGGTACAACCGAATTCTGACTGGTGAGTAATTCCAGCATACTCACCTCTACATTAATTACCGGTACAACCACGTAAATGGTATGCATTACCTGGTGTATACAGTTAAGTGCATTGTAGGCGGTAAGGCGTACCGGGTATTCACCTAATTCGGTGAAGGTGAATTGTGGAGAAATTACTGTGCTGGTAGAGTTTCCGGAATCACCAAACTGCCACAGGTAGGAAGTTGCCCCGGTGGATGTATTGGTAAACGTTACCGGCAGAGGCGCTTCGCCTACTGCAGGCGATGCCGTAAAGCTGGCTACCGGTGCTGCGCTTATTGAAACACTTTTTAAACGGGAATATGAACAACCGGTTTGCGTGGTCACCAACAGGTTTACATTTACGTTGCCGGTAGATGAAAACGTAAATTCTGAAGGATTACCCGTTGCCGTGCCCAAAGTTCCAAACGTCCATTGCCAGGAAGCTATGGGGTCAGCAAAATCGTTGGTATTGTCGCTGAACTGTGTTTGCTGATTAATGCAGTTTTTCTCTACTGTAAAATCGGGCACCAATTGTAGGGGAACAACAACTTGACGCGATACCAAACCCACACACCCATTGGTGCCGGTTACGGCCAGCATCACATTCTTGTTACCCGATGTTGTAAACGTATGAACCGGATTTTGTACGGTATAGAATGAGCTTTCAATCTGCCAAAACCATGACTGGTTAGTTCCCGGTGTTGCATCGGTAAACGTTACCGGAATATTCCGGCAGGGAGGTGTATGATTGAAATCCACAACAGGTGAAGGAAGAATATTGGCAGGCTTAGTCACCGATGCCGAACAGCCAAAGTTGGTAGTGGTTGTTAACGACACCTGGTAGGTGCCTGCATTGGCATAAACATGTTGAGGGTTCTTCAGCGTAGCTGTACTGCCCCCGTCATCAAAATCCCAAAACCAGGAGGCGATGTTGCTATCGGGCGGATTAGGCGTGGCGTCATTGAACTGGGTTGCAGAGCCGCTGCACGAAAACGGAGGCAGGGCTACCGTGAAATCAGTTTCGGGTTTAGAATAAATAGTAATAGGTTGGGTTATTGTGTTTACGCAACCGGCAGCGTTTAAAGCCATGAGTTGCACATAATATGTTCCCGGGGTAACAAACGGGTGTACAGGGTTTTCTTCAGTTGAAGTGTTGCTGTCGCCAAAATCCCAGAAATATGAAAGAACACTGCCGGAAGTGGTATTGACAAAGTTTATGAACTGCAGCTGACAGTGACCTGAAGAATTGAAGCCTGCGGCAGGTCCCGGCACTAGGCTTGAAATATTTTTTACGACTTCGTTTGAGCACCCTGGTATTGAAGCAACAAGTTTTATTTCATGCGGAATAGAGTTAGTGAATGTGAATTGCAAATCCTCGTCAGCCGAAACATCAACCGAATTAACCTGCCAGTTCCAGGAAATGGTACTGCCGGCATCAAAGGTGGATATATTCTGAAATAAATAAGCCTGATTAGTGCAAATGGGTATAACTGCCGGAAGTTGGAAATCAACAACTGGCGGATTAAATACGATTATTTCATTACGTGCTACATTCTGGCAGCCATTGGATGCCGTAACAGTTAACTGAGGAGTATACGCTCCGGCTGTGGTGTAAATATGAACGGGGTCTGCTATTGATGATGTATTGCCATCACCAAAATTCCAGTGATACGAAGTTATGTTACCGGAGGAATTAAATGGTGTAAAGAGAACATCGTTATTCGCACACTGATTTTGACTTATAAACTGTATATCCGGAGCCAAATCACCCGTAACTGTAAGTGTTTTGCTTACATAGCTCATTGCACCAAGTGCATCATTAGCAGATAACGCAATTTTTTTTATGCCGCTACTGCTAAACGATACAAAAGGAGGTTCTTCACCGATTGCAGTGGCCGGGCTGGCATCACAGGGTAATGGAAAATTCTGGCGGATAAGTCTCCGGTTCGTTAAGTCAATAGTAAATCCAATCCAGTCTGAATTGGTCTTTACTAATTCAATTGCAAAATTTTCGTTTGATATGCCAAAATTTCCAAAATTCTGGCCAGTGCCAAGCTTATCGGTTATGCTGCTGCCAAATGATAGCCGGTATTGAAAGCCAATAGCCGATTGTATAAAGGCGTAATAATTACCGCCATCGGAAGCGATAGCAATACTGGCTGGAAAATTATAAGACGTAAAAAAAGTTATCTCTCCGATTTGCGGAGGTTGGCTAAGTCCATTAATAAAGTCAATCCAGAAAACTTTGTTGTTATTATACGAGGTAACCAAACCAAACCACCGGTCACATTCCCGTGTAATAGCTATTCCACGTAAACCGGAGGCTCCCGGCACATTCAATACTGTGGCTACGGGGTTGTTAAGTACAGAAGTGCCAAAATCTAGCCGTACAATTTCTGCTACCCCGCCATTACTGATAAACGCCCGTAAAAAATTATTATCGTTAACCACAAAGATGCTGTTGGGTGTGTTTAGCACACCAAGCGACCCCAGGTTTTGCACGGTTGGCATGGATTCAATATCAGTTCCGAAAGCTAACCGCACTAAACTGTTACTACCCGTATTAACCACCAACGCATACCAATAACCTGACTCATTAACCATGCACAAGTCAAAAACACCATTAAGCGCATTGCCCGGATTTCCCAAATCGATTATTACAGGTGTATTGCTGAGATTAGTGCCAAAATTCAGCCGTATCAGTTTATTGGTTGACTGGTCAATGGTAAAAGCATACCACGTATTATTATGATTTACTACACGCAGCGCACGCGTACGAAACAACAGGGAGTTACTAACTACGGGAGTCACCTCCGGAGTTAAGTCCAAATCACCACTACAGAAATCCCACGAATAATACGTTCCTGCCGTTGAATTATTATCAATATCGAGTGATGAATTGATACACGCAGCAGATGGAATGGTGAAGTCAGCCGCAGGACATTGAGCATGAACATACGTGGCTGCCGCCAGTAAAATCACAAGGCTGAATAATCGCATATACGCACGGCTATCCATTATACCATTTCGGTTGAATCTGTAACCTGGGTTAAGCAAGCAATTTCCGGTAAACGCTTTCAACCTGATTGGCAATAAAATCAGCTTTAAAATTATCAATTATAAATTTTCGGGCGGCTGCTGCCATGGTGTTGCGAAGGGTAGGATTTTCTGCAAGCTTAATCAGTGCTTCCACCATGCCCGGTATATCACCATGTTTTACCAGAATACCTGTTACTTTATGTTGAATTAAGCCTGAAGGCCCCCCGCTGTTTACGGCTATTACGGGCACACCATATTGCATGGATTCAGCGGTTACCCTGGAGAAGGATTCTGATTCGGAGAACTGCAATACTATGTCCGCTTCCTTAATTAGTTTCTCAACATCTTCCTGAAAGTCCCTGAATTCCACATGGTGCTCAACACCCCATTTTAGTGCCTTCATCTTCAGGTTATTTTTATATCGTTCATTGGCCCGTTCACCGAAAGTTCCTCCGGCTAAAATTAACCGAAGGTGTGGTAAAACCTGATGTGCCTTTGCAAATGCTTGCAGGGCGTAGTCATGCCCCTTGCCGGGAACATAGTTAGCCAGTACCAAGAGGTTGTTTACGCGCCCGCATATTTTAGTCGGATAGCGCTCAACCGGATTTACCGGGTTGCCGATAACCAACACATTCTTAGCCGTATGCGGTAAACCGTTTTTAACGGCAGCCGAGTTGCAGATAACGGCATCGGCATAGCGCAAAACAATGCGCGCCAGAATTGGATAAACAGGTTTAAGATAAGATGTAGGCAGAAGACGGATGTGGTAAGCTACACTGAGTTTCGGATTAATCAGCTTGAGTACGACACCGCATAAATTATACAAATCGTTAACATGAACCAGGTGGATATCCCGCTGCCTGATAACGCGTAAAAGCCTGACTGAATTGATTACCAGTATGGGCAAATAAAAAACCGATCGAAGACTTTTTTTCAATTCCAAAAATGGAATTTCGATTACCGGTATGTCTCGGCAAATCAAATCCTCTTTAAGAGTTGAGCCTTTCGGCAGGGCAATGTGAAACCGGTAATCCGAAAGATAGGGTAATAAAAGGAGTATGGATGTAAACGCTCCGGTAGTAGCCCTGGAGTTGTCGATAATTAAAATATTATTCCGTTTCAAGTTACCTCGTCAATCAAATTATTCCATTCCTGAACAGTCCTGTCCATCGAAAACCAGGCGATGCGTTCTTTTGCCTTCTGTCCGTAAAGTTGATGTTTCTCTGCTGAGTTAAGCAAATCAGCTATAACCTCTGCCCAGGCTTCAACAGCTCCCGGTGTATTCCACGGAGGCAAAAGAATTCCAAAATTTGCCCATTCGGCTTTTCGCAGGGTTTGTTCTGGTGTTGAATCCGGTGCAAGCAACTCGCGCGGACTGTAGGGGCAATCGGCAGCCAATACCGGAATCCCGCAAAGCATAGCTTCTGCCAGGGAATTGCCAAAACCTTCGTGCAATGAGGGTAACACAAACAACCTGGCGCGTGCCAAATATTTAAACGGATTTTGCTGAAACCCCCAGAAATACACATCGGCCGCAGGGTTAAAACTCTCACCACTTTGTTTTGACCAACTTACTAACTGGCAATCATCAATTGTTCGTTGCAATGCACGTTTAGCTGTACCCTCGCCAAGTATCAAAAATTTACAGTTAATATTTCGTTTACGCAGTTCAACCATTACCTCAATAAATTGCTCCAGGCCTTTTTCAACCGAAAGCCGGCCGTGGTTTATAAGCACAGGCCACTGAAACAAATTTTCAGCATCCTGATCGATACTTTCGCTTATTTGTTCAGCGATATGCTGAGCATTGAAACCATTATAAATTACCTGTATGGGCTTTTTCAATTTGTAATGAGCAATCAACTCGTTACGGATGCCCTGATTAAGCGTAACAATACCGTCTGCCATTCGATACAGCCCGGGTAACAATAGGCGATGCCTCAACCAGCCAAGCCAGCCGGTAATATCCTGATCGTGTTTTTTAGAACCGCGTACGCTAATAATGGTTTTATCTTTTCGCTTGGTCAGCAGGTTTACATAATCAGCTCCTTCCAGAAAACTTATGGATACCTGAATAGCATACTGCTTCTTAATAGCACGCACTTTTGATAGCCGTTTTACAAAATTTATAATCTTTCCTAAAAGATTGTCCGAAGCCGGTACACCCAAATTGAGAAGTGGTGCTGCAAAAGTGTAAGGGCCCATGTTATGTTGATTAAACACCACATTAATAATGCGGTGGTTTTTAGCCAATTCGTTGCTGAGTGCCACAAACGATTGTTGGGCGCCACCAAAGTCAAGATTAGGGATGATGAGCAGGATATTTTGGGAATGGCGATTCATTTTTTGGTTATTGCTTCGCGCCACAACATAAGCCCCAGAAGTTTCCACATGATAACCATGTTTAATTCTTTGTCGTCAGTTTTGCTTTTAAAATAAATGCTCATCTGCCGCTGAAGCCAGGCGTAGTTAATTTGTGGCCAGGCTATAGAAAACCTTTGTGGTTCCAGATAGACATGAAAGAGGTTGTCCATGTCTTTTTTAAACCAGTTAAACAACGGAATACTAAAACCCATTTTAGGTCGGTTAAAATACTTTGCGTCAATGTATCGCTCAAGCACTTTACGAAGCAGGTATTTTGTCTGGCCGTTTCGTATTTTATACTGCAGGGGCAGCCGCAGGCAAAACTCTACCAACCGGTGATCTAAAAAAGGTTCGCGTGATTCAAGGCTGTGGTGCATAGTTGCCCGATCAATTTTTACCAGAAAATCATCGGGTAACAGGTATTTCAAATCCCAAAGCATAAACATCTCCATAGGATGGAGCGGAGCCTGTACGGTTTTGTCCGTCAACACAGCCCAATCGGTATACGTTGCGGGGTTTTTGATGTATCGTTCCGGCCGCTTTACATCCAAGGTTGAAACACACGTTTTATAAAAGTCAAGCCAGTTGGTACTATTGAAAAGCTGGCCGGCTTTATTCAATTTATTACCGAACCGCGGAAATTCAAACATGTAATCAAAGTCAATCAACGAACGGCTGCAGAATTTTCGCGCTACTGGCGGGAGACTAAATACACGTTTGCCGTACTTATAATATTTCTGGTAGGAGGTGTATCCGCCAAATAATTCATCTCCGCCTTCGGATGACAACACCACCTTCATTCCCTTTTCGCGAGCCAGTTCGCTTACCAGCGATGTGGGAATGCCCGAGCTGTCGTAAAAAGGTTCATCATAAATTTTATAAAAACTGCCAAGTCTTTCTTTTGCCTCATTCACACGCAGAATGCGCTCGGTGTGATTGGTTTTAAAATAAGCAGCAATCTTTCTGGCATACGGGGTCTCGTCAAAGGTTGCATCATCAAAACCGATGGTAAAGGTGTTAACGGTTCCAAAATATCTGGACAACAGGGCCACCAGAACAGTGCTGTCGATACCCCCGCTGAAAAAAATTCCTACCGGTACATCCGAAACCATGCGGTATTTAAACGATGATACCAGCAAAGACTCGAGTTCATCCACCAGTTTTTCTTCGCGTTGTTCAATAATCGGATCGTGGATATAGTTTTCGGCATTCCAGTACTCAACCAACCGGGCGTTGCCCCGGGCGAAGTGCAGGTAATGTCCGGGTAAAAGTTTTTCTACGCCCTCAAAAAAGGTATTCGCGCCAACCGTAAATCCATAACGGAGATAATCCATAAGCCCGGAATGATTAATGCTGACAGTTTTTGCTTGCGGAAAAGCCTTTAGCTCACTGGCAAAACAAATGGTATCTCCCTCTATTGAATAATACAGTGGTTTTACACCCAGCCTGTCTTTAACCAGGTATAATTCGCGGCTGGCCTTATCATAAATGGCAAAAGCAAACATCCCGATAAGTTTGTGCAATACGTTAATGCCCCAGTAGTGATATCCTTTAAGCAACACTTCCGTGTCGGAGCGGGTTGTAAACCTGTAGCCGGCATGTACGAGCTCCTTTTGAATTTCCGCATAATTATAAATCTCACCATTATACACCAGTACCAGGTTTTCATAAAAGAAGGGCTGATTAGCTGATGCACTAAGGTCAATAATAGAAAGCCGGTTATGGGCCAGGGCTGCACCATCTTCGAAAAACGTTCCCTGCGCATCGGGGCCGCGGTGTTGCAAACAACGTTGCATGGCCAGCAAATCATCAAACGATTTACGGTGATCAATAAAGCCGGATATACCACACATAGTACTTTACCTCTTTCTCTCGTTAGAAATACCCAAAAAATTTGTTTCAGCGAATTGGTTGTAATTGGTTTGATGTGAACGATGAAAATTTTCTAAAAAGCTCTGGCTGGTGTAAACTTCCTGTTTATCCAACCGGAAAATCGTGTAATTGATGTCTTCAAAAAAACGGTACATGGCATCCGGGGTAGTTGCGTAAGCTTCGGCATGCAGTTGTGCAAATTCAAAAATAATTACCGGCTTGCACCGATTAATGGTGTTTAATCCTCCTTTTAATACCTGTAGTTCGGCTCCTTCTACATCAATTTTAATGATGTCAATCTGCGCCTCTTTTGGGATGAGGGCGTCTAACGGTGAAATAGGTACCTGGAACGGCTCCAACTGCACCGGCACCGGATAGTGCTGGGGTTTTAATCCGCTCATAGCCTCTGCCCCTACTGCTTTAAAAAAAGTTGCTTTGCCGGAGCGGTCGCTTAATGCAATATGATGAACGGCAACCTGTTTAAAAGTTTCCGTCAGCCTTGTAAAATATTCAGGTAAGGGTTCAAAGGCCCAGTGTTTACCCTGAGGGGCATATTTTATGAGCAGTTTTAAGAATTCTCCTTCGTGAGCGCCAATGTCAATTCCGTTAGCGTGAGGTTGCAGTTCAGCTGCAAGTAATTTTTCTATTCGCTGGTTATCGCGGGCAATCCGTACAGCCCACGGTGATGATGACCTTCCCAACAGGCGTTTAATGATTTCAACTATTTTCATTTCTCTTGGCTATAAACTTATTAACAGCAGCGATTCCTTCCACAATTAGTTTATAATTCCGTTCATAGTCGTGTCTCACCTGCTGTTGCCAGTAAGGCAAATTGCGGTAAATATTTAAAATCATCGGCTCTAAGTGTTTAGGTATATCATCAGTACCAATAAGGCAGGCCGATTGCGGCAGCATTTCCGCAAGGGTGGCCAGCTTAGGATCAAGTTTTATTGCTACGGAAGGAATGCCCAACGTAGCAGCAAGAATAACTCCGTGAAAGCGGGCCGAAACAATTAGCGATTGCGCAGATAAATGGGCCATAAAACTGCCGATGTTTGCATGCCCATCTCCCCATTTAACCAAATTAAAATTATTCGGAAGCTTCTGCAGACAGGGCGAGTCGTACGTGGCTTCGAATAAAAAGAAGGTGATGGTAAAACCGGCCACTGATAACCTGGATGCAATGCGCACAACGTCATCAATGTAAGTGTTGCCGTACTTCCAATGCCTGAGCACAATGCCTATCTTTTTATCGGTTGCGTTACCGTTTCTTAATGCCAACGTGGGTAGCCAGTAATCGGTGTAAAATGCCAAATCGGTTGACAAAACCGGAGGGGCTGGCGGGTTAAATTGTTTAGCCGCTGTTAGGCTGGCGGAGTCGCGCACCTGCAGGTAATTGTACCCGCTCAGGACTACCAGGTTTGAATAAAGATTTTTTGATGATTGTGTAAAGGTGCCTATGCCGATACCCATGCCCACGCGGCAAGTGCTGGTAATATGCTCCTTGTTTTTAACTTTTTTATACAGGTTAAATAGTTTTACGAACCAAGAGGGCCGCAGGAGGATTAACCGGTTAAGAATGCGATAAAAAAAGTTGCCCGGTTCATAATCATAATGAACTCCTCCGCCACCGTGGATAATTACATCAAAATGTTCGCGTGCAGCATAATTGATGATACGAGCAGGCGCACCAAGCAGCTCAATAAGGTAGGCAGAAGTTTTCCGACCGGCATTTGAAAAGACTACCAATTCCGCATCAGGAAAATGTTGTTTAAAATTCCGGAAACACACCAGCAATAGAATGTCATCACCCAGATTTCCGAAACCGTAGTATCCCTGAAGCAGAATTTTTTTCATACTGTTTTTATTCGGGGTGACTACATCAGGCTTTCGAATAATGAATACAGCCGTTCAGCATTATACCTTGCCGAATAAGCTGGATCAGGCGATGCAACACGGAAAAAACTGCTGTTCTTAGCGTTGAAATTATTTATTGCATCGATCAGGTAAGCTGCTATTCCATCGGTGTCATCATGTTCAAAACATCCTCCGTATTTTCCTTCAATTACTGAGCGGCACGTGCTGTTCAGTCCCGTAACAGCCAAAATGGGTCGTTGAGCCGTCATGTAGGCGAGTATTTTCGATAAGAAAAAAACCGAATTGGCCTGCTTAAACTTCCAGTCAAAAAGTAACAGCACATGCGCGTTTCGCTGGTATTGTACCACGTCATTAAAGGTATAATCCTCAATAACCTTTACAAAGGGGTACTGGTAACGATTAAAAACATCCCGTACATCAGCATTTAAACGACCGATAAATACAAATTCACAATCGCGGATCACAGAGGTACCGCGTTGAATAATTTTTCGGATTGCCTCCAGTAAAAACACCGGATTCCGACCTTCACCATAAAAATTTCCGGTATGTAAAAAAACCATCTTGCCATTAAAGTTTAACGGATTTTCAGTTACCTCGTCATCATTATACACATTGGGGTAAAACTGAAACTTATGTGCCAGCTGCGGATAGTGCTCCTGATACAAGGCAAGTTGTTCATGCGAGGTGAGTGTAATCACATCGGCATTTTCAAAACATTGCTGTTCAGTCCGGCTGTGATAATCCCTTAACTTTCCGGTAAACGAATTTAAAGGCGATAACAGCCACGGGTCGCTCAGGTGCAACACCCAGGGAATGCGGTAATGCTGTTTAAGTTTTAGCCCCATGAGGGCCGAACTATAAGGGGTTGACCGGCTGTACAGAATATCGGGCTTATGGCCGATTTTTTTTACCGCCCGCTTCCATTGTAATGGAAACATAAAATCCTCATCCGGTTTCAGCAGCCAGTTTTTGTTCAGTATACCAGATAAAAACCGGCCTGCCTTAGAACTGTAATGAGGCATCCTGATAAAACGCGCTGGACGAATGGCGTCTGATAAACTACGATCTGGCTTTCGCCAGCCGCGGGCTTTTTTAATAGTCAGCACAGTTAATTCACATCGGCTTGCCAGGTGATTGGCATATTTAATAACCTGCAAACTTTCGGGTGTATTTTGTGGCGGGGCCGATATGCTTATTAAAAGTACTTTCATCAGGCTAATTTCCTGTAAATACAATGTACATGCTCTTCGGTTACGCGGTTATTAAACCGATCAAATTTATGAACGAACCCGCTGTTTGGCAGGGGGGCTTCAACAATTTCAAAGTCCCTAAAGGACGATGTGTCTTCAAAGCGGAAGTTACTGTTGTACAACAGAAACAATCCGCCTGTTGCGACCATTGCAGTAAGTTCCTTCACCGTTTTTTCAAACTTGGTAAAGGGGTAAATGGCTTCACAATTCTGCAAGTCTTTGGTGTCTTCCCACCGGCAAAGAACAGAAAGACAAAAAACAGCATCGTATGGGGCGAATTTTAACAGATTTTCCGGTTTACTATAAATAAAGGTAATGTCCGGATTAGTGTTCTTACTCCTTGCTATGGCCAGGTTAAGGGTATTGATATCCGCCCCCACAATACGGGCATTGGGAAAATATTTTTTCAGCGAAAAACATTCTTCACCGGTTGAACACCCAAACGATAGCAGGTTAAGGGGCCTGCCGGTATCTGGCATCGCTTTTACCACTTCGGCAAACAGTTGTGGATAGCGGTCGGAGTAAGTTTTAGAAGTAAGCTGATGCTGCTCATTAAATAACCGCCTGAAAGCACTCACCAGTTTAATCCGAAAGATGCCCAGGTGATTTAACAGGTAACTGTAAAACTTTCTAAAGAAACTATTCACTGCATCCATTAGCGTATAGAATAAAAAGCGGTTACACCTCCCAACAGGGCAAGTGTAATTAGCATGTCCCTGACCACAATGCTCCGATTAACTTTTACCATGCCAAAAATTACATAAAGTTGAATGGCATATCCTATTATAGTGGCCAGCACATAACCAATAATAACAGCCGTTGCATTGTTAAACATAACGCCAACCAGTAGACCAACTCCCTTTAGTACAATGTGCAACATATTCAGGCTAAGATTCTTATGCTCCTGATGAAGCACCCGGAATAAAACTGAAATCGGATTGGCCGCCACACCCGGAATAAAACTTATGGCAAGAAATGAAGCAAAAACACCGGATTCCCTCCACGGTTCACCAAAAATCAGGACAAACAAAGGCAAACTGACAACCGCCAATACCGTTAGACTTATCAAACCTACTAAGAACAATTTCGTATAAAGCTGAAGTGCTATTGAACCTAACTGAACAGGATTATCCTGATGCACCTCAGCCGCCTTTTGTAAAAAAACCGTTGTGGATGAACTGATAAGTACATTCATGGGCATACTTACCAGGCTAAAAGCCAATGCAAACCAGCCTAATGTTGTTTGGCCGAAGTAAAAAGAAATAATATAAACCGGAAGTTGATTTCCGAAATTACTCAGCAGTAACCCGGTGGTAACAAAAAACGGGTATGCCCGGTATGTATTCCATAATCTTCGGGCATCCTGAAAAGAAATTAATCGGTTAATATTTCTGAATTGCTTACGCATAGATGTACCCATGCGCGCCAGGCTATCTAACGGAAACTGAAGGGCATTACCAATAATTATACCACTGGCATCCGCACGAGCAAATATTCCGAATAACAGCGTTGTCAGTTTACTGGAAGTCGTTGAAATTATTTTTCCTGCAGCACTCCGCTTAAACTCTTTCAGGCGAATACTCCATCCCAGCAGCATGCTATCCACGCCAATCAAAAAAAAATAAACAGGCATAAACCACAAAAATGCTTCAATGGCCTGCCACTCAAAAAAAGTTAACAGGTATTTGCCGGCAAAAAAAATTATTAAACCCGAAAACGTAGCAAAAGAAATAATAACCCATAGGGTAAGTTGTATCATTTTATAAAAATCATCATCATTTTTAATGGTAACATAACCGGTAGGGTATTGAAGGGTTGCCAGGGGCGATACATTGTTAATTACAGCCATGAATAACGCAAATGTCCCATAAGCCGCAGGGCCGTACAGGCGTGCAATGAACGGTGTGAACACAAGGCCCAAAGCCAGGGCAGTTGCATTACCGGTAAAGGTTACTGCCAGATTACGAATAAACCTACCTTCCGGAAGAAGCCGGAAAAAACTATTCCGTAAAACTAAAAGCGGTTTGGGCAGCATGGCAGGTCAAACTTCGGAAAAAAATATATTTGCGCCTATTGGCCTGGCAATACCTTTCATCACGATATGATTTACCTCCAGGCCATTCGAATCCCAGCGATTGTATAACTTGCGCAATAAAAAAGAAAATAAATTGAAAACATCCCTTGTAACGGGAGGTGCCGGCTTTATTGGTGCCCACGTTAGCCGTGAGTTACTGAAACTCGGGCATACAGTAGTTATTCTAGACGACCTGAGCGGAGGTTTTAAAGAAAACGTTCCGGAAAAGGCACGCTTCATCCAAGGCAGCATTACCGATCACCAATTGATGACCCGGTTATTTCAGGATTATTCCTTTACCTATGTTTATCACTTAGCTGCCTATGCCGCAGAGGGACTCAGCCATTTTATACGCAAATTCAATTACGAAAATAACCTCATTGGCAGCATTAATCTGATCAACGAAAGCATTAAGCATAAAGTTGAGCGGTTTGTCTTCACCTCCTCCATTGCCGTTTACGGAAAAGGGCAGTTACCCCTGCGCGAAAACATGGTGCCCGCACCGGAGGATCCTTATGGAGTTGCCAAACTTGCCGTTGAGCAGGACTTAAAATGCGCCCACGAAATGTTTGGATTAGATTACACCATCTTCCGGCCGCATAATGTTTACGGTGAGTACCAGAATATTGGTGATAAATACCGCAATGTGGTAGGCATCTTCATGAACCAACTCATGCAAAACAAACCGCTTACGATTTTTGGTAATGGTGAACAAACGCGTGCATTCAGTTACATTGGCGACATCGCCCCATTGATTGCCAACTGCGTTACAAACCCCAAGGCGCGAAATGAAATTATAAACGTAGGTGCCGACCAAAATTATACTGTCAAAACCCTCGCACAAGAAGTAATGAAGGCCATGGGGTTAACCGGTGAAATCTATTTTACCGAGGCTAGAAATGAAGTGATGCACGCCTGGTCTGATCATACAAAATGCCGGGAAATTTTCGGCCACATCAATTATACTCCACTGGCTGAGGGGTTAAAGAAAATGGCCGACTGGGCCAGGCGCACAGGAAGTAAAAAAAGCACTCGCTTTGAAAACATTGAAATCATGGAGAAACTTCCGCCTGTTTGGCTAGCCGATTAAATGAAATCTGTTTTATTCCTGGATATGCACCGCGAGGGACGGTCGCCCTCACAACGCTTTCGGTACGAGCAATATCTGCCGTTGCTTAAGCAAAAAGGCTTTGCCGTACACCACTCCTATTTACTGAATGAAAGCGATGATAAAATTTTCTATTCGCAGGGTAAATACCTGGCCAAGGCCTGGATTCTGTTTAAAAGCATTACCAGGCGTATAAACGATTTGGCGCAAGCGCATCGGTACGATTACATCTTTATCCAACGTGAAGCCTTTATGTTGGGGACCAGCCTCTTCGAAAAACTCTTTTCGTACACAAAAGCAAAAATTATTTTCGATTTTGATGATTCCATCTGGCTCCATCAGGTGTCTTCAACCAGCCCAAACAGAAAATTGAATTTTTTAAAGAACCCCGGTAAAACCGACCATATCATTTCACTTGCAGATGTTGTTGTGGCCGGAAACCCGTACCTGGCCGAATACGCACGCCAATTCAATCCCTCGGTTGTAATTATTCCTACCACCATCGATACCGGTTTGTATATACCCCGGGGAAAGATGCCAGGCCCAACCGTAACCATTGGATGGAGCGGGAGTAAAACAACCATCGATCATTTTAAGGAAGCCCTGCCTGCATTAGAAATACTTAAAAATCTTTACGGAAACCGGGTGGCGATTCAGGTAATTGGTGACGCTTTGTACCGAAACGAAAAACTTGGAATTTCAGGCAAAGCCTGGAGCTTGACCCGTGAAGTCGAAGACCTGTTAAACTTCGATATAGGCATTATGCCTTTGCCGGATGATGAATGGTCACGGGGAAAATGCGGTCTTAAAGGACTTCAATACATGGCATTGGAAATACCAACCCTGATGTCTCCGGTAGGCGTTAACCGGGAAATTATTCAGCATGGTATAAACGGGTTTCTTTGCGATACCACCGAAGCATGGGTAAAATACCTTAGCTTGTTGATAGACAACGTTGAACTTCGCCAAAAAGTGGGTAAAGCCGGAAGGAAAACCGTAGAGGAAAATTATTCGGTAACCGCCAACTCAGCACGCTTCCTTTCATTATTTGAATAATGCAAAATATACCCCAAGGCCAACACATAAAATGGCAGCAGGGGTATTTTATAACGGGCCAGTGTGCCAAAATTAAAAGTGGAAACCCCAACGGCAAATGCAAACGAAAGGCTGAATACCAGGCAGAATAGTATAGTAGGATGCCTGAATAGCCGAAGTACCGAAACTCCGTGTCGAATAACCAGCCAGAACGTTAGTATCAGTAAAGCCAAACTTTCTAATGCCGAAAGCAACATCAGCGGATTTTTAACTTCCCACAAGTACGGCCTGAACAGCGTAACATTGATGGCCTGCGGTGTTTTTGAAAGCATGTTTGCAAAGGTTCCGTCCAGTTCTCCCAGCGAATAGCCACTGCCGGCATCTTTACCTGTATAGAACCCAATATCGTAAGCCGTTATTTGGGCAGTGGTGGCTATCCGCTCGAGCGAGTATTTTGGATCATCTTTACCGATTAAAATAATGGAGTAATATCCGCTAACTACCAGCAGGCCGCCTATTACCGGAACTATTAATAGCTTGAGAACTAAGGATTTAATACGAGCCAGATAACTAGCATAAATCCATAAAATGGCTGCCGGCAAAAAACTAAGTAGGATATATTTTTTTACCGCATAAAGGAGACCAACACTTAGAAACAACATGGCCAATGACCACATCTTGTTTCGATTAAAACGAAACAAATTACTGATGGCTAATGTAAGAAACCCTATAGCGGCAAGCGTAATGGTATCCTTTAATAATCCTGATCCCCAAAAAATTACCGAAGGAATAAAAAGTGTAGCCATGGCAATCCAGGGGTGCCGATCAGGTGTTTCGCGATAAAATGCAGTAAATAACGACCATGCTCCTGAAAAACTCACCACGGCAAATAATACAGCCGTGCCCGTGTACGATGAAAATGTCAGTAAGTCAAAAACAGTTGCTATTCTGACAATAAAAAATGATGACGGATCGGTATAAAAGATTATGGCCGAAGTGTAATTGTAAGCACCCTGCACCGGCTCACCGGCTGACGTTAGCAATTTCCATCCTAAAACTGATGATTCCATAAACGCCTCCCAGATTACCCGGCTGCCATGTGTATGAAAATTAAAGGTATCGCCACCGGAATAATAAAACTGGTAGAGGAATCCGAGCGCAATAGCACAGAATATCCTGAGGGTGAGGGCTGGAAAAAAATACCTGCGGGTAACTTCATCGGTAACCCATGGCCTGATAAAATAGGCTGCTACATACACCAGTATGATGACAATGGGGGTTACGATAAGATCGCGGAGTTCCAATTTTCAGTTGTTGATATTATTTGTTCGCAATTCGTTGTTCGTTATCCGTGGATTATTGAAGAAAGATATAACAACCCATACCTATTAACCAATAACGAATAACGGACAACGAAGAATTAACCTAATCCACCTTTTCCATCTTCTTCAACCTTTGTTTAGCTGCTTTAAAGGCTTCATCTTTCCGTTTGGCCCGTTTCTTCACTTCTTTAAAATACTTCTCAGCTTCTTTTTTGTTGCCTTGCCTTTCGGCAATCTCGCCCAGGGCTATTAACGAGTACAGGTAATACCCTGATTCGTACAGATCAAGTTCTTCGGCATAACGGATGCATAATTGATAGTACTTTTTTGCCTCATCATAGTTTCTGCGTGCTTCGTAAATCTGGCCCAGAAAAAACGCAGCATACCGGCCGGTGTTGGCTTCGTAACCGGTGTAAGCGCTATCCACCCGGCTAAGTATATTTTTACAAACCGGCTCAGCTTGTGCATAACGGCCCATGCCATACAGCATGCGGGCATAGTACCGGTGAAAGAACGGATTATCCGGGTAGGTTTGGTACAGGTATTCGCTTATCTGAAAAGCCCGCGGGTCATCGTTCTCATAATTGTTCAAAATCCGCATCAGCCAAATCATCGCTTCGGTGCGCGTGTAAAAGGCATTGTACGAAACTTCCTTTAGCTGCTCCAGACCCAGTTTCTTGTCGCCTTTCGGGAAAAACCACATAATGGGTTTCAGTGTAGGGTAATTTTCCGGAACCCACACGGAAAAGTAATTAAACAGCCCATCGCCAAAAAGTAACTCAGGACTCAGGTCTTGTTTCGATTTGCTGATTTCCAAATAATCCAGTGCATTTTTACCGGCCGTTGCGGCCTTCCTCCAGTTTTTGCGAAATTCATCGGAATACAACCGCGCTTTAAATCCATAGGCAGCCGACAAAAAGAAAGCCGCTTCAATTTTATAAGCCGGTTGTTTTTTGAACAAATTCTCAGCGACCAGGATGGTTGAATCCATGTAGGCAAAAAAAGTTTTATCGTGGGCTTCGTTTTTGGTATTCGGCATGATTTTCCACCATTCAATCATACCCATTAAAAAATAGGGTAGCGGATGCCACTTGTACTTATACCGCAGGTACCTGAATTGCTCTTCGGCTTTATGGAACTTAAAATTGTACAAATCATTAAGAGCCTGGGCACACTCTAACTGAACACCCAGATCGGAAATCAAAATAATAGTGGTATCTTTTTTTACTGCCGATTGTGCCCATGCAGCCGGGCCAGCGACTAACCCGCAAAGCGTAAAAACCACCCCTGCACCAAAAATTCTTATTTTAACCATCTTTACCGCTTCTGTCTTCGGAATTATGCAAACCCATCACGAAACTAAGTCAATATTCGCGGCCGACAAAAGGCTGTTGTTTGTGTTGCTTTGCCTGCTCACCGTTTTTCTGTTGTATGTAAAGAAATCATTTATTGAAAACGAAACCGCAGCCTTTGAGTTTCTGCAAGACCGCCCCGAAGGCATGGTATTAAAAGTTCTGAGCACCTTGCAATTTATATCCATACCGATTGTTTACCTGTGGAAATTCACCATAATCGCATTTGTAATTTGGGTGGGCTGCTTTATGTTTGGCTACCGGGTTACCTATGCCCAGTGCTGGGGGGTGGTTATCGGGGCGGAATTTATTTTTCTGATACCGGAATTAATAAAAATACTTTGGTTTATTTTCATTGTTCCTGACCCACGGTATTCCGACATCGGTGCGTTTTATCCGCTTTCGCTCATGCACTTTTTCGATTATTATTCCCTGAACACCCGTTATGCTTACCCGTTACGCGCCTTAAATGTTTTTGAAATCATCTACTGGTTTTTACTGGTAGCAGGAATTCATCACTACGCGCGTAAAGAAAAGCGGGTGGTCTGGTTTATTGTTGCTGCATCGTATGTGCTTATCTTCTTCCTTTGGCTGATCTTCTACATGATCGTATATAAATAGATCAATTACCCGCTAAATAATGCTATCTGCTATTTTCTTATTTTCGCCCTTTATTTGTAATCAAATTCCCTTGCATTCCATTTAAACGAACAGCGAAAAGCATGAATTTTCAAAAGGTCAATAACATAACAGGTTGGATTGTATTCACCATCGCCTTAACAGCTTACTGGCTAACCATGGAAGAAACCGCCAGTTATTGGGACTGCGGGGAGTTTATAGCCGTATCCTACAAACTGGAAGTGCCTCACCCGCCCGGTGCCCCGTTGTTTCTGCTCATCGGCCGTATGTTTTCGTTTCTGGCACTGGGTGATGTAACCCGTGTTGCCTACTGGATTAACTTCTCCAGTGTACTGGCCGGTGCCTTTGCCTCCCTGTTCACCTTCTGGTCAATTACCATTTTCGGGCGCAAGCTGCTCAACCTTTCAAAGCCTGAAGAACTTACCACCGATAAGACCATTTTGCTGATGGGTGCCGGTCTGGTAGGCGCACTGGCCATGACTTTTGCCGACTCTATCTGGTTTTCGGCCGTGGAGGCCGAGGTGTACTCCATGTCAATGTTCTTCACCGCACTGGTGGTGTGGGCCATGCTCAAGTGGGATGCTATTGAGGATGAAGCCAAGGCCAACCGGTGGATTATCCTGATATCCTATGTCATAGGGTTGTCCATTGGTGTTCACTTGCTAAACCTGGTTACTCTACCGGCACTGGCCTTAATCTTTTACTTTAAAAAATATACGCCCTCGCGTTGGGGCATTATCGCAACACTGCTGGTAGGCGGTTTGCTCATCATCTTTATTAACGACATTATTATTCCCGGCCTTCCTTCGCTGGCCGGAGGCTTTGAAGTGTTTTTTGTAAACTCACTGGGCCTTCCTTTTGGATCCGGTGTAATCGTATTCAGTGTAATTATCATCGGCAGCCTGGTTTACGGAATCCTGTACAGCCAGCAACGGGTTAAACCTGTGTTGAATACCTTTTTACTAAGCACTGCATTCATTCTCATCGGCTATGTATCCTACGCTGTAATCGTAATCCGCTCAAACTACAATACCCCCATTGACGAAAACGACCCCAGCGATGTAATGAGTTTTGTAAGCTACCTGAAGCGCGAGCAATACGGAAGCCGGCCTTTACTTTACGGGCAGTACTATACGGCCCAAATCATCGACATTAAAGAAGGCGCACCGGTGTATAAAAAGGGTAAAGACAAATACGAAATTATCGACCGGAAACGCGAATATATATACGACCCCGCCCACATGACCATCCTGCCGCGTGTGTACAGCACCACCGATAACCATGCTTCCATCTATAGGTCAAAGCTGGGGTTAAAGGAAGGCCAGAAGCCCACCTTCTCCGATAACATGCGCTTCATGTTCAGCCACCAGATTGGCTGGATGTACATTCGCTACTTCATGTGGAACTTTGCCGGCCGCGAGGGCGATGAAATCGGGGCCGACTGGCTGGGGCCGAACAGTTGGTTTGAAGACGTTCCGGAAATGGTTTCGTACAACAAGGCCCGCAATAACTTTTTTATGATCCCATTTATTCTTGGATTTTTCGGGTTGTACTATCAGGCCGTAAAAGATCCGAAGAATGCCGGTGTCATCGGCTTGCTTTTTATCCTTACGGGTGTGGCGCTGGTTATTTACCTGAACTCTCCGCCTTCTGAACCGCGCGAACGCGATTACATTTACTCCGGCTCGTACTACGCTTTTGCCTTTTGGATTGGCCTGGCCGTTATTGGTCTGGCATCGGGTATCGGTAAATTCATTAAAAATGCCAAAGCAGCCGCTCTTACCGCTACCCTAATTGCCTTTACGGCTCCGGCACTGATGGCCATCGAAGGATGGGATGATCACAACCGTTCAAACCGTTACTTCTCGGTTGACTCGGCCAACAATTACCTGGAATCGTGTGCCCCGAACGGAATATTATTTACCGGTGGCGATAATGATACATTCCCCCTGTGGTACGCACAAGAAGTGGAGGGCATCCGCACCGACATGCGCGTGGTGGTGCTGAGCTACTACAATACCGATTGGTACATTGAACAGAGCATGCGCAAGCATTACCAATCGGAGGCATTTCCCTATACGCTTACCCCTGAGCACTACCGGCAGGGGGGGCCGAACGAAGGATTAATGTATCAGGAAACCGGCATTAAAAGCATTGACCTGGCCCAATACATTGACCTGATTAAGAAAAACAGCAAAACCCTGCTGCATCCGTACTACCCCAACACCAACATGATTCCCTCCAAAGAACTGGTGTTGAAAGTGGATACGGCCCTGGTTAAAAAGCTCGGCATCATCCCGAAAGGCATGGAAGATATGCTGGTAACTGAAATGCGCCTGCGTGTACGCAGGAACAGCCTGCTGAAACAAGATCTGGCCTTGCTGGATCTGATGCTTACTAACAACTGGGAAAGACCGCTTTATGTCAATAACACCTCCCTTGAACAATTTAACATTGATCTGAAACCGTTTGTAGTAAGTGAGGGAAATGCGTTTCGCATTCTTCCTATTCAAAACCCCAACCCGCGTACGCGCCTTGTGAATACGGAAGTCGCGTATGATAACATTATGAACAAGTTTCGGTTCAGAGGACTTGACGACCCTACCGTTTTCTACAGCGTTGATTACCGGAACTTTGTTCAGAATCATCGAAGCACTTTTAATGACGTTGCCGAGGCCCTGCTCATGAAATCGGATACCGTTAGGGCACGCGAAGTATTGTTGCGTAGCCTGGAGGTGATGCCCGATAAAGGCGTACCGTATGACTTTACCAACGCCCTGATGCTGGAAATGCTCTTTGAGGTGGGGGAGAAAGAAAAAGCCGTTGAGATTGCTACCGTTATTGGCAACCGGGTTGATGACATGGCCGCCTATATGATAAGGAAAGGATTCTTCGACCGTGACCTGTACAATAACATAGCCGTGCTGGGCGAAATACAACGCGTACTTTACAAGTACGGTGAAGCCGAACTGGCCGAACGGTATGAACAGGCCTACGAAAAATACGCCACACAGGTACCCCGGTTCAACCAATAAGCCGCACTATTTCCTGACAAGCAGAAACAGATCAAGCGCATCCTCGGCATTATTGGTAATCCGGTAATCAGCATCCGTAATTGATGTTACCATGTTGCTGTTGGCCTTTTGCAGGCGATTCCGGTTGAACCGGTTTAAAAGTTCATAAGGGAGGCGCAGCATCCACGAAGGCAGGTTGTGCTGGAGGTTCAGCACATCCCACCGGGTAATTCGCCTCACCGATTTTCGGTTTTGCTCATAATACGCCATTACCTTTTCGTTGCCGGTAATGCCTTTCATTTCCACCGAAGCAAAAACCAACTGTGCCAAAGTCTTCAATTCAGAAGCGAGGTATTCACGCACATGCCATGGATTACGGGTAAGCGACATTTTTCGGTTGGGGGTAGTGATTAATGCCATGCCTCCCGGTTTTAATACACGATTCACTTCTTGCAGAAAAAGGCGATCGTCTTTTATATGCTCAATTACCTGAAAACTGATAACGCAATCAAAATGATTATCGGGCAGTCCTGTAAGGGGTGGAAGGTTCATGGCTATAAAATCGGCCTGTGGAAATTTTTGGCGTAGCGTAGCCAGCGCCTGATCAATTTTATCAACTGCGGTAAACCGGCTGGCTTTTTGAAGAAGGAGCTCAACCCCACGTCCTTCACCACAGCCAATTTCCAAAACCTCTCCATGCACATAATCAAGGGCTGCAACATACGCCTTGAATAACCGTTGATGAATAGGGTTATCGGAGAGAAGGGTTTCCGAAGTAATTTCGGTTGTGTAAATTTTTGCCATATTCAGCTGGCCGCAAAATTAACGGAATGGATAAGAATATGTTAAAAGGAATAGTTTAATTTGAACTATGCAGCGATACGCTAATTTAGTGATTGCATTTCTGATCAGCCTTAGCAGCAACGGCCTTGCACAACCTCTTCGCGATATTAACTTCAGCTACCTCTATGATCAGGGCACTGAATTCAACCTGAGGTTTGCGGTATATCCCTTTGCCGGAAAGGACCTTGTTTATTTTGAATTTACCTCAACCAATCCCGGCCGAAGTACAAATGAGTATTCACTTCAATGGGAAGTGCGGAATACCATCACCGATAAAGAAGGTGAAGAATTGGGCGAAACTCAATGGCTTACCAACACGGCAACGGCAAAAACCGGACAACTAAGGCTGCCCGAGGCATCAGCCGGTAAACTCATCGTAGCCAAAGTTATTTTCAGTGCATCACGCAGAGCCTGGTATTTTTATAAACCCGTTCAGCACACAGGAAACTTCGCTCTTATCCAAAACAATGTTCCGGTTATGACTACCTATATCCGGATTAATGAACCCACCTCTTTTTCAGGATTCGATCCGGATAAACCGCTTACTATTTCCTATTATGCAACCAATTTTCCAGCCTCATCACCGCCATTCTCTACAGCGCAGGCGCGCGTATCGCCAACTATTAAACCCGATTCATCTTTTGTGTTGTTGCCTGACCAGACTGTGCAATTTTCCAGGCAAGGACTTTATCTCATCCAGCAAGACACCACCAGTACTGTTGGGCTGGCATTTCGCGTAGAAGATGATTATCCGAAACTCGGCAAAATTGAAACACTTGCCGGGCCCATGATTTATGTGTGCGAGAAAAGGGAAATGGAAAAGTTGCGTGAAGCAAGGGGCGACAAGGCGCTCTTTGATAAAACCATAATCAGCATTACAGGGAGCACCGAACGTGCCCGGATTTTTATTCGCAACTACTTCCGCAGAGTAGAGCAGGCCAACCAATTATTCAGCTCTTATAAAGAAGGCTGGAAAACCGACCGGGGTATGATGTACATTATTTTTGGCCCGCCCGAAGAAGTTTACCGGCTGGCCGATCGTGAGGTGTGGGAATATAAAAACGAAAACGTAAAAGGCCGGTTTATATTCACCAGGGCCTCCACCATCTTCGATCCGGAGAATTACGTCCTCATCCGCGACAAAAAGTTTACGGATACGTGGTACCAAATGGTTGATTTGTGGAGAAAGGCGCGGTTCTAATCGGGGTTTTTTACCGGTCATTCATGCCGATTCAACTCTAGGCAGTACTTTTAGGAATGAACAAACCGGATATGATCTATGGTACACGGGCCGTAATGGAGGCCATTGTTGCAGGAAGGGAGATCGAACGGTTGTATTTACAAAAGGGCTTACAAAACGAACTTATCCGTGAGCTATTGCGGCTAATCCGTTCGCACAACCTGCCCTTCACCTATGTGCCCGTTGAGAAACTAAACCGGCTTACCTCCAAAAACCACCAGGGTGTGGTGTGCCTGCTGTCAGCCGTAGCCTTTGCCTCGATTGATAACCTGATCAATTTTGCCTACAGCAGGGGTTACGAGCCATTCTTTGTGATTCTTGACCGCGTAACGGATGTACGAAACTTCGGAGCCATAGCACGCACGGCCGAATGTGCCGGTGTTGACGGGTTGATTATCGGGGAAAAAGGGAGTGCTCCGGTAAGCGGGGATGCCATGAAAACTTCTGCCGGAGCACTTAATCATTTGCCCGTGTGCCGGGAGAAAGACCTCAAGCAAACGGTAAAATTTCTGCAGGAAAACGGCATTATGGTAGTGGCATGCACCGAAAAAGCAAGCAAAACAATCTACGAAGCCGAATTCAACAGGCCTGTGGCACTTATCATGGGCTCAGAAGAAGACGGCATTTCAGATGAATTACTTCGCATTGCCGATGAGCTTGTTAAAATCCCCATGAAAGGAAAAATCGGATCGCTAAACGTTAGCGTGGCAACCGGCATTGTAATCTATGAGGTGGTAAGGCAGAAACTTTTGTAGATAGCGCAAAACCTTAACCTCTTCTCATCTTCAAAAAATATAGCTCCTCATTCATCCTCATTTACAAAAACTCCCCTCCTCCTTTTAACGCCCTTACATCGTTTACGAACTGCCGGAACAGATCTTCGCGATCCTTTTCGCATACAATTATAACGTTGCCAAACTCACCCACCAGGTATCCGTTAAGGCCTTGCACCACCAGCAACTTGTCATCCGAAGATGCCCGGATGATGGAATTACGGGAATCGTACACCAAAACACGGCCGCTGGTCATGTTATTCTCTTTATCCTTAGCTGAAATGTCATGAATGGATGTCCATGAACCCAGGTCAGACCAGGTAAACGATGCCTGGCACACATATACATTGGTGGCCTTCTCCATTACTGCGTAGTCAATCGAGATGTTTTTGCACTGGGCATACGCTTCTGCTATCGCCTTTTGTTCTGCAGGTGAGCCAAACGATTTACTGCACTCTTCAAACGCCTCGGCCATTTCGGGTACGTGCTCTTCAAATGCACGGATGATGGCCTTTACACCCCACACAAAAATGCCGGAGTTCCACACAAAATCACCGCTTTCCAGAAACTTCTTGGCAAGCGCCAGTTGTGGCTTTTCGGTAAACGTTTTTACCTTCTTAACAAATTTCTTGTCGGGTATAAACTGAATATATCCATAGCCGGTTTCGGGACGCGAAGGAGTTATACCGAGTGTGATGAGTTTATCCTGATCCGCTGCCTGATCAACCGCTTTGTGCAGCACATGCTGGAATTCATTTTCCTTCATAATGAGGTGATCGGCCGGACTGGCGATGATCACCGCATCTTTTTCTTGTTTTCTTATCCGATAGCTTGCATAAGCAAGGCAGGCGGCCGTGTTTTTCCGCATCGGCTCAGCAAGGATTTGTTCATCCCCCAGAGTTGGCAACTGCTCACGAACCAGGTGTGCGTGTTCTTCATGCGTTACTACATAAATGTGATTGGCAGGGCATATCGGGAGGAAGCGTTCATACGTAATTTGCAGAAGAGTTTTTCCAATGCCGAGTACATCCAAAAACTGTTTAGGCCTTTCATTTCGGCTGTAGGGCCAAAAACGCACACCTACGCCACCAGCCATTAGTACCACATACAGGTTTTTTTTCATATGTACTTCTTCTCGTCTGGAAGCATTAAGGTTTGGTCAGTGCACTCCACCTCTAGGCAATTCCTTCTTTCAGCAAATCATGCAAATGAATAAAGCCACTCACCTGGTCGCCATCCATAACAACAAGCTGGGTAATGCTTTTCTCTTGCATTTCGTGCAGGGCCTTAACGGCAAATTCATCTTTTTGGATGCTTTTGGGATTCCGGGTCATAATATCAGAAGCACGTATTGCCGTAAGGTCGGGGTTCTTCTGCAACATTCTTCGCAAATCGCCATCGGTTATTATTCCTAAAAGCCTCTTCCCATTCTCTACCACTGCCGTACAACCCAATCGTTTTGACGTCATTTCCAGAATAACCTCTTTTAAGGTGGCATCGTGGTTTACAAGGGGAAGTTCGTTGTTTACCGAAATATCCGAAACCTTAAGGTAAAGCTGCTTGCCCAGTGCCCCTCCGGGGTGAAACATGGCAAAATCGGCATCGGTAAAGTTACGCAGGTTCACAAGGCAAACGGCCAGCGCATCGCCCATGGCCAGGTGGGCTGTGGTGCTGGTTGTAGGGGCCAGGTTGTTCGGGCAGGCTTCCTGATCAATGGTACCATTCAGAACATAATCGGCCTGTTGGGCTAAATACGAACCTGTATTGCTAACCAGGGCAACAAGTTTTGATCCTCTGCGTTTTAGCAAAGGCACGAGAACCTTTATTTCCGGGGTATTTCCGCTTTTGGATATACAGATGACAATATCGTCCTTCTGAATCATGCCCAAATCGCCATGAATGGCATCGGCAGCATGCATAAACAGGGCGGGGGTACCCGTTGAATTTAATGTGGCCACAATTTTATTGGCAATTATGGCACTTTTGCCAATGCCTGTAACGACAACCCTGCCTTTTGAAGAATAAATTTCTTTAACGCAGGCCTCAAAGTCATCATCAATAAAATTGGTGAGATTTTCTATTGCCCGGGATTCATTTATTAATACCTCTCGTGCAATGTTTTTAATATTTTTTACTAAATTCAATTTCCTTTCAAAATTAACTTTGTCAGCAGGCAAAGATAGAAAGATTTGACACTAACTATTGTTAGGTATATGATGGCGGTTGAAGAGAAAGACGCATTAAAAGTAAAGCTAAAAGAAGTTTTTGGCTATGGGCATTTCAGGGGTAACCAGGAAGCGATTATCCGGAATTTGCTGGACGGCAGGAATACATTTGTAATAATGCCCACGGGTGCCGGCAAATCACTGTGCTACCAGTTGCCCGCCCTGTTGTTCGATGGTTTAGCAGTGGTTATTTCACCCCTCATTGCGCTGATGAAAAATCAGGTGGACCAGTTGAATGCCTATGGCGTAAACGCACGCTTTCTTAATTCCACCCTTTCAAAGGGAGAAATTACGAAGCTTAAAAAAGATGCGATTGCCGGAGCCGTTAAGTTGCTTTATGTAGCGCCTGAATCGCTTACCAAAGAGGAGAACATTGAGTTTCTTAAAAAAGTAAAAGTTTCGTTTGTAGCCATTGATGAGGCCCATTGCATTTCAGAATGGGGGCATGATTTCCGCCCGGAATACCGCAGGATCAAGTCAATGATTCAGCAATTGGGCGATTTGCCTATTATGGCGCTCACCGCTACAGCCACACCTAAGGTGCAGATTGATATTCAGAAAAATCTGCAGATGGAAGAAGCGGATGTGTTTATGTCATCCTTTAACCGGAAAAATCTGTTCTACGAGGTTCGTCCAAAAAAGGAAACGAAAAAACAACTCATTAAATTTCTTCGCGATAACCGCGGCAAATCCGGAATTGTGTACTGCCTGAGCCGCAAAAAAGTCGAGGAAATTGCCAAGCTGATTTCAGTAAATGGATTTAAAGCCGCACCTTATCATGCCGGCCTTGACCCTGACGTGCGTGAAAAAAACCAAGATGCCTTCCTTAATGAAGAAATCGACATCATTGTGGCAACCATCGCGTTCGGAATGGGCATTGACAAACCCGATGTGCGGTTTGTGGTGCATTATGATGTTCCCAAATCACTGGAAGGTTACTATCAGGAAACCGGCCGTTCCGGCCGTGACGGGCTGGAAGGCCACTGCCTGATGTTCTACAGCCACAACGATCTGAACAAGCTCGAAAAATTCAATAAAGACAAATCCGTACAGGAGCGCGAAAACGCCCGTATCCTTTTACAGGAAATGGAATTTTATGCCGAGTCACCGGTATGCCGCAGGCGCCAACTGCTACACTATTTCGGAGAAGAGTTTACTGAAGACAACTGCGGCATGTGCGATAACTGCGTACATCCGCGCGAACGGTTTGAAGGCAGCGAATACGTAAAAATGGTGTTGCAGGCTGTGAAGCAAACCAATGAGCGCTTTGGCCTGAACCACCTGGTAAACGTGCTTAGAGGCACCGAGGATGAATACGTGAAGAGTTATGCCCATTTCGACCTCGCTATTTTCGGCAAAGGCGCTGATGAAGATGCCGACTTCTGGAAATCGGTTATCCGGCAAACACTCATCTACCAATACCTTGAAAAAGATATTGACAACATAGGCGCCCTTAAACTTTCCAATAAAGGCGAAGCTTTTTTAAAGAAACCCCATTCTATTGAACTGGCCCGCGATCACGACTTCACCACCGATCTGGAAGATGAAGAAGTTTCAAGCGAACGCGCACCGGTTAACGCCAAAGCGTACGACCACAAGCTCTTTGAAATGCTTAAAACACTTCGGAAAAAAATTGCCAAAGAGCGCGATCTTCCCCCTTATGTCATTTTCCAGGATCCTTCACTGGAAGAAATGGCCACCACCTACCCCACTACCAAAGAAGACCTGGCACAGGTAAACGGAGTGGGCATGGGCAAAGTAAATAAGTTCGGAAAAGAATTTCTTGAGACCATTCAGAAATACGTTGAAGATAACGACATTGAAACAGCCACCGAAGTAGTAGTTAAATCCTCCGTCAATAAATCCAAAACAAAAATTTTTATCATTCAGCAGATCGATAAGAAAGTTGACCTCGAAGAGATTGCTGAAATGGCTAACCTGACTTTCGAAGAACTGCTTACCGAAATTGAAAACATCAGCTACTCAGGCACCAAGCTTAACCTGAGCTACTATATTGACCAGGTGCTCGATCCGAACAAGCTCGATGACATTCATGACTATTTTATGAATGCGGATACCGATAGCCTGGAGGTAGCCCTTAACGATGATTCACTGGCCAATTACACCGAAGAAGAGATCCGTCTCGCCCGACTCGCTTTCATGAGTGAGTATGCTCACTAGCAGACAGTTCGCATGTCAAAATGTTGAATTTTGAAAGGGTTTGTCCATCTTTGGGGCTTTTATGAAGCCACTCAACATATTGCTTATTGGTAATGGCGGCCGCGAACATGCGCTTGCGTGGAAAATAAGTCAAAGCCGGCTTTGCGGTGCACTTTATGTTGCCCCGGGCAACGCAGGCACCGCTACCTGTGCACAAAATATTCCGGTTGCGGTTGACGATTTTAAAAAACTCGGAGATTTCTGCACCCAAACCGGGATTGATTTAATTGTGGTTGGCCCTGAATTACCGCTGGTAAAGGGCATCCGTGATTTTTTTGAAGCACACCCAACGCTGCACTCCATACCCATAGTTGGACCCGGCAAATCGGGTGCACAACTTGAAGGAAGTAAAGATTTCTCAAAACAATTCATGCTCCGGCACAATATTCCCACAGCCAGGGCAAAAACTTTCCATGCTGGCGAAATTGACCAGGCCATAGCGTACATCAGCCAATGCAAGCCACCTATTGTACTGAAAGCCGATGGGTTGGCTGCCGGCAAAGGCGTTATCATTACTCAAGATCCAAACGAAGCAAGCCGCGAAGCAGCCGCCATGATAAGCGGTAGTAAATTCGGAGCAGCCGGCAAGACCGTACTCGTTGAAGAATTTTTGCGTGGAATTGAATTGTCTGTCTTCGTACTCACCGATGGAAAAGAGTATGTCATCTTGCCGGAAGCCAAAGATTACAAACGCATTGGCGATGGCGACACCGGACCCAACACAGGCGGCATGGGCGCAGTTTCGCCCGTTGTTTTTGCTGATGAAGCCTTTATGCAGAAAGTAAAAGAACAGGTTATACAACCAACCATTCGCGGACTGCAACAAGAAAATATTGATTACCGGGGATTTATCTTTATTGGTTTAATGAACGTAGCCGGCAATCCCTACGTTATCGAATACAATGTACGTATGGGCGACCCCGAAACGCAGGCGGTCCTGCCAAGAATTAAAAACGACCTGGTTGATTTATTGATGGCAACTGCCACCGGAAACCTGAAAGGTAAAGCCATTGAAATAGATACAAAATGTGCCGTTACCGTAGTCATGGCATCGGGCGGTTATCCCGGTGACTTTGAAAAAGGAAAATTGATAAATGGATTGAGCCATCCAACCGATGCCCTGGTGTTTCATGCCGGCACACAAGCCGCCAACAACCACGTAATCACATCCGGAGGCCGGGTGTTGGCTGTTACCGGCCTGGGGGCCGATGTTGAATCGGCTCGTCAAAAAGCTTATGCAGGTGTTGCCAAACTAAGTTGGGATGGGGTATATTTCAGAAAAGATATTGGATTGGATTTATTATCCTTTAAAAAATCGATCGGGTAAAGTGGGCTGCACGTGTACATCAGGAAAAGGAACAAAAGTTGCCGGCTGCAACAACAACGGCATGTGTTTAACCGGGGGTTGTAATAAAATGAACGTATTCGACTGGCTGTCAAACATGGAGAGCCCCAGCGAAGAGCGATTTAAGAGCGTAGAAGTGCGCTTCAAAAACGGCCGGAAAGATTACTACCGTAACCCCGATAAACTCACACTCATTACAGGCGATGCCGTAGTAGTGGAAGCGCAGACCGGTCATCACATCGGTTATGTGTCGCTGCAGGGCGAACTGGTGCGTTTGCAAATGCAGAAAAAGAAAATCGTCAACGACAGTGACATTAAAAAAATTTACCGGCTGGCACATACCAAAGACCTTGAGAAATTTGAAGAAGTAAAAAAGCGTGAACTGCCCACCCTTTACCGCACCCGCGAAATTATCCGCGACCTGAAGCTGCAAATGAAACTTTCCGACATTGAATACCAGGCTGATAACACCAAAGCTACCTTTTACTATTCAGCCGAAGAGCGGGTAGATTTCCGTGAACTCATCCGCATCCTGGCAGGCGAATTTAAAATCCGTGTGGAGATGCGCCAGATCAGTTTACGGCAGGAAGCCGGCCGGCTGGGTGGCATAGGGGTTTGCGGACGCGAACTGTGCTGCTCTACCTGGCTCAGCGATTTTAAAAACGTAGCCACCAGTGCGGCACGTTATCAAAACCTGTCGCTAAACCCCAGCAAACTCTCCGGCCAGTGTGGCAGGCTTAAATGCTGCCTTAACTACGAACTGGAAACCTACATGGATGCCCTGCGCGACATTCCTAAAATTGAGGCCCCACTTCTTACTGAGCAAGGCGAAGCACGTCTGCAGAAAACCGACATCTTCCGAAAAATTATGTGGTTCGGCTATCGCGAAGATAACACCTGGTATCCGCTGAATGTAGAGCGTGTAAACCAGATACTGGAACTGAACAAAGCCGGTAAAAAACCGGCTACCCTGCAGGCAGATGAACTGGAAGCCAAAGTACCCGTTGCCACCCTGAACAGCGACCTGGCCCAACTCGATAAAAAATTCAGCAGCAAGAATAAAAAGAAAAAGAAGAAAAAAAGAAATCGCGGCCACCGCGATAACCGTAGCAACCAACCCCGCAGGCAAGCATGAGAAAACTTATAATCGTAAGCCTGATGCTGCTTCTTACAGCCTGCGATTCATCGCGTATCTACGAGAAAAACCACAACTTTGCCAAGCGTTGGTGGGTGGCCTCTGAACAGCCCCGGTTTGATTTTGAAATACCTGACAGCAGTAAACCTTACAACCTTTATCTTAACGTACGAAACGAATCAGTTTATGCGTTCTCCAACTTGTATGTTACCTGGCATTTGCTTGACTCAGCAGGTACCGAACTGCAGCAAAAACTTACTACCGAATTCCTGTTTGATAAAAAAACCGGAAAACCGCTGGGCAAAAGTGGCATTGGCGATATTTATGACCACCGCTTTCCGTTGCTTAGCAACCACAGGTTTCCTTACACCGGCCGGTATGCCCTTCAGTTCGAACACTTTATGCGCACCGATACACTAAAAGGCGTGCTGGCCGTGGGGTTAAGAATAGAGAAGCCGTTGGCTGATTAAAAAAAATAAGGCATTAGTATCCCCAATGCCTTATTCCTGTACTTTCAAACACTTCAGGCCGTTACCGGTACTTTTTTCACGTCAGCCGGTTTTTCTTCTTCTTTTTTATCCAAGTCAATAGTAATCGGGGCGGCAATAAACACCGAAGAATAGGTTCCTACCACCACACCTACCAATAAAGCAAACGAAAATCCGCGCAACACCTCTCCGCCAAAAATCAGCAGGGTAATAACCACCAGCAACGTGGTACCTGCCGTAATAATGGTTCGCGAAAGGGTGTCATTAATGGCATCGTTCACAATTTTCTTCTTATCGTGCGAGGTGCCCAGCCCGATGTATTCGCGTATCCGGTCGAAGATAATCACCGTATCATTTATAGAATACCCGATTATGGTTAGCACGGCAGCAACAAACACCTGGTCTATTTCGAAGCTTAATCCAAAGAAGTTCGCAATGGCAAAAGCCGCGAACACAAACAGCGTATCGTGCAGTGTGGCCACAATGGCTCCTGCGCTAAACTGCCATTTTCTGAACCGGATGAGAATGTAAATGAAGATGGCCACAACTGAAAACAAACTGGCCTCCCAGGCGGAGTTCTTAATATCATCGGCCACGGTTGCCCCTACTTTTGATGAACTGGAAATAGTAAACCGGTTGTCGTCAAGTTGTGAATCCTGGTCCACAAACTGCTTACCGGTTAGTGATTCCAGTCCGGTAATCAACGTTTGCCTAACTTTTTCATCCGCTTCATCGGTATCGTCATCAATCAGGTAGGCGGTAGTAACTTTAACCTTGCTGTTGCTGCCGTAGTTCTTTACTTCGGTGCCTGCATTGTTAAAAGTTTGGCTGAGGCCCACCTTTAAATTGGTAGCCACAACAGGCTGATTAAAAGATACGACATACGAACGTCCGCCTTTAAAGTCAACGCCCATATTCAGTCCCTTTACCAGCATCAGCGCAAGACCTATAACAATCAGAACCGAAGATATGATGTAAGCCAGTTTGCTGTTGCGCACAAAGGCAAACTGCCTTCTCTTTTTAACGATCCGCGCAATAAAGGTGTCGAACGAAACTTTGCTTTCGTCTCCTTTGCGGGTTATCCACTCTACAATTACGCGTGAAACATATACTGCGGTGAAAAAGGAAGTGGCAATACCCACCATCAAGGTAACGGCAAATCCGCGAATGGGCCCCTGCCCCAGCCAGGCCAGGAAAAATGCGGTGATCAACGTTGTCAGGTTCGAGTCGAAAATCGTCCAAAAGGCGCGTTGATAACCGGTTTTAACAGCATCTTTCACTTTCCGTCCATGAAGCATTTCTTCCTTAATGCGTTCAAATATCAGCACGTTCGCATCTACAGCCATACCCATGGTAAGCACAATACCGGCTACACCCGGCAATGTTAAGGAGGCATCGAGTTGTGCCAGGATACCCAAAATGAAGAAGATGTTAAACAGCAGGGCAATATTGGCAACCCAGCCGCCTTTGGCATAATACATGATCATGAAGATAACAACCAGTGCGAGGCCGAGTAAGGTAGAGATCAGCCCCTGGTTACGTGCCAACTCACCCAATGTAGGTCCGACAATAGCCTCTTCCACAATTTTTGTAGGAGCCGGCAGCGAACCCGCCTTTAAAATATTCGCCAGGTCTTTTGCTTCTTCAACCGTAAAGTTGCCGGAGATCTGCGAGTTACCATTAGGAATCTCTCCGTTTACATACGGGGCGCTGTAAACCGTGTTGTCTAATACAATGGCAATTCTTCCGCGGGGCGATTTGCTGGCCGCTTCGGCTGTCATCTTTGCCCAGATGCGTGTACCTGTAGCATTCATGGTCATGCTCACGGCAGGACGGGCATACTCATCCAAATCCTGCCTGGCGTCATTAATCACCTCACCGGTTAGTTTGGGTTTCCCTCCCCTTCCCTGGTCGAGAAAATAAAGTGAAAGGGCCTCGGTATTGCCAACATCCTTATCGGGTTTGTTGGCCCAGTACACACCTACGTTGCGGGGAAGTAAATTACGCACATCGGCACGCCTGAAGATGCGGTTAATTTCGGCTGTATCCTTCAGGCTGTACCGAAACGTACCGGCTGGTGTGCTCTTGGCAAACAAAGGTGACACGCCCAGGTTCTGTAAAGAATCCAATCCGGTTTGTGTGGTATCGGTTACAGATGCCGTTTGAAGTTGCTTTTCAAGGTCGGTAAGCGTGGTATCGCCCGAAGCTTTGGTTTCGGAGGATACCTGGCCTGATGTTTTTGCCTGGGTAAGCGCCAGACTTTGCTGTTCTTTGGTCAGCAGGGTGTTGATGCTCATCAGGGAAGTGGAAATATCATTTGGTTCAACAACATCCCAGAACTCAAGCCGGGCAACACCTTGCAATAATTTACGCACGCGGGCCGGGTTATCGGCACCCGGAATTTCAATCTGGATGCGGCCCGTACCTGGTAAGCGCTGAATATTGGGCTGCGAGGTGCCAAACTGATCCAGGCGGTTTTTCAGAATGGTGTAGGAGCGATCAATGGCACTTTCAATTTCCTGCTCAACGACCTCAATTACTTTATCATCTGGATCATTGAGGCTTATCCTTCCGCGTGTTGTGGTTGACGCAAACACATGCGCCAACTTGGCCCCGGGGTTATCTTCCCTGTAGGATTCAAAAAAGAGCGTACTGAAATTCTTTTCGCTGCTCTTTTGTTTTTGTTGTGCTTTTACCAGCGCTTTTACAAAGGCTGAATCCTTGTTGTTTCCGCTAAGGCCTTTGATGATATCAACCGGAGAAACCTCCAGCGTAACATGCATGCCTCCTTGAAGATCCAGGCCCAGGCCCAGTTCATTATCTTTTACTTCCTTGTATGTAAACTCAACTCCAAACAGGTTATATACCGGCTTATTCCATACCGAGTCCATGTATGCTACTTTCTTACCCAAGTCAACAATGCCGTTGGCATCGGTGGCATAGGCTATGGCGTTCCGCTGAACACGGGTGCTCACCACGGTAAACGATAAATAATAAAGACACAGTGCAGCAATTACAACTGTGAGTACTATAACAAATCCCTTGTTTTGCATAATGTATAGAATTGAAAAATTTGATGGATGACTTTATAATAAAGAGAGGAGCCTGTACCAAGGATGATTATTCAGGCTAATACGTTACCCCATCAAGGAGCATTTGGAGAAATGACAACCCTAAAGAGTGTTTGAAACAGTTTATCGAAAACCCTGTTAACCGGAACAGCTTCGGTTTCTTCGTACTGACCTTCAAAAAGAATTTCAAGGATAAAAGAAAACTCCTGATTTGTTTCAACAACCGATGAAGAGGATGGAGGGGTAACGGAAGGCATTGAAATGAATGCTGCTTCTTCCGACTGCTCTGTTTCAACCGGTTTTACCGGTTTGTCCGACACATGGAAATAAAAAAGCTGACTGACCGCAATAGCCAGGGCAACACTCACACCGGCAAGAAGGGTTACGGTACGTTTTGGTGAATGTGCTTTTTTCATGGGGCTACAAAAGTAAAAAATTACCTTGAATCTGAAAGGGCTAAAAAAATTGCTATTTGGCTGCAATTCCAGCCAACTTGGCTTTCAGGGCCAGCGCAAGCAAATCCAGGGCATGTTCAAAATAACTGTTATTGGGGATTACAATATCGGCCTGGTGTTTTAGGGGTTCGATGAGCCTTTCGTAAACCGGCATTACATGGTGATGGTACCTGTACAATACATCATCCAGGCCATAGCCGCGCTCTTCATTATCGCGCTGAATTCTGCGGCTAAGTTTTACATAATCTTTCGCCTCAATAAATACTTTTAAATCCAGTTCCCTTGCGATATCGTCAAAATAGTGAACGAATAGACCCTCAACGACCAGAATGGGAGCCGGTTTAAAAATCAGTGTTTTGGGTTCAACACCCGGGTTATTAAAGGTGTACTCTTTTTTGGTTAGCACCTCTCCCCGTTTCAGTCTGTTGATGTCGGCAACAAACTGCCGGTGATCAATGGCCTCAGGCAAGTCAAAATTCTTTACACCACGCTCATCTGTTTTTTGCTGATCGCGCGGATGGTAATAATTGTCCTGGGAGATTAAACACATCTCCTTTTCGCTAAACCGTTTTGATAGGTTGGTCAAAAAGTAGGTTTTACCTGAGCCGCTGCCTCCGGTTATGCCGATTGTGAAAGGTTTGTTCATTTTAACCGATGGCTCAAATTACCAAACGAAAAGTTACCAGCCATAATCTTTTTGCAGATAGTGAACCAGTTTACGTACCGCTTCTCCGCGGTGACTGAAGTTGTTTTTTTCTTCCGGTGTCATTTCAGCCATTGTCTTTTTCCAACCCTGTGGTACGAATACCGGATCGTAGCCAAAGCCGTGGTATCCTCTTGGTGTACTAATAATCTGGCCTTTAACTATCCCTTCAAAAAAAACGGGGCCGGTCGCATCTACCAGCGCTATTATGCACCGGAACTGCGCCTTCCTGTTTGCCTGGTTCTCCAGTTTCTGTAAAAGCAGCCTTATATTGTCTTCGCTACGCTTGTGCTCACCGGCATAACGGGCAGAGTAAACTCCCGGTTCACCGTTCAGGGCATCCACTTCCAGGCCGGTATCATCGGCAAAGCAAACCAGGTTGTAGCGATCATAAACAAAACGGGCCTTTTGAAGGGCGTTGCCTTCCAGCGTGTTTTGGGTTTCAGGCAATTCATCGTGGCATCCGATTTCCTCCAACGTCCTGATGGTAACCGAATCTCCGAGCAGGTGCTGCACCTCGGATAGCTTGTGTGGGTTGTTGGTGGCAAAAACAATCTCCTTCACAGGTTAAACCGAGACAAGTTCAATTTCGAAGATGAGGTTTGAATTAGCCGGAATGCCCGGAAGCGCATTGGGTCCGTAGCCATAACCCGATGGAATGTACAATGCTGCCTTTGTACCTGCCTTGAGTTGAGGTAATACAATTTGCCATCCTAGAATGAGATTCTTTAACGGATAAGTAAGCCCGGTGGTATTCTCATCGAATACTGAACCATCAGAGAGCAACATGCCTTTGTACTTGAATGTAATGGTAGATTCAAGGCAGGGCTTAGCTCCGCTTCCTATAAGGGTTACCACGTAGCGCATACCGGTAACATCTTCTACGGCAACAATCCCTTCTGCAGCAAGGAATGCGTCAATGGCAGCAACATCCTGTGCAAGTTTTGTTTGATTTACAGCGTTCAGGCGCGACTGTGAAACCCGGGGAGTGCATTCATCATCGCTACAACCAGCCAGCACAGCCAAAAAGCCAGCAAGAAAATAAACCGGGCGCATCAGTTAATCCTTAATGTCAATCATCTCCAGTTCAAACACCAAAATCGAATTGGGCTTAATAACTGCGCTTCGTTGCTGGGGGCCATAGGCCAACGTTGATGGGATATAGAAGGTGCCTTTCGATCCTTTGTTCATCGTTTTCAGCGCATCGTGCCAGCCCTGAATCACGCTGGAGCGGTCAATGGTTACTTCAAACGGGCTGTATTCGCGCATGGGATCATACAGGTTTTTTGCTTCGGCTACCGATTGTATGCTTGAATCAAAGTATTCGCCACTTAACAAATACCCGCTGTAGTTTACCTTAACGGTTTGTCCGGATTTGGCCGTTTCACCTGTGCCGGGAGTTGTAATGATGTACCGGACTCCTGATGGCAGGGTATCTGCCTTAATTCCTTTTTCGAACAGGTAGGCATCAATTTTACGGGTATCCTTTTTTAACTGATTAATCATAAAATTATTCATCAGTTCCTGTTCGTAGCTCATGAATTTTTCATTGGTCATAATTTCATTTATCCGGAACTGGTAGCGCATCATCATCGTACTGTCCAGGTTTTCAGGAACCGGTCTGCGGCTAAGCTTCTTAAAAAACTCACCAATTGAAATATCAACGGTTACGCTGTCGCCTTTCGAGAGCATACGCAGCATCTGGATGATGCCGTTCTCCTGCGGAATAGCACTGCTGTCGTTAACCATAAACGCTGAAGGAAACCCATTTTCGATGGTGCTGGTCCACACCGAATCTTTTGAATCGGTGAGTGCATAATCAAAAACCATAATTTCACCAACGTGTGCCTGAACACCATCGCCTTTTTTGATTACTTTAAATTTAAGGCCATTAGGTGTTTCCTTAACCGTTTCACTACAGCCGGTCAGCAATGCCGCCAGGCAGCCAAGTAAAAGAACGTTTCTCATGTATGTGGGATTTGTTTGGAAAATATATAGTTAGTTACTCCGAATCATCAGCAGCAGTTAGTTGCAACCGGTATTCGGGCAGCAAATCTAGGAATTTTTGTGTGGTAGCCTCCAGGGAAAGTTTACTCTGACCACCGGCAGCGTTTTTATGCCCCCCTCCTTCAAAATGTTTGCGCGCCAATTCATTAACCGAAAAATTGCCTAATGAGCGAAAGGAGAGCTTAATTTCATCCCTCCGTTCAAAAATCATTACGGATAATCTTATGCCTTTAATGGATAAACCGTAATTCACAAATCCTTCAGTATCTCCGGTTTGCGAACCGAATCGTTTTAGTTCCGCTTGCGACAGCGTCATGTAGGCTGTGTTAAATTCGGGTAAAACAATCAGTTTTTCACTGAGAACGAAGCCCATCAACCGGAGGCGGTCAAGGGTATTCGTATCGTATATCAGCTTGGATACTTTTGTTGGATTGGCCCCCAGCGAAACCAGGTCAGAGGCAATCATAAATTCTTCGCGCCTGGTGTTGTTGTGCCTGAAGCCACCGGTATCGGTCATCAGGCCGGCATACAGACAATCTGCAATAGCGGCATCAATTTTATTCCGATCGCCCAGTTCAACAATCAACTCATAGACCAAGCCGGCAGTTGATGCCGCCTGTGAATCCCATTGTTCAAAATCCGCAAAATGCTCCGGATCCAGGTGGTGATCAATCAGCACTTTTTTAGCCGTTGATTTTCTAACGAAATCACCCAGGTTGTTGATGCGGTTGAGAGAGGAAAAATCAAGACAGAAAATAATCTCGGCATTTTCGAAACAGCGGGTGATGACCTGCTTGTTCCGCTCCTCCTCAATCAGCACATGCGCATTGCCCGGCATCCAGTGAAGAAAAGCGGGGTAATCGCTTGGCGTAATAACCTGTGCGGTATGCCCGCAATTAATAAGGTACCCACACAGCCCCAGCGAAGATCCCAGCGCATCCGCATCGGGTTTATAATGCGTTACAATAACCACCCTGCGCGGCTGACTCATGAACTGCTTAAACGCATCTAAATTCTTCATTAACGGGTTTGGCGACAAAGGGCAAAAATAAGGAGGAATTACCGGATTTGAGTTTTTACCCGCACCAGGCGGTTTTCATGGAATAACCCTTATTTTTGCGGCCGAAAAGTTGATAAACCAATACCATGGCAGGAAACAGAACATTTACCATGATTAAGCCCGATGCCGTATCGGCCGGCAACACCGGGGCAATTACCAAATTGATTGAAGAAGCGGGCTTTCGGATTGTAGCGATGAAAAAAACGCTACTGACTAAAGAACGTGCCGGGCAATTTTATGCTATCCATAAGGAGCGCCCGTTTTACAACGACCTGTGCAACTACATGTCGTCCGGACCAATTGTGCCGATGATTCTGGAGAAGGATAATGCGGTTGAAGATTTTCGCAACTTGATCGGGTCAACCGATCCGCAAAAGGCAGCCCCTGGTACTATTCGTAACCTGTTTGCCAAATCCATCGAGGCCAATGCCATCCATGGTTCCGACAGCGATGTAAATGCCGAGATTGAAGGAAACTTTTTCTTTTCGAAACTGGAGCAGTTTTAACCGGTATGGTTGCCGGTAACCGATACCGGCAACCTTACCAAAGTTTTTGGGGATACTCGCCTTTATCAATCAGTTCCCCGATTTTGCCCACTACCTCTTCTTTATCTTCCTGGTAGGTTACCCCAAACCACACATCGCCACCGGAGATTACTTTTATTTTTCCTTCCCCGCTTTTCACCAGCGCGTTGGCAATGATGGGAATAAAAAATTCGGCTTTAACGTCCTTATGATTATTCTTTAAAAATTCACTAAACAGTTTTTCAGCAACAGCAAAAATAGACGGATGAAAACCCCAGAAGTTCATAGACGTTTTCGCTTCCGGATTCATGATTATATCGCCTTCAGGTTCTTTCGCGATGATTTTTCCGTTCTCTTTTACAATCGTTTTTCGTTCAACAACTGAAGTAAGAAACCCGTTGGCATCCTCTTCGCCCACCCCGCGCGAAACACTGCCGTAATCGGAAAGCACATTTTTAAGGGTGTAACCAATTAATGCATGCGTGCCATCGGTATTTGTTCTGAAAAATTCAGCTACGTTTTTAAAGGCGGCCTGTCCATAAAAATCATCGGCATTGATTACGGCAAACGGCTCGTTTATAACCTCTTTTGCGCACAGCATGGCATGGCCAGTACCCCAGGGTTTTTTACGTTCCGGGTTTTGGTATTCATTCGGAACCAGTTTATCCATCGACTGGATGACAAACTCCACCTCAACTTTGCTATTGAGTTTGGGCAAGAATTTCTCTTTTACGATTTCCAGTATTTCATCGCGCACAATGAACACCACTTTGGTAAATCCTGCACGGAGAGCATCATAGAGCGAATAGTCCATAATGGTTTCGCCATTGGGGCCAAAGCCGTCAATCTGTTTAATGCCTCCATAGCGACTGCCTATGCCGGCCGCCAGTACAAGCAAGGTTAATTTACCGGATGCGTTCATGGTGCTTTGTTTATTTTACTGTATACTCGAAAATTATTTACAATCAAAAATAAGGGTATGCAGCAAAAGGGCAATCATTATACCTACGCAATTACCATTATCGGTATTTTGTTTTTCATTTTCGGGTTTGTTACCTGGCTTAACGGCACGCTCATACCCTTTTTAAAACTGGCCTGCGGATTAAAAACTGACGCACAGGCGCTGCTGGTGACTTTTGCCTTTTACATGGCGTATTTCTTTCTGGCCATTCCCTCATCCTTCATTCTTAAAAAAACGGGTTTTAAAAAAGGCATGGCCCTGGGCCTTGTAGTGATGGCGGCCGGGGCGCTGCTGTTTATACCCGCTGCCAACGCCCGCAGTTTTGGGTTATTTTTAACCGGTTTGTTTGTTCAGGGTATGGGCTTGTCCATTCTTCAAACCGCTTCCAATCCGTACATCTCCATCATCGGCCCGATGGAATCAGCCGCCAAACGAATATCCATCATGGGCATTTGCAATAAAGTTGCCGGAGCGTTAAGTCCACTTATACTAAGCGCTATTGTGCTGAGCGGAGCCTCCGAAATTGAATCGCAGATTCTTTCGGCTACCGATGAACAACTGCGGGTTCAACTCATGCATACGCTGGCACAACGCATTGTTATGCCTTACCTTATCATGGCATTGGTGCTTTGCCTTCTGGCGCTGATGATCGGGTTCTCAGCGCTGCCGGAAATTGAGGCCGCCAACGATGAATCAGAAAGCCCGCTGTCAAAAAGCAAAAACAGCATTTTGCAATTTCCGCACCTGCTGCTCGGTGCCGTTTGCATTTTTGTTTATGTGGGTGCCGAGGTCATGGCAGGCGATGTAATTGGCCCGTACGGAAAGGCCCTGGGCATGAGCCTGGATGAAACCAAAAATTTTACATCCTATACCTTGTGGTCGATGGTGGCGGGCTACATCATCGGCATCATTACCATCCCGAAATACATACGGCAACAGGACGCACTTAAATACTCGGCCATTACCGGGATGGTTTTTGTAACGCTGGCCTATTTTACATCCGGGTACATCAGCATTCTGTTTATTGCTTTACTTGGTCTGGCTAATGCGTTAATGTGGCCGGCCATTTTTCCGCTGGCCATTGACGGCCTTGGGCGGTTTACCAAAATCGGTTCGGCCCTGTTGATAATGGGTATTGCCGGTGGGGCTATTATTCCCCAGGTATATGGGCACCTGGTTAATCCCGAAGGTTTTGCGCTGAGTTCACAAGCCGCCTTTTTCTGGTGTGTGCTTCCATCTTACCTTTACATTCTCTTTTATGCCATGGCGGGCTATAAAACCGGAAAGAAATGAAGAGCAGAATTATTTTTTTTCTGATCACCTCCCTTGTTTCAGGTGCCCTTGCCCAGTCTGATCGCGACTTGCGCGAACTGCGCGACTGGATGACTGGAAACTTCAGCTCCAAAGAACAAGCCCAGCGCGATACTAACTTTTATGATATCCGGCTGGCTGTGTACCCCATCTGGAAAAACCGCACCGATGGATACTGGTTATACGTGGAACAGGCCGATGCACGTACTCCCGACCGGCCATATCGGCAGCGCATCTATCAGCTAACCTTAACCTCGCGCGGCATAGAGAGCATAATCTATACCTTTGACGATCCGCTTGAATTTGCCGGAAAGCCTGAAGAAGTAGAAACACTAAGCCGCGCAGACTTAACTACCCGCGAAGGGTGCGAAGTGGTTATCAAACGACAGGACAGCGAAACATTTGTTGGCAGCACCGTGGGTAAGAAATGCCCCAGCGACCTGCGGGGTGCCGCTTATGCTACCTCGAAAGCTGTTATTAACAAAGACAAAATGATAACGCTTGACCAGGGATTTAATTCAATGGGCACCCAGGTTTGGGGATCCACACGTGGCGGTTACGAATTCAAAAAAATCCCTCAGGATTGAGTTAGTAACCGTTTGATTTCCGTATGGATGATCTGCTCCCGCTCCGTCCAGTTGCCCCGCACCCATACATAAGGTATTTGCCTCCTGTCCAGTTCCGTTTGGAAGATGCCCAGCATAGTTAACCGTTTTTCCTGCTCACCGATATCGCGAAGGCCGTCACTCACCCAGGGCACATCCACATCAAACAAAAAATAGCGGTCGTACGCCACCATTTTTTCCAGCTCGTACAATACGGGAGGCACTACGCCCAGGTAATGGCGGGAGTAGATTTGGGTGGTGATGAGGTCGGTATCGCAAAAGAGTATTTTGTTGGCCTTGCGGGCTTTCAGAAAAATCCGTTCGGTTTGTGCCCGGCCAATGGTGATGATGTCTTCGCGGTTAAACGTGTTGGAGGTGATAAACTCGCGGGCTACTTCAGGCACCCATTCGGTGCGGTAGTGGGCAGCCATTTTTTGGGCCATTACCGTTTTGCCGGTGCTTTCGGGGCCGTAGAAACAGAGAAGCGAAATGTTGTTAATCATTTCAACCTTACTAATTTTATTAAAAGGTAAGTTATTATAATGTTCAGACCAATTATTCTTATTACACTTTTGCTTAGCCATGCAATCTATGCACAGCAAAAAAGTAGCGATGAAATAGTTAAAGAAGCAAACAAACTATTTCGATCAGAAATGGCTTCCTGGTATGGAACCGATTTGTTTTTAGAAAAATTTAGTCAAAAGCAATCCAGAGTTGGAGGATACTTTTCATATACCCACGAAAAACTAACTACATGTGTATTCTATTCGAATCAAGAAAATCCTAAAATAATCGCATCATTTACTTTTGATAGCACCTACAATACACAAACTGCCCGGGTTGATGGAAGTGAACGAGATCTGGATAAAAGAGAGTTGGATTTATTTACGATTCGAAATATTGGTTTGAAGGAATTACAAACGGATACTCTATTCAAGTTTTACAAAGGGTTTAACCCCAATCTGATTCCGTTAATCGATGAAAAAGGAAAGCGGGTTTACATTCTTACCGGGCCTCAACAACAAGGACTAATTGTTTTTGGTAATGATTACCTGCTGACATTTGATAAAAGAAGCAGGTTAAAAGAAAAAAAACTACTCCATAAAAGTCTGATTACTTTTGACTTAGCCAATGCTCCTGAAGGTCAAATAATTACAGCTACCATGCACACCCACCTGCCTGAAACCGGTGAATTAATTACACCTACCGATCTATGCACACTCATGCTCTACGGAAAGTTTACCACCTGGAATACTCACTATGTTTTTTCTAACAAAACTGTTTCCATATGGGATTTAAAAAAAGGAAGCCTGGCAATTATGCCCCGTGAAGCATGGGAAAAAATTTCTCCAAAAGAAAAGTATTTGCCCAAAGATTAAAGACGAATATTGTAAGACCTATGCTCTCTCCGCCAATTCCAAAACCCATAGGCCGCAATAAAACAAAATATCAGGTATTCGAATGCCACGAATCTGATTTCCTTCATGTAGTACATATAGGTGGCCACCACATCCACTACAATCCAGATGATCCAGCTTTCGATTTTCTTCTGAATCATCAGAAAGGTGGTGATGATGCTCATTACCGTAACAAACGAATCGAGGTACGGAAATGCGCTGGGTTTGCCGAACAGCACGGGAAACCACTCGTGCAGTCGGCTGGCCAGTGAGCCGAACAACACCGTTCCGGCAACGCCTGCAAGGAGCAATGCCAGCAAATGGCGGGCGGGCATGTAACTAACCTTGAGTTGCTTTTTTTTGTCTTCCTCAAACGGTTTGGGATGTGCCCACCGCCACCAGCCGAGTATGTTGGTGATGAAAAAAAAGATCTGCAAGAACATATCGGGGTAAAGCTGCACCTGGTAAAACAGGAAGAAGAACAGCGTAACGTTAATGAGGCCCAGCGGCCAACTCCAGATGTGGGCGCGCGAAGCCAGGTACACGGCCATAAAACCGGCCACCGTGCCAAAAAACTCCAGGTAGCTCATGGGGTAGCCCCACAGTTCAAAGAAAATATTGCTGATGTCGAAAAACTTCATGTTGAATAAGCGGCAAAACCAGCCGGAAACTTACATCAATTCTGCGGAAAGAAACCTGCGATGATGCTTGTTTTTACAGGTTCTAAATCATTCTATCGTAAAAAATGAAAACAAAAGGCACGCGGGTAAGGTGAGTTCAAAATTTTGCAAAAAAAAACCGAAGGCTATACTTTTACTATCAGGCTCCCCCGTACGCAGGGTTGAGTTGCCTCATTTTAAAACTATTACAAAAATAATTTTAGCTTTCCAACTCACCTTTAACTCACCTTTAGGGTTTATGCATTAATTTTCTTAACTATTTCAAAATATGGCTCTCAGGTTCCTTATTCTTAGTCTTAGCGGGGCAGTACTTTCTTTTAGTGGTTGCGATCCAGTGAATGTAAAAAAAACAGATCCCTGCCAAGATATAAGGCCATTCACTGGAAATTTCATTATTTACGAAAATGTGGGGGACAGCCTGGTAGAAACCGACTCTGCTCTTCAATATAACTTCATTACCTTTCTAGCCGAGGATGACTTCGATACGTACGAATGGACAATTGGAACTGACCCCAGAGTTTT
>JBKBOE010000010.1:0-51963 GCA_046294915.1 Cyclobacteriaceae bacterium | reverse complement strand
GCAATGGAAGAGGCACCAAATGAAAAGCCGGTAATGATGGTGATTACCTGAGTGAGGTTTGCCTGAGAATCAATACCAAAAAGATTAGCGTAAACAATGAACAAGGTGCTTAGACCTAATACGCCCAGCCCAACTACACCCATACCCATTACGGAACCGCCCGCGAAAGCAACTTCAAGCGCACGACCCAGGCTGATTCTGGCTGCATTGGTAGTGCGTACATTGGCTTTGGTTGCAACGCGCATTCCGATAAAACCGGCTAGTGCCGAACAAAATGCTCCTAAGACGAAGGAAACTGCAACGAGCGGTGATGAGGTCTCTGCATTAGCAGTTACACCAAGGAGTACAGCTACACAGATAACAAAAACAGCTAATATTTTGTACTCAGCTTTGAGAAAGGCCATAGCTCCCTCGGCAATATGCCCGGCAATTTTTTTCATTTTGTCCGACCCGGCATCCTGCTTGTTTACCCAGGCGCTTTTCCATAAAACAAAAAGGATTCCCAGCACACCAAATGCGGGTAAGTAGTAATGTAAATTTTCCATTGTAACGTTTACAGGTTATTTGACTATTGATATTGAATACAGAGAGGACTCTATACTTTTTTGTAAATATGTTTCAGAACCCCTCAAAAAACTGCGCAAAGATAGAATAACCCGCTTATTCGGCAAAAGGAGTTATGAATACACATCTTACCTATTGAGCGAGAAATTTGCTTTTCAACAGGGGCCACAATTTCTCCTTGCGGGTTTGGTCAATTTCCCTGAGCCGGTCTGCCCAGATTATCTCAGTTCCGTGTAACGCGGAAAGAACATATTGGCTGTCAAGATTGGCTACCGGTACGCCAAAACTGAGTACGAATGATGGCTTAAAAAGGGTAAGCAGCGAAGCTTCAGCTTCTTTTACCGATAAAATCTGCACCGCTGAAATGGACAGATGGATCGCCTCTACTACTTTTACGAGCAGGTTTTTCTCAGCCTCTGTAAGCTCCTGCCATGCAACCGGAATGAGCACCAGAAACCTGCTTTCGGTTTTGTAAAGATCCTCGGTAAAAATATGCTCTGCCAGAACTGTCGGGGTACTCATTCGTTACTATCAAAAATGGATTTTAATTCGTGCGCATCGTTGGGCTTCATGCGGCCCGCCAGAATAAGCCGAAGTTGCCTTCTGCGAAGTGCACCATTATAAAATTCCCGTTCTTCATCAGTTTCAGGTTCAATTTCGGGCACATCGATCGGCCGGCCGCTCTGGTCAACCGCCACGAAAGTAAAATAAGCACTGTTGCTTTCTATTTTTTTTCCGGAAGGAATATCTTCAGCTTCTACGTCAATACGCACTTCCATAGATGAGTTAAATGATCGGGTTACACGCGCTTTCAGCGTGACCACATGACCAAGTAAAATAGGATGACGGAATGAGATGTTATCAACGGATGCTGTTACCACAATACGGTTAGAATGCTTTTGGGCAGCAATGGCTGAAACAATGTCCATCCAATGCATTAGCCGGCCTCCCATTAGGTTATTGAGTGTGTTGGTATCGTTAGGTAATACCAGTTCGGTCATACTGACTAGTGACTCGCGGGGATGTTTTTTCTTTCTGGGCATGCGGTTAATGTGTAAAGTTTACTGGGTATTAGTTTGACCAACCCTTTTCGCCAAGTAAGGGTACAAAACTAAAGTAATCGAATTCTTCCTTAAGCAATTGACCATTCTTTTTGCGTATCCTCACCATACATTGTTTCTCGCGGTTTCCAACAGGGATTACCAGGATGCCATCTTCGGCTAATTGTTGGGTGAGTGCATCAGGGACAACCGGGGCACCCGCAGTAACGAGAATTTTATTGAAGGGGGCTTTGGCAGGAAGTCCTTTTGAGCCATCCCCAAACACGAAGTAAGGTTTATAGCCCAGTTTGGGTAGAAATGCACGTGTGTTATCGTAAAGCTTTTTGTTGTATTCGATGGTATATACGGTAGCTCCAAGTTCAAGAAGGATACAAGCCTGATAGCCCGATCCTGTTCCAATCTCCAACACCCTGTCGCCAGGCTTCACCTCTAGTTTTTCGGTTTGGAAGGCAACTGTATAAGGCTGGGATATGGTTTGACCCTCTCCAATAGGAAATGCTTTGTCCTGGTAGGCATGTTCGAGCAGCGCGTTGTCGAAGAAAACATGCCGCGGAACCTTACCAATAGCCTGGAGTACACGGGGGTCAGAAATACCTTTTTTTTCAAGGATTTTAACCAGTTTTTTGCGTAAGCCTCTTTGCTTATAGTTGTCCTCCAACATGCGATTTCATGCAAAAAAGGGCATTTTTTACAGGTAAACAAAGTTTCAGAAATTCTTTAGGAAAATTGAAACCTTACAGCGTACTTTAGGGTTCTCTCATGCACAGTGAATAAGCTTTTTGCCATAGCGTTCACGTGTATTTACCTGCTCCTGTCAGTAGGCGTGGTTAAAACCACACACTACTGCATGGGGCGGGCAAAATCCGCTGAAATCTTTAGTTTTGAGGCCAAAAAATGCGTCTGTAGCCTCTTTTTCCCCGAAAATTCGTGTTGCCAGGATGAACATGAGTTTTTCAAAGTAGATGATAAGCAAGTATTTTCACCGGGTATTACCCCAGATTTTCCCGATTTCTACTTTATCGCTGAAACATTCTCCAGTCAGTTTTCTTCTAATAAAACCGTTGAAGCGATTATTTATAATTGCTTTAACGAGTATTCACCTCCCATTCCCCTGTACAAGGTTAATTGCTCCTTTGTTTTCTACGATGGTGATCCGTACGTAACCGCATAATGCGGCTATTTCTTTTTTGTACGGACTAAAATTTTAAAACCATTATCACTATGAAAACAAGCATCATTATTATATCCCTGTCTTTGTTTGCTGTGGCATCATCGGGACAGTCAATTTCAAAAGCCATAACCGCAACCATTAAGGTTTATGGAAATTGCGGCATGTGTAAAGAGCGAATTGAAACAGCGCTTGATCATAAAGGAATTAAAAAGGCAACATGGGATGTGGCCACTAAAAATCTTACGGTTGTTTATTCCCCTTCAAAGATTACCGAACAGCGGATCTGCGAACTGGTGGCAGCTGTTGGGCATGACACCGACAAGGTGAAAGCAAAAGACGAAGTTTATGCTGAGTTGCCCTTTTGCTGCTTATATCGTGACCATGATCACTCCGGAATTGAGGATGGCAAAAAGAACGATCATTAATCCGTTACCATGAGCAATGTTGTGATCTCTGCACTGGCAGCAATGCTGCTGGCAGTTTGTCCTGCCGTAAATGGTCAGAAACTTTTGGGGCTGGTTGTAGAAAAGAACAGCAAAGGGGTGGATGAGCCCCTTGCAGGAGCTAATGTGTTTTGGCTGGGCTCTACTTCCGGAACCACCACCGGTACAAACGGGGTATTTATGATTGATCGTTTGCCGGGCTACTCAAAACTGGTTGTTAGTTATGTGGGATACCGGTCAGATACGGTTGATATTTCTAACCAGACTAGTATAAAAGTCTATCTGACCTCCGATGAGTTGCTTGAAGAAATAACAGTGAAAGGCTGGAAGCCAACCACCGGGCTTGATCAAGCCAGAAATATCAACACCGTAATTATGTCTGAAAAGGAGTTGTTTAAAGCGGCTTGCTGCAATTTGTCGGAGAGTTTTGAAACTAACCCCTCGGTTGATGTGGCATTTACGGATGCCGTTACCGGTACCCGGCAAATCCAGATGCTCGGCCTTGCCGGACCAAACACGTTGATAAGCATTGAGAATATGCCTGGCGTTCGTGGGCTTGCTTCCAGCCAGGGTATTCAATTTATTCCGGGTACTTGGATCAACTCTATTCAGGTTACAAAAGGTATTGGATCGGTTGTGAATGGCTACGAAAGTATTGCCGGGCAGATAAATGTTGAGTTAAAAAAACCTGAAGAAAGTGAAAAGTTTTATCTGAACGGTTATGTGAATCAAAGCGCGCGGTCTGAATTAAACCTGAATTACACGGCTCATACCGGAGCACGATGGGCTACCACATGGCTGCTCCATGGCAGTACCCGTCCTTTGGAAATGGACAATAATGATGACTCGTTCCTTGACTTCCCCACCGGTTCACAGATTAATCTTATTAACCGGTGGGTCTATAACAATGGAAATGGGTTGCTTGGACAAATCGGAGTAAAGGTTTTACAAGACTGGAAACTTGGCGGTCAGGTGGGTTACCATGCTGATCACGACAAGTTCACAACCAATCGCTACGGCTTTGAGATTGATACGAAGCGGTATGAGCTCTGGGGAAAACTCGGCTACCAGTTTCCTGCAAAGCCTTATAAAAGTATCGGTTTGCAGGTAAGCGCTTCTCGTCATGAGCATGACAGTTATTATGGATTTACCGTGCATCAGGCTGAGCAGAACTCCTTGTACTCCAATCTCATCTATCAGTCTGTCATCAATAATACTTCGCACAAGGTAAAAGCAGGAATCAGTTTTTTGTATGATGAAGTACGCGAGGACCTGACCAATCCTACAAGTGGAATAGACTACGGTGGTTCAATTATCCCGGCAATTAACTTTAATCGCCAAGAAATTGTTCCTGGTATTTTTGCCGAATACAACTATGATGACCTGAAAAAATTTGCCCTGATTGCCGGTATCCGGCTTGATCATCACAACTTGTTCGGTGCGTTCTTAACACCCCGGTTGCATCTAAAATATAACCTGACTGATCTCACAACTATTCGTGCATCTGCAGGCAAGGGTATGCGGGTGGCAAATATCTTAGCGGAGAACACGGGCATCATGGTTTCCTCCCGTCAGTTTGTTTTTGCGGGGTTGCAATCCTCAAAAGCGTATGGATTCAAACCCGATGTAGCCTGGAATTATGGAATTAATCTGTCGCAGGATTTTACCATCGACTACCGAAGTGGTTCCCTTACTGTAGATTATTTTTATACAGATTTTCAAAACCAGGTTGTTCTGGACTATGACTATTCTGCACGACAAGCACGTTTCTTCGGACTAACCGGCAAGTCCTATTCGCATAGCCTGCAAGTGCAGGTTGACTATGAACTCATCAGGCGTTTTGATCTCCGGTTGGCTTATCGGATGCTTGATGTGCAAACCGATTACACTGAAATGCGGCTAACCCGCCCGCTTATTTCCCGACATCGGGCATTTGTAAACCTGGCTTATGAGACCAAGAACAAATGGAAGTTCGATTACACCGTGCAATGGCTTGACCGGCAGCGGATACCTGATACTTCAGAAAATATACCGGATTACCAACTCGCTGCGTGGTCATCAGCCTATTTTCTGATGAGTGCACAAATCACAAAAGATTTGAAAAGCCGGTGGAGTTTTTACGTTGGGGTGGAGAACCTCAATAATTTCGTGCTTTCCGATCCAATCATTGCGGCCGACCAGCCCTTTAGCCCGTATTTTGATGCTTCCTTGGTTTGGGGTCCAGTTTTCGGCAGGATGGCTTATGCAGGTTTTCGGTACAGGGTTAAATAAAATCAGGGAATGTAATGATAGAGTGATACGGTGCATCCAGATTTTTTATCACTCTTTCATTACGTATCAGATCAGAAACCGATCAATATAAAGGGGGCCCAATAGTACGGTGCGGAGTATTTTCCGGTCATCTGATTTAGCTTGGCCTGGCGAAGGGTGGCACTGAAATTAGCAGAGGTACTCTCGAGCAGTAAGGTATAGAAATCGGTCATTAATTGTGCTGTTGATTCATCTGCAACACTCCAGAATGAGACGATAATATTTTTTGCTCCGGCATATACCAATGCCCGCGAAAGGCCTATCACACCTTCGCCTTTTGAGATTTTACCAAGTCCGGTCTGGCAAGCAGATAGGGTTACCAGGCTTGCGTTTAACCGGAGATTGTAAATTTCACCCGAAAACAGACTGCCATCTTCTGCTTCAGAATCATTTTGAAGGAAGATGCGCGAAAGCTCCGGACTATTCTCATCGACAATGCCATGGGTTGCAAAGTGCACAAGCTGATAGCTCTGCAACGGCTTGGTTTTTATTGCCGATTCGCTTGCCTCATGGTTCATAAGAACTTCGCACGTGATTTTCTTTTTGGAAAACAATTCGTTCAATGCTGAGACCTCATTTGCGGTGCCGGGTAATTCGGTAAGGTTATCCTTTTCCGGAAAAGTTATCGGTGCGCAGAGAATAGCCGATTGAATAAACCCGATCTTATTAATTTGCTTTTGAAGGATAAGACTGGTTGAAAATTCATAGCGCATGCTGTACTTTTTTACCAGGTAGGGAAGGTCGGAATATCGAGTATCTTCATCTTTTACGTTACCGGTCAGCAATGCTTCAAACGGAACAACACTCATTCGACCGGCAGGCAAAACAACCAGGTCATTTATTCTTCGCGGTAATTTTGGAATCAACAACTGGCTCAGCCTGCGAGAGGTTTCAATAAAGGCATGCTGATCGAGAAAGTAGATGCTGTTTCGGTAACCCGTCAGGTATTTGTTGTAGTCAGCGGGTATCCGTTTACTTTGAATGCGGAATTTTTTCTTGGTGATGATGTAGGAGTAAAGTTGGTTGCGGTTATTGTAATCATCAATGAAGTAACTTAAAATCGCGGTATTTTCAGGTAATAGCTCTTGTACTTGGGCGATCGATGGGGAGGTGGAATTGTATTTCAGGTTGAAGTACTCCGGGTATTCCTTTTCAAGATTTTTTATAAATGCCTGGTAACTCTGATTCAGGTGGAAAACGGTTTCGCGCAGGTATTTCTCTTCGTCTTCGGATGGTTTTTGTGCCAGTTTCTGGTTAACCAGTGCAAGTGCCGACTTAAGTCCCCGTTCCTCTTCCAGTAATTCATCGGGTATCCCTGCAAATGACTTTGCATGTGTGTCAGAAATAGCATCCAGCAAAACAGCAGCTTTACTTTTTTCAGCAAAGTAAAAACTTAGTTCACGGTAACGTTGCCTTCCCCGGAATGCTACTTCACTGAGTTCATGGGCTATCCGGGCCCCATCGGCATATACTTCGTTGGCAATGGCACCCAATGTTATCTTATCGGATTCATTGGTGGTTTGCTGTCTCAGCCGATCGATCAGTTGATCACAATTCTGGAGGTTTAATATTGCTCCATCAAGGTCTTTCTGTTTCAGGGTTTTGCCAAAATAGCGACCTTCCAATGCCTGCGCCTTGTACATGATGGAGTACAGAAGCTGGTTGCCATTGTAAAAGGTAGTACCATCGGGGTTTTGATTTATGTCGGTGCTGTCAAAGTTGCCCACGTTGGCAATTAAGGCCTGCTGGTAGATGGCAAGGCCTTCATCAAATTTGCCCTGCGTAACTTTTAGTTTGCCGATTAGATTGTATGTAGAGGCAATATCAGGGTGTTTTTTGCCATGGGTTGATTCATAAATAGCTAAGGCTTTTTCGTAATAGGTAAGGGCGGTGTTGAGTTCACCCATAATGGCATACGTCTGGCCCAGGTTAAGCATAACAAAGGCCTGCGAGGGGTGAGGTCTGGAGTAAATGGATTGCCAAATCCTCAGGGCATCTTCAAAATTGGTTATGGCATCGCCATACAGTTTGAGTGAACGGTACGCTATGGCCATGTTCGTATTGGCGATGGCAATTTTTGGGTGATCGGTTCCATGAAGTTTGGCGTACATTTCAATGGCCTTATCAAAGTAATCCAATGCCTTGTCAACATCGGTTTGACTATACACCATCCCTAAATCATTGTAGGAAGCGGCAATAAGTTCATGGGTTTCCGGAAGTTGATCTTGCCGGATGGAAAGCGCCATTTGAAGCTGCTCTTCGGCCTGCGCGTATTTTCCGGTACTGGAATAAGCCTGGCTGAGGTAAGCCAGTGTGCGGGCCAGATATAACGGTGCGTTTTCAGCATTCAGGGTAACGGAAGCTTGTTCGAGCAATTCAAGGGCTTGGTCAGCTTGGCCCTGATTCAGATAAAGGAATCCGCGTGTTGAAAGGGTAATGGCTCCCAGCATGGCAGGTTTTTTTGATTTTTGTGCGCGACTGTGGACTTCATCACAGAGGGCCGAAGCCTGATCATATTTACCCAGTTGTATAAGTGCCTCTGCTTTTTTGTTGGCAAGCAAAATGCTTAACTCGGAGGCATCGGCAGTAAATTTATCTGCGAATTCAATGGCCTCATCAAATTTGGAATCGAAGAGCAGTTGGTCAATCTGCTGAATTTCCGGATGATGAATGGTTTGAGCAGACAATGCGCTTCCGGTAAATAACAGAAAAAGTATGAAGCCAGAGCGTGCCATCAGAACCGGTAAAAGTAACTTACTGTGGTAACCAATTCACGGGTAAGGCCATCCGGATTTACATCGCGCTGGGTGATTTTGTGACCAACCAGTAACCGGACGCCTGTCTTAACATTAAAGCTGTAGCCTGCCGTTACAATGCCCGATAGAGCCATACCGGTCGTTCCATCCAATTTTATACGTTCCATTGTATTCACATCAAGGATTTCGTCCTTTGTGATTCTAAAAATGGGCAACAGTCCAATTGAAGCATTAAACCGGGAGAATCTGAAATTACGCTCTGCACGCAGCATCACATCGGTGCCTCGCTTCAATTCGTAGCTGGGATCATAGGATAAAACGTATTCAAGGCTCCCGTTATAGACAGGAGGTACCCAATTACTGTAAAGAAAATTATTTCCATTTGTATTAAACGGATGCTGAATGCCTGTTGCAAACAGCCATTTGCGTGTTATTAGCGAAATTCCTCCGATGATGTCGTACGTTCCTAAACTTATTTGATAATACATAGGCAAAGGCCGATCCTGCCCTTCAAAATTAGACGTTAGGTTGGCATCGTTTGAAGGTAACTTCGTCCCAAGCGAAACATTGATATCAAATTCTTCAGAATTAAAAATAGTACGAGTCAGGCATAAGGAAATATCTCCCAGGCCATTGGTATTTCCGAAATTACCGGTTACGGCTTGAAAAGGAACTTTGATTTGAAAAGAAGTCTTTGTGTCGATGATAGTGAAGCTGGCATCTGCAGTTGCTACATAAACTACAGGTGAAAGGGTGGTGGTTCCACGATAGAAACTTATTTCCATGGAGCGCAACCTGATGGGTATTTTTTTGTTGAACGGCTGATCGGGCTTCATTGCGCCCATGGTACAGAAACCCGCATCGCTACACCCCTGCCCGTAACTGGGAGTAAGCACAAAGGGGAGCAGGGTGAGCAGGAAGGCTATGCGTTTCGTGTTAGTTCTCATTTTTGCTACGTTGTCCTGAAATTGCTACTGCATCAATTTCATTCCATCCTTCAACTGCGGGGCTGTTTATCGCCAGCCGTACAGCATCAACAAGATAGGTTGTTTCCAGCGGAAGGAAGAATTTGAATATTCGTGCGGAGTCGGGCACATCCGTTAGTGCCGTACGGGAATAAACGATTTGCCATTTTTGTGTTGCGGCATTTCTAAGATAAACTGTATCGATGGCGCCAGGATACCAGGTCTCATAGACTTCAACAATCTTAACAGTCTGCAGGGTATCAAATCCCAAAACGAGGTACTCTCGTTGTCCGTTTTCAGTTGATGACGCCCACGCGTTTACATTATCACCATAGCCATACTTACCCTCTTTGTTTTCTGCCTGATAAACATCCTCTTTTCCCAGAGCACGGATGGCAGACCAAGTGCCCGGTGAGGGGTTCCATTCTGAACTGAAATCAATCACAGAATCAGCGTACTGGCGAATGGGTACACCACTAATAGGTTCAAAGTCAGAACATTGGAATGTACTGATGAGAAAAAACAAAAAATAAAGTAACCTGCGCATAAGTACCCCATTGGGTTTACGGTACCCAATTTACTAAAGCAACTGAAATAATCCTGATGAAATGTGGACAATCAACCGCTTACATGCCCAGTGACTGATTTTCGATTGACGCCAGTTCAATGATTTTTTCGTATTCGGCCGGACTCAGATCATTGTAGAAGTAATGAACAGGGTTGATCATAACACCATTTAACAGAACTTCATAATGCAGGTGTGGCGCAGTTGAGAGGCCGGTATTGCCTACATACCCGATTAAATCACCACGCTTAACTTTTTGGCCTTTCCGCACGGCAAAATCGTGCATATGTGCGTAGCGTGTTTGGTATCCGAAACCATGATCTATGGTGATCATTTTCCCATATCCGCTAAAGCGGATATCTACTTCATGTACAATGCCATCGGCTGTGGCATAAATAGGTGTGCCAATAGGTGCGGCAAAGTCAATGCCGGTATGCATTTTCTTTACTTTATATACGGGGTGTATACGCATACCAAAGCCCGATGCGAGTGCAATGAGTTGCTTATTTGCAATAGGCTGAATAGCCGGAGTTGCCGCAAATTGCTTCTCTTTGTTTTCGGCCAGTTCAACCACTTCGTCTTGCGATTTTGATTCGATGTATACCTTTCTGCGGAGTAAGTCCACGCGCTTGCTTAACTCAAGAATCAGGTCTTTGTGCTGAATGGGTTTGTTCAGAATATCGCTGTATCGTTCAACTCCGCCAACACCAGCATTTCGTATCGATTTATCGATCGGTTCTGAACCTAAAACAACCCGGTAAATATTGTCATCGCGGTGCTCCAGTCCCTGTATGGTCTTCTCTAACTCATCGACCTGCTTTTTCAAATTGGCGTAGTAATATTCCAGTTCCTGAACTTCATTTTTAAGTAACAGTTCCTTCGGTGACTCAAAGTATGTGCTGAACATCAGGTATATACCGCTTGCCAGAACCAAGGTAAGAAAGAACAGACCCAAACCGTTAAGGATGATGTCGCTGGTTTTGGTCCTTACCCTTTCGTACTTACAGGTTTCGGTATCGTAGTAGTACTTAATTTTCATAGAATGTGCAATTATACTGAATGCGGCCTGAACGGTTTAACAACCTCTTCATTGCATTCGATGAAAGGTCCTTCCAGCAGATCAATACAATAGGGAATCGCTGGGAAAACAGCCTTCAGGCACTGCCGGATGGCTTTAGGCTTCCCCGGCAGGTTCAAAATTAGTGATTTTCCGCGAATTCCTGCGGTTTGCCTTGAGAGGATGGCTGTGGGAACATAGCGCAGGCTTTCGGCCCGCATCAGTTCTCCGAAGCCGGGCATCATTTTAGTGCACACCTTTTCGGTGGCTTCGGGGGTTACATCGCGTTTGGCAGGGCCTGTACCTCCGCTCGTAATGATAAGGCAACACTGTTTATTGTCGGCCATATCAATCAGGCATTGTTCAATCAGATATTGTTCATCGGGAATAACAGCATATTCCTTTTCCCACGGACTGCGAATGTATTCGGAAAGTACCGTTATGATTTCTTTTCCGGGAATGTCTTCATAGATGCCCTGGCTTGCCCGATCGGATACGTTAATAATGCCGATACGAATAGTCATTGTTCTGCGGGAATTGAATCGGCTTTTTTAAGCAAGTGATGAGACCGGCCCTTCTTAAATACCTGACGGCCTTTATTGATTCCTTTCCGGATTTCTTTTTGTTTTTCTTCGGGCAACCGGATAATGGATTTGCATTCTTCGGAGCAACAACCATCGAACTTTTCAGCGCATGCTTTGCATTGAATGAACAGCAGATGGCACCCGTCATTTTTGCAGTTGGTATGATCATCACACGGGGCACCGCACTGGTGGCAGCAACTTATGATGTCATCGGTTATCCGTTCTCCAAGGCGTTCGTCAAATACAAAATTTTTTCCTATGAATTTATTTTCAAGTCCCTGTTCTTTTACCTGACGCGCATACTCAATGATGCCGCCATCCAACTGGAACACCTTCTTAAATCCTTTGTGCTTCATCCAGGCACTTGCTTTTTCGCACCGGATGCCACCGGTGCAGTACATCAGCAGGTTTTTATCTTTGTGTTGTGCCATTAAATCTTCGGCTACCTGCAGTTCTTCCCGAAAGGTATCCACATCGGGGCATATGGCATTTTTGAAATGCCCCACCTCGCTTTCGTAGTGGTTACGCATGTCGATAATAATGGTGTTCGGATCGTCAGCTAAGGTGTTGAATTCGGCCGCAGAAACATGAACCCCACAATCGGTTACATCGAACGAAGAATCGTTCAGGCCGTCAGCAACAATTTTGTTCCTTACCAGGATTTTAAGTTTAAAAAATGATTTGCCGTTATCGTCAACGGCAATATTGAGCCGAACCTGGTTTAGAAATCCGATGGAATACAAGGACTTCCTGAATGCATCAAAATTTTCTGTAGGTACACTTATCTGAGCATTGATTCCCTCGGTGGCTACGTAGATCCTTCCAAGCACGCCAAGTTTATGGAACAGAAGATACAGTTCATCCCGGAAGGATTTAGGGTCGTTTATGTGATGATATTTGTAGAACGACAGGGTGGTGCGGCTTAGCCGCGGTGTGGAATGAAGCTGCTCCTTGAGCAACTTACCCTCAATTCGATTATGCAGTGTCATTAGTGTTTTTTGCAGGAAAACCTAATTCAACGCCAAAGATACGACTTCTTGGGCGAGTGGTAAAAACCAGCTTTATTTCGGCTCGAGTTGACCCTTAATAAGCAGGTTGTATTCGGCACAGGAAAGAAAGCCATGCTTGTCGCAATAGGGACAGGTTTTATACTGATTTTCGAAAGTTCCTTTCTTAATCAGTACCGTAGAACCTTTACATACCGGGCATATAACCTTTCCTGATGGCCCGCAATCAATTTCGTATTCTGATGAGAGAATTTGCTTAACGGTGGCTGAATTTTTTGTCTGCTCCTTAACTAATTCAGTTTCTGCGTTTTTTAAAAGACTCAGCGCTTCGGCATAAAACTGTCCCGTTGGACCTTTCAGTTGAATGTACTTGTTCAGCCAATCGATGCTTTGTTTGAATTTGTTGAGGTAGAATGAGTTTTTTCCAAAATAAAAGGTGAGATCAGACGGAATGCTTTTGATGGTATTGAGTACATAGATCAGTTTCTGATCGGCAGCGACATATTGCCCCTGATCCATAAGTACAACAGCAGAGTCAAGTACACGCATCAGGTCAGCCCGTTTTCGTTGTTCCAGTTGAATCCGGTATTCTTCTGCCGCATTGCGGTCCTGTGCGGATACGGTAACAGTAAAAAGTGCAACGATTAATAAGATGGTGTGCTGTAGCCTCATGACAATCAGTTAAATCGTTCTTTGTTAACCCCAAGCCAGGAGAGGGGTGCATTGCAGAAAATATCTTCTTTAACAGAGTTATCCAGGTTCATATCTTCAATAAACCTGCCAATCTCCAGGTCGCCAAGGGGGAAGGGGTAATCCGAGCCGAGCGTAATGCGTGCAGAGCCCTGCAGTTTCAATACATATTCCAGCATCATGGCATCGTGGGTTATACAATCCACCCAGAATTTGCCAAGATACGTTCGCGGGTTTACGGGGTTATCAATGGCTACCAGGTCGGGGCGGCAGATAAAGCCGTGTTCAATCCTGCCGATTGTTCCTATAAAGGAACCACCGGCATGGGCAAAGTTTACGCGCAGGCCAGGCAGTTTTTCAAAAATTCCACCAAAGATCATGGAACAGATGGCGCGTGATGTTTCGGCCGGCATGCCCACCAGCCAGGGCAACCAGTACCGCTGCATATTTTTCATGCCCATCATATTCCAGGGATGCACCAGTACAGCCATGCTTAACTTTTCGCAGGCTTCGAAAACAGGGAAGAAACGTTCCTCATTCAGGTTGAGGTCGTTGATGTTCGATCCGATTTGGATGCCCAATAAACCGATTTTTTTACAGCGCTCAAGTTCCTGAATAGCCAGTTCAGTATCCTGCATGGGAATGGTACCCAGTCCCACATAATGTTTCGGGTATTTTTCAACAAGATCAGCGATATGGTCATTCAGGAATTTTGAAACATCCAGGCAATCCAGTGGTTTGGCCCAATATGAAAACATTACGGGTATGGTACACACAACCTGAACCTGCGTATTGAACTGAGCATATTCATCAATCCGAAGTTTCGGATTCCAGGCATTTTCTTTTATCTCCCTGAAAAACTGGTTGCCCCGCATCATTTTGGCAAACCCTTTTTTGTGGTGTTGCAAATAGATGAAATCGCCATACCCGAATTTTTCTGCCCAGTTGGGAAGTTTTTTTGGGATGATGTGGGTATGGGTATCGATTTTAAGCATGGACTGTTTAAACAATCCTGCAATATCGGGGATTTTAGAAACAGTTCAATTACCTTTTATATAGTCCAGCCACTCCTGTACTCTCTCTTTACAAATGCATTGGCCTCATCAAAGTTGGTTATCTTCATGTTCTTCCAGTCCCACAATAATTTTTTTCTTCCCGGGTAGGTATTTTGTCCTTTGTTATTCTTTACCCTCATACCGTAACTGCGAATAGCCAGGTTACCCATCAAAATAGCTTCGGTCATCGGACCGGCAAAATCAAAGGGTGAACTGAGTTCAGACTTTCCATATCCTTTCATACAGGCATTAACCCATTGTACGTAGTGGCCTTCAACTACCCGTGGCAGGGTTTCTTTAACCTTTAAATCCTTCATTTTTAATGTGGGTAGTAACCTCGGATTTGCACCATAACAATCGAACATAAGTTTGCCTTTTGTTCCCACCATGATAAGTCCGCCATCCCAATTACCCATGGGTTCATCGGGTAAAAGTTCTTCAGGTCGCTCAGGCAAAACTCCGCCATCCATCCAGGTTAATTTAATATCCGGTTTGCCGTTCTTACCGGGAAACTTTAAGTGCACAATGGATGAGGGCGGGCAACTATCCGGAAAGTATCCTTCCTGGAAGAAGCCTGTCCACACCGTGCCGGTGCTGCACTCAACTTCCGAAGGGTAATCAATTGGTAAAATCCTGAAGGCAGGATCCAGAATATGGCACGCCATATCGCCAAGGGCTCCTGTGCCAAAATTCCACCAGCCGCGCCAGTTGAAAGGATGATAGGCCGGATTGTACTCAACCGGGTTTGCCGGACCGAGCCATAAATCCCAATCCAGTTCGGCCGGTATCTCATGTTTACCTGAAGGTGTGGGCAGGCCCTGCGGCCATACAGGCCGGTTGGTCCAGGCATACACACGTGTAACATCGCCAATTAATCCTGCCTGGTAGAATTCTTTTCCTCTTCTAACACCTTCTCCTGAACCTCCCTGATTTCCCATTTGTGTAACCACCTTGTATTTATTTGCTGCTTCGGCTAACACACGGGCTTCATGGATGCTCCAGGTGAGTGGCTTTTGCACATACACATGCTTGCCTCGTTGCATGGCATTAAGCGCAGCAACGGCATGGGTATGATCGGGTGTGGAGATGGTGAGGGCATCAATACTTTTTTCTTCCTTATCGAGCATAACGCGGAAGTCTTTGTAATATCTGGCTTCCGGAAAATTCTCCCGTGATTTTACCGCCTGCCGGTCGTCCACATCGCAAAGGAAAACCACTTTCACGTTTGGGCTTTTTGCACATTCGGTAAGGTCTGATGTTCCTTTACCGCCCACACCAATGCCGGCCAGGTAAAGGGTATCGCTGGGTGCAATAAAACCTTTGCCGCCCAGCACAAAGCGAGGTACAATAGTAAAAGCGGCTGCCGTTCCGGCCTGCTGAATGAATTTTCTTCGTGTTATCATAATCTCAGGAGTTGAATTTTACACTTTCGTTGAGTTCGCGGTCAGTGTATTTAAGTCTGTATTGTTCCAGTACATCCAACGGGACACCATCCCACTGATTGGGCTGGTTGCCCATATACCCTAAATCATTTAACCCGATTTCACTTGTAAAAAACCCGGTGGCAGTTAAATCGCGAAGCAGGTTGAAAAAAGCAACGCCCTGTTTCATTTCGGGTTTTGCTTTTTGCGGGTACGCAATTTCATCGATAAGGGCAAGTTGTTGTTTGGAAGAGCAATCGATAAACGTTTTAGTATGTTTTTTCAGGCATTGCACATCCAGCCATTTTAGTCCGCCACGAAGCGGCAGTTGATGCCGGGGCATATCTTTTACAATGAATTCAATGAAGTTGTGAACACCGGCATCGGTTGCACTGCCGCTGGTTTCATCTTTTGGAATAATAATATCGATTAATACTTTGATAGTATTCATCTCATGTTCATCAAAGAATTTTTCATGCATCAGTTTCTCATCGCGAGCGTGTTCGAACGGATGGCGGTCAATACCCGATGGTGCTGAGGGTTTTAAAGCGGTTTCTTTTTTATCTGTATCACACGATTGCAGCAGCACCCCAGATGAGATGGCTGTGAGTGCGATAGCTTTTAGTGAGTCTCTTCGTTTCATGTTTAAAATGTGTTATTGTGCAATTGTGCTCATGTGTTAATGCGCTTATGTGCTTTTGGCTTTATTTTTCAAGTACCGAATAAAAGCAAGTGTTGTGTTTTTCGTCTCTTCTGCTTTTTCACGGATTTGAATGATCTTATCTCGGGATAAGTACTCCATGTCCTCCAAAGCATAAGTGATGCTTTTCACTTCTATTGCAGAAGATTGTGAAAAGTCCAAAAACCGAATAAATTCCTTATTGCTATACCTGCCAAATCCTTCAGCAATATTATTCATTACGGAAAGTGCAGCGCTCTTAATTTGATCTCGCGTTTCGAAGTCTTTTGCAAGCTTACCTTCTTCACATGCATGGTAAACATGGCGCACAAGCTCTCTGGATAACTGCCAACATTTTAAGTCTTCAAATCTTGTAACCTTTGTCATACTATTGAACATTAACACTACAGCACATCAACACATTATAAATTTTGAGTTTTTAATTGTTCAATAATGTAATCCGATGCCCGCCATGATAAGGCAAGTATCGTCCATGTTGGATTTTTATCTGCCTGCGATACAAACGGGCCTCCATCTACTACAAAAAGGTTTTTACAATCGTGGGCTTGGTTAAATTTATTCACCACTGATTTTTTAGGGTCGTTGCCCATGCGGGTAGTGCCTACTTCGTGGATAATTCTTCCGGGCGTTTCCAGGCCGTAGTTCGTTTCCGGCCCGGCAATTCCCCAGGTAATTACAGCGCCCATGTTGCGCATCATCTCCTGGAAAGTTTCCTGCATGTGTTTGGCCTGTTTGATTTCATAATCACTCCATTGATAATTGAATCGTAAAACGGGAATACCGTACTTATCAACTACACCGTTAGGATCGATTTCACAATAATTTGTTTCCCGTGCAATGGCTTCGCCCCGGCCTGCCATGCCTACCGAGGCGCCCCAGTAGTAGCGATAATCATCTTTTAATGATGCACCGTAGCCTCCACCGGCTTTCTGATTTCCATTCCGGTCGGGGAAGCGACCGTTTAATCCCTGAATACCAAAGCCAAACCCGTAACCGGGCATGCCCATGCCGCCCCAGTATTCAATGTGATATCCCCGCGGGAAATCAAGTTTCTTATTATCCAGCCACCAGGGTGTGTACACGTGCATGCCGCCAACGCCATCTTCGTTGTAACGCTTACGACCAAAAAGTTGGGGCAGTACCCCGCCTATGGCGGCTCCGGTTGAGTCATGTAAATACTTTCCAACTACGTTGCTGGAGTTTGCTAATCCGTTCGGATGTACTTTCGATTTGGAGTTCAGCAGTAAACGTGCCGATTCGCAGGCACTGGCGGCTAGTACAATAACCTTAGCTTTTATTTGATACTCCTGCAGGTCATCTTTGGCTACATAGGAAACACCGGTTGCTTTTCCAACTTCATCTGTAAGCACTTCACGCACCATGGCGTTTACGATGACATCGAGGTTGTTCGTTTTTGTAGCAGGCTTAATCAGACATGATGAAGAAGAAAAATCACCATACACGGTACAGCCGCGGTTACACTGTGCACAATAGAAACAAACGCCCCGGTCTTCATTGATTTTTTTTGTAAGGATGGATAGGCGAGAGGGTATTACCGGAATACTTTGTTTGGATGCTGCCTCCTTGATCATGAGTTCATGTAACCTGGGCTTAGGCGGAGGTAGAAATTTTCCATCGGGTTCGTTGGGAATTCCTTCTTTGCTTCCGAAAACGCCAATCAGTTCATCTACTTTATCGTAGTAAGGCGCTACATCATCGTACCCTATTGGCCAGTCTTCGCCCAGGCCATCGTAACTTTTACCTTTAAAATCTTTAGGACCAAAGCGAAGGGAGATTCTTCCCCAGTGGTTGGTTCTTCCGCCCAGCATGCGCGAACGAAACCAGTCGAATTGAGTTCCCGGTGCTTTGGTGTAGGGTTCACCGTCCAACTCCCAGCCGCCATAGGCAGCGTCAAAATCGCCAAACGGACGGAAGGTTGTGCCGGCACCTCTTCGTGGTGATTCCCACGGCCATTTTAGCTGGGTTATATTTTGTGCGGGATCATACCAGGGGCCAGCCTCCAGTACAACAACTTTTAGTCCGGCCTTACTCAATACATAAGCGGCCATTCCGCCACCCGCACCGGAACCTACGATGCAGACATCGTACGCTTTGTTGTTTTCTTTGATTTGAAAAGGCATGAGGAAAAGATTTCGTTAATGATAATCTTTTCCTCAATTAAGGACAATGATTTATTGTCCTTTTCTGCGATTTACGCGTCTGTCGGTTCGCTTTTGTTTACGGTCAATCCGGTCGCCCCTTCTTTCTACCCGGTTATCCACCCGGCCATAGCCATTGGGGTTGCGCTCATTGATGCGCTCCTGCCGATTTTGATTCACGGTCTCGCGTTTTTGAAGGTTCTTCTGTCGAATATTCTGGTCTGACTGGGCATTAACTGAGATTGCCGTAACTAAAAACAATGCTAAGGCACTTATTAACATTCTGGTTTTCATGGTGTTTTTGTTTTTTGATGCTTCGACAGTATAAAACCGAGGAGGTTTAATCGGGTAATGATTTTTCTTTTCTCGGAACGGGGTCATACCCGCTCGTTCCCCACGGATGGCAGCGGGCAATGCGCTTCATGCCAAGCCATATACCTTTTAAAGCACCCCATTCCTGTATGGCTTCAATAGTATATTGAGAGCATGTGGGTGTATGCCGGCAATGCGCACCCAGCAACGGAGAAATACTGAGTTGGTAAAAGCGGATGGGGAGAATGAAAATTTTCTTAAGCATATCTAGGCTTCAAGCACAAGCTGCTAGCTTCGAGTCACAAGCTTGCGGCTTGGGGCTCGTAGCTAACAGCTTGTAGCTATTCAATTGTATAACTAATCTCTCCATCCTTCCCGTCCATCAAGTGCACCCCAAGTGCTTTAAGGTCATCTCTGATCTTATCTGATAACGCATAGTTGCGGTCGGTACGTGCTTTTTTCCGGAGTTCGATCATCACCCGGATAACACCGTCCAGCAACTCCCGGTTCTGGCTGCCTTCTTCCTGTAATCCCAGCACATCCTCCATAAAGGTACTGTAGGCCGTTTTGAATTTTTGAAAGGTGTCCGCATCAAGATCGGTTAATTTATAATTACCTGATTTGATGTCGTTAATGCGGGCTGACATTTCAAACAACACAGCAAGTGTTTTTGCCGTATTGAAATCATCGCTCATGTTGCGGTAAGCCTCATCAATGAGTTTTAGCAATTCCGTATTTTGCTTACCCGCTCCACCCGGATGGTCAAGCTTTTTAATAGTGCTCAAGGCATTGCTCAATTTCTTATAACCTTTCTCTGCCGCCTGCAAGGCTTCGTTTGAAAAATCAAGTGTGCTTGAGTAATGCGACTGTAGCATGAAGAACCTGATTGCCATGGGGCTGTAGGCTTTTGCTAACAGTGGGTGATTGCCTGTGAAGAGTTCGCGTGGCAAGAACGAGTTTCCCTTTGACTTGCTCATTTTTTCGCCATTAACCGTAAGCATGTTGGCGTGCATCCAGTAACGAACCGGAGACTTACCATAAGCGCCAATGCTTTGTGCTATTTCACATTCGTGGTGAGGGAATTTTAAATCCATACCGCCACCATGGATATCAAATTGTTCACCCAGGTATTTTGTTCCCATGGCAGAGCATTCCAGGTGCCAGCCCGGTATGCCCTCACCCCAGGGTGAGGGCCATCGCTGGATATGGTTGGGGGAGACTGCTTTCCATATAGCAAAGTCAACGGAGTTTCTTTTTTCATCCTGGCGGTCTAACTCACGGGTGCCTTCCAGCAACTCATCAATATTTCGACCGCTTAATTCTCCGTATTTATATTTCTCCATGAACTTGCGTACATCGAAGTACACGGAGCCATTAACTTCATAGGCATAGCCATTGGCCAGAATCTTTTTCACCATTTCAATCTGCTCAACAATGTGCCCGGTGGCGGTGGGTTCAATGGTTGGCGGAAGGATGTTGAAGATCCGGCATACTTCATGGAAACTGAACGTGTACTTCTGAACAATTTCCATAGGCTCAAGTTGTTCCAGCCGCGCACTTTCTTCAATGCGGTCAACACCTTCTCCGGCATCATTGGTCAGGTGGCCTGCATCGGTAATGTTGCGCACGTAACGAACTTTGTAACCGATGTGGGTAAGATACCGGTACACTACATCGAAGGCAGTAAAGGTGCGCAGGTTGCCGAGGTGTACTTCATTATATACGGTAGGTCCGCAGGAATACAGTCCTACAAAAGGCGATTTCAACGGAGTGAATAGTTCTTTTTTGCCCGAAAGCGAATTGGTTATGGAAACCGGGTATTTTTCAAATAAAGTCATAGTACATCAATCGGGAGCGAAACTACTAAAAAGTAGATAAGTTGATGGTTGTTCGTTAACGGTTTTTGGTTGGAAAGTTACGAGCCGATAAACTTTGGAACATGGATGTTTGTTCCCAGATGTTCGTTGATTTGCGGGATGAGGTATCTGCATAGTTCAGGAGAGTGTAACTCCTCGTGCTGGTGCATAAAAAAATACATCGTTTCAATACCCTGCTCGGCCCAGGCTTTCATGCGATTAACCCAATCATCGCAGCGCGAATAATCGGTAGGGTGGAGGCCATTGCCTACAAAACGAATAAAAGCTGATGGAGTGGTGAGACGCATGTGCACACAATCCCTTCTTCCGGAAGCATCGGTTATTACGGAGCCTGATTTGTTTCGTTCCAGCATGCCGAAAACGGCATCAAAGGCTTCCGCGTTGGCGAACCAATCTTTGTGTCGTAATTCGGTATAAAGCTCAATGTCTTTCGGAAGCGATTGAATAAAGGCTTCCAGTGTTTCCAGCGTTTTAGGTCCCATGCCGGGATGTAGCATCAGAAAAACCGGACCAAGATTTTTTTCAAAGCCTGAGATGCCATCCAAAAACCGATCGGTAAGTTCACCTACATCTTTCAGTCGTTTGAGGTGCGTGATCTGGTCAACAAACTTCGGGCAGAATTTAAAATCATCACCCACTTTGCTTTTCCATCCGTTGGTTTGTTTGCGCGTAGGCATTCGGTAGAAGGTGGCGTTTAATTCAATGCAGTTGAACTGCTTTGCATAGTGTTCGAGAAAATCTCCGGCCTTTGTTCCTTGTGGATAAATTTTGCCAGCCCAATCGGGGCGACCCCACTTGGCGCATCCGACAAAAACATTTGGTTTCGATTTTTTTGATTGCTTGTTAAGCAGCGCAGTGGTTTCGGGCTTATCGGGTGGGAGGGTGAAATCCACCTTATCCAATTCATCAGAAGAAATGCGGCCGAACTCCATAAGTTTAATTTGAAGATTTGAAAATTAGCTAATTTGAAAATGAAAAACACTTTTAGTTATAAGTCATTTTCAAATCTTCAAATTATTTCATCTTCAAATTGTTCATGAACGTTTCATCCGCTCCATTTCCTTCTCTATTTCCTCTTCTTCCCATTTCTCACCGAACAGGATATTGTTTTTAAACAGGCTGATGCCATGAAAAAATATACCAATACCCCATCCAAGCCATACCCACTGCACCCACCAGTGCTCGGGGTTGGTGTACCAGTTGATGAAGGTCAGGAATAAGCCAATGGTAAAATAGCTTATCAGGTGGCTGTAAAACTTCTTTTTGTGCTTTACCCGTTTGCGGGCTTCTTTGTACAATTTGTCATGCTCGTTTGTCATTGTGCTCTGATTTAAGGTTATTAACTACGTGGGTTAAACTTTCTTTTAATCTCTTCTGATTCACCCTTAATATATCGGATGGCTTTTGTTGCAGGTTGCCATCCCGGCAATGGTCAGTCTTGGAGGAAAGCTTTGGCATCTCCTGTTTCAGGGTTTTGGAGTCTGTACCCCGGGCATGGGCCAGTATGAAACCAAATAAAGTGATGAGGACGATGAATAATAATTTCATGGTATGGATAACAAGCTACGGTTGAATATATTTTTTAAGTGCGTCCACGTACTCCTCAAATGCCTTCATACCCTTCCGGGTGATTTTACAGGTGGTTAACGGTTTCTTTCCTCTAAATGATTTTTCAATGGTAATGTATCCTGCTTCCGAAAGTTTATCCAACTGCACACTTAAGTTCCCTGCTGTTGCGTTTGTTTTCTCTTCCAGAAATGTAAACTCTGCCGAGTCCACACTCATAAGAATCGACATTACTCCCAGGCGCAATTGTGAGTGCAGAAGGGGGTCAAGTTCCGCTAGCATGAATTATTAATTTGACTTCTTCAACATATACCCGGGCACCAGGTAACCAAACACCATGGCAATTGCACCTACAAGGTATTGTTCAATTGGACCGGCTAAATAACATACGCTTCCAGCAATCCAAAATGTAATTCCGCCCAGAATTAACGGACGAAAACGGATAATAATGCCCGATAGAAATGTGGCCAGGCCCACCGGCATCAGTACAATGGCGTTCACCATCCAGTTCGTTTGCGCTCCGAAAATCCAGGCAGGCAAAATGGTAATGGCCAAGCCAATCCATAACCACATCGAAATCCTGTCGAGGTGGGTTACGACACCCGCCTTCTTTTCCTGCCGGCTGCCGTAGATCATGGTAATGATCCAGGCGGGTATGCATAATGTCCAGACTATAGGTGCATATTGTTGGTACACGGTGAACTTATAAACGTAATACATCCCCAGGTTGCAAATGGTGATTACCCACCCCCAAAGCATAAAATAAAAACTCCCGTTTAGTATGTTTCCTTTCGCCTGGTTGATCATGCTGGCGATCAATTCAAGGCTTTGGTGCGGATTCAGATGGTCGTGTTTGTTTTCCATATAACGGCTTTTACGGTACAAACATAAAATAGTTTATAAAATAAACCAAAATTTTATTTTTAGTTGATTTTGAAGCAAATTCAACGATTTCCGATCGAATAATTAGGTTTGGTTTGGCTTGTATAATCCGCTACTTTAGGAATTAACATCTAAACCTAACCGTACTATGACCCGGATTCTTACCTTCCTTTTGCTAAGCACATCGGTATTGCTTTACGCCCAACCCGAAATCCAGAGGATTGAAAAACTGAAAACCGAAGCGGTTGCTGAAGTTGAAAAACTTGCCCCGCTTGGTCAGCAAATTAACGATATGCTTTTCAGTTATGCGGAACTTGGTTTTCAGGAATTTGAAACATTCAATTATCTCACCTCGCTGCTGGAGAAAAACGGATTTAAAGTCCAAAAAGGAATAGCCGGAGTGCCCACCGCATGGATTGCCACCTGGGGTTCGGGCAAACCGCTTATAGCCTTGGGTTCGGATGTGGATTGTATTCCCAAAGCTTCACAAAAACCGGGTGTGGCCTATCATGACCCGTTAGTAGAAGGTGCGCCCGGACATGGAGAAGGGCACAACTCCGGACAGGCTTTGAATATTATTGCCGCACTGGCGCTCAAAAAAATTATGGAACGCGAAAAAATATCAGGTACGCTCATGTTGTGGCCCGGTATTGCCGAAGAACTTGTTGGTACAAAAGCTTATTACGTTCGTGCCGGTTACTTCAAAGATGTTGATGCGTGCATCTTTACACATGTTGGCAGTAACCTGGGGGTTTCTTATGGTGACGCAGGCAACAACGGGTTGGTATCAGTTCGTTTTACTTTCGAAGGGTCGGCTGCACATGCTGCCGGTGCACCCTGGCGCGGACGCAGTGCTCTGGATGCGGTGGAGTTGATGAACATCGGGTGGAATTTCCGCAGAGAACACCTGGAGTTAACCCAACGATCGCACTATGTAATTTCCGATGGTGGCGACCAGCCCAACGTAGTACCCTCCAAAGCATCGGTGTGGTATTATTTCCGTGAGCGCACCTATCCGGACATTAAAAAATTATTTGACACAGGTGTGAAAATTGCCGAAGGTGCTGCTATGATGACCGACACAAAATTTACCTATGAAATCCTTGGGTCGGCATGGCCGGGTCATTTTAACAAGCCTCTGGCCGAAACGATGTATGAAAACATTAAAAAAGTCGGCCTGCCGAAATGGTCGGCCGAAGATCAACTATTGGCCAAAGCGGTTCAACTGGAAATGAAAGCGCCAAAAGCAGAAGGCCTTGCCGTGAAGTTGGATACGCTGGGTTTACCCAGTCCTACCGGCTCGATTAACGTTATGGGCCGCCAACTCATGGCCATGGGCGGAGGCTCTGATGATATTGCCGACATCAGCTGGTCGCTGCCTACCATTGTGTTGCGCTATCCATCCAATATTCCCGGCCTGCCCGGTCACCACTGGAGTAACGCCATAACCATGGCCACACCCATAGCGCATAAGGGTGTTGTGTATGGAGCTAAAGCTGAAGCGATGACCTTACTCGATATGTTGTTAAAACCGGAAATCATAGCCAATGCCTGGGCGTATTATAAGGAAGAGCAGACGAAAGAAATCCAATATACTCCGCTGGTTGGCGAGAAAGATAATCCGGCCATATACCTGAATCAAAAAATCATGGAAGACTTTAAACCGAAGCTGAAGCCTCTGTACTACAATCCGGCAAAATATAAAACGTATCTTGACCAGTTAGGCATCCAATATCCTACCTTGCGCCCAGATCAGAAAGAAGCAGTTCAAAAGTTAGAGTCGAATAAATAGAATGTTTACCGGGATTATTGAAGGCTTGGGAAAAATTGAACGGATTGTAGCTGACCAAACGAACAAACACTTTTGTATAAGCAGTCCGGTCTCCAGTGAATTGAAAATTGACCAAAGCGTTTGCCATAATGGTGTGTGCCTCACCGTTACTAAAGTCGAAGGAGGCTCACATTGGGTTATTGCTGTCGATGAAACGTTAAAGAAAACCACTCTTGCAAACTGGAAGGAGGGTGCATGGATCAATCTGGAGCGCTCCATGCCGGTAAACGGCCGTTTTGACGGCCACCTTGTGCAAGGCCATGTTGACCTGGTGGGCATGTGTACCGGCAAGAAAGAAGTTGGCGGAAGTTGGCTGTTTGATTTTCAATACGATGCAGACGGTGGCCATATTACGGTGGAAAAAGGTTCTATTTGTATTGACGGGGTAAGCCTTACTTGCTTTAATACTGCGCCTTCCGGGTTTAGTGTAACCATCATACCATACACGTTCGAAAACACCAATTTCAGGAATATGAACCCCGGTAACCAAGTGAACCTCGAATTTGATATTATCGGCAAATACATACAGCGGTTAATTAAACAAAGAGGGTAGTGCAACCTTTTGGCTTTGGCTGGCGTCATAAGCGCAGAATCTGCTCAATAATGATTAAAAAAATTATTCTAATCCTTATTTGCAGCCTTCCGGTAATGGTTAGGGCGCAAAAACAATCGGTTAAGCTGGATGGTTTCAAAACCCTTGATGTATTTGGCCCCTTCGATGTGGAGTTGATTTATTCTGATAATAATCGGGTGGAACTTGATTATAATAAAGGCGTTGATTCCAACGATGTGGTGGCAGGAGTAAGCGGCAACACGCTTAAACTAAAACTTCGTAACCGTCATTATTTTAATGACTGGAGCTCCGATTCAAAGCGGGATGGCTACATCCGGGTAAAAGTATACTACACTGATATAGACGAAGTAAAGGCACAGGCAGGTGCCGTAGTTAAGACATCCGGTTTGCTTAAATCAAAGAACCTCCTTATTGACTGCAGCTTGGGTGCTGAGGTATCATTGGAAGTATTAGCTAAGAATACTTATCTCAAGTCTTCTATGGGTGCTGTTGCACGATTGAGTGGGCGTACAGAATATCTGGAGGCAAAATCCAGTATGGGAGGAATAATTAAAGGCAGGGAATTACAGAGTAAGTCGGCCTATATCAAAGCAAGTATGGGCTCAGAAGTTTTTGTTTCTGTTTCGGATGAGATTGAGGTATCTGCCGGACTGGGCGCTGTGGTTGATTATGCAGGAAGTCCGGGTGTTCGAAGTACGAGCACGGTTTTCGGAGCTTCGGTCAGGGGGCGGGAGAATTAACTTTTTGTTGATTTAAGCGGGTCCAAAAATCGGTTGTAGAGGTAATAACTCAATCCCGCACAGCCAATTCCAATTACAGCACCAACCAGAATATCGCCCGGGTAATGAACACCCAGATAAATTCTTGTGTAGCTCAGAAGAGTTGCCCAGGTAAACAATATCCAAATCCAGGATTTTGACTTTCTGAACATCAGCCAGAAAAACATGGCTATGCCAAAACTGTTGGCGGCATGACTTGACGCGAAACCATATAGCCCGCCTTTATATCCGTTTACCAGGTGCAATAGTCCGGCTAACTCTGGTTCGCGCGATGGCCGCAGCCGTTCGAAGTAAGGCTTCATAAAACTGCTGGTGATATGCTCCGTGAGAAGGAGGGTGACAACGATCATGATCAGTACCCGCCAACTTTCTTTTCGATAATCTTTAATAATAAAGTAAAGCAGTAATACATAGAGGGGTAGCCAGGTAATGGTTTTAGTAAGGGTAAATATTACCGGGTCAAGCCATGGAGCATGAAAACCATTTAGCCAAAGTAAGAGTTGTTTATCGACTTCTAAGAGAGCATCCAGCATAGCTGTAAAATGTATTCAGATTAATGTATTTTGCCCGGTAAAATTAAGTTTATAATTGTAATGGCAACTATGCACCAGGCTCCTGCATCTGTTTTCATGGTTCGTCCGGCAGCCTTCGGGTATAATCCGGAAACGGCAGGCTCAAATGCCTTTCAGCTGCCAGCCGAAAACTCGATTAAAGAAAACATTCACAAACAGGCCATTGGCGAGTTTGACCGGATGGTCGATCGGCTGCTTTCGTACGATATTGATGTGCAGGTTTTTGACGATACACCTGTACCCGTAAAGCCCGATGCACTATTTCCGAATAACTGGATTTCGCTGCACGAAGACGGAACATTGGTGTTGTACCCGATGCTTGCGGTAAACCGCAGAGCTGAGCGCAGGGCTGATATTATTGACCAGTTGAAAAGCCGGTTTTTGGTTAAAACCGTTATTGACATGACGGAGGAAGAAAACCAACATCGATTTCTGGAAGGAACCGGAAGCCTGGTGTTTGATTATGTTAATCGGATTGTATATGCTTGCCGTTCACCCCGAACGAACGAAAATCTGGTTAGGCAGTTATCCGGAAAATTAGGGTTTGAGCCGATAATCTTTGATGCAGTTGATGAACGGGGTACCCCCATTTATCATACCAATGTATTAATGTGTGTGGCTACACAAGTTGCTGTTGTTTGCCTGGATGCCATTCCTGACGAAGCAGATCAGGAGCTGATTTTAAACAACTTAAAGACAACAGGCCATAGAGTGGTTGCCATCAGTTATGCACAGATGAAAGCCTTTGCCGGAAATATGCTGGAAGTAAGGACCCGTGATAACGAGTTGTATGTGCTGCTTTCCGAGCGGGCATTCCAATCGTTATTACCAGGCCAGCTTGATGCCATTTCGCTTTTGGTAGGTATGATTCCCATCGCCATACCCACCATCGAAAAATATGGTGGTGGGAGTGTGCGGTGTATGATAGCCGGTAATTTTTTGCCTTTGCAGGATAAGCAATGATGATTTAAACAGGTAAATTGGCGTTTGGTCAAAATAGTACAAGGGCTTTATTCTATGGAAAAATTCGATTTGGTTGTTATTGGTGCCGGCCCATCGGGCTATGCGGCAGCGATGCGGGCGCTGGATTTCAAAAAGAAAGTTTTACTGATAGAACGTAATCAGGTAGGCGGTGCCGGAGTTACCAATGGAGCCCTGTCCTCAAAAACCTGGTGGGAACTTTCCCGCGAGGCCGCCAGTTTCCGAAGAAGTTTAAAGCGGTATAACATCCAGGAGCCCGGTATTTCCTATAAAGAAATTCAGGCGGAAGTACGCAGGGCAGTAAGTGAGCGAAAATCGCTGCTTGAAGAACACATGCAGTTATTGCAAAATTCTGCCTATTCCAAACTGCTAACGTTTAAAACCGGAACAGCCCGCCTTATAAGCCAGCACGAAGTTGAAATTACCAACGGCCTGCACAAAGAAGTTGTTAAAACCGATTACATTATTCTGGCTACCGGGAGCCGGCCCCGCCACCTGCAGGAACTGCCTATTGATGAGAAAATTGTAATGACCAGCGAAGGGATTGAAAACATGGAAGATTTTCCGGAGAGTATGGTTATTGTTGGCGCAGGTGTAATTGGGTGCGAGTACGCCACCATTTTTTCAGGATTTGGTAAAACGAAAGTCCACCTCATTGATAAAGGCGATCGGATTCTGCCCTTCGAGGATGAAGATGTTGTCCGTGTTATCGAACGGAATATGGAAAACAGTGGAGTCCTGATACATCGAAACTCTCGCCTGGTGCGAATGGAAATAAAAAACGGCCGTGTGGAGTATGAGTTGGAGTACACATATGGCTGTAAGGAAATTTTTAATGTTGAAAAAGCACTGGTTGCAGTAGGTCGTACTCCGAATTATGAAGAATTGTGGGATGAGAACCGTGTGGATATTCATATTTCCAAACGCGGCATTGAAGATAACGACACACAAACCAACGTTTCAAACATTTACGCGGTAGGCGATATTACGGCCGACATTTCGTTGGTAAATGTGGGCGAACTGGAAGGTCGCTACGCAGTTGAGAAGATTTTTGGCAAGCCTGACCGCAAGCTTGTGTATGAGAACATCAGTACCATTATGTTTTTAAATCCCGAGGTTGCCGGTGTGGGACTGAACGAAACGCAAGCCCGGGAAAAAGGAATTGATTACAAAGTAGTTACGCTTGATTACAGTTGCATACCCCGTGCTATTGCCAAGCGAAACACGCAGGGCTTTATTAAGCTGCTTGTTTCTAACGATGAGCAGATGAAAATACTGGGCATGAAGGTGGTGGGTAATCACGCCTCCAGCGCTATACAGGCGGTAGCCCTTTTAATTTCAATGGACAAGGGCATTGAAGAACTTGCCGAGTGTGTTCATCCGCACCCTTCCATTACCGAAGGCATTCAGGAGTGCGTGCGTATGCTGCTGGGGAAATCTATGTTTAAGCCCAGCGCATTAACCGGTAAACTTTCGTGCCGTACCTGTTCGAATGGTGTTTATGCCGATATCCACTATTAATTGTCAGTAAAATACGGCAACTTCAGAGATGGTTTTTCTTTTCAAATCGGGCACATAAGTTTCTTCGGCAGGATAACCCACCGGGAGTAGCAAAAAGGGCCTCTCATTTTCCGGTCGGTTCAGGATTTTACTCAAGAAGTTCATCGGGCTTGGCGTGTGGGTTAGTGCAGCAAGTCCGGCATGATGGATGGCAGCCAAAAGAAACCCGCAGGCAATACCTACCGATTCACTTACATAATAATTCGTGCTTTTGGAACCATCGGGTCTTAACTCGTAAAGTTGTTTAAATACCACAATCAGGTAAGGTGCTGTTTCCAGAAAGGGTTTGTGCCAATCGGTTTGCAGGGGTTTAATGACGTTAAGCCATTCTTCGCTCATCCGGCTTGTGTAACTTTCGTACTCCTCCTGTTCGGCTGCTTCCCGAATTTTCTTTTTCAGCTCCGGATTTTCAACCACACAGAATGTCCACGGCTGTTTGTGGGCACCGCTGGGCGCAGTAGAGGCGGTGAGTATCAACTTGTCAATAACCTGCCTGGGAACAGGTTTATCGGAGAAATCGCGCACCGTTCTGCGCTGGTTCATCCAGTCGAAGAATGCCCCGGTGCGTGAGATTACTTCATGTTCGGGGTAGGTCTCCCGCTCGTAACGGATAAACGGATAACCATTAATGATTTTTACTTCGTTCGGTTTCATGCTGAAAGATAAGGTATGACCTCGAAACCTGAATCGTAAAAATTGTATGCCAATTGACAATTGGTCTTTTCCAGTCAGAAAAATCAGCGATGCCGCTCTTTCAAAACCTGCTCTACGTCTTCAAGTGTTTTATTGCGTGCGGTGAGTAATACCAGCAGGTGGTACAACAGGTCGGCCGCTTCATTCAAAAAGCGTTCATCATTGGTGTCCTTTGCTTCAATAACCAATTCCACTGCTTCTTCACCAACTTTTTGCGCTATTTTGTTTATGCCCGACTGAAACAGCGATGTAGTGTAAGAGCCGCTTTTAGGATTGGCTTTTCTGTCTTGAATAATTTTTTCCAGGGATTGTAAGGTCCATGAATCATTTTTCTCATAGAAACACGTATCCGAACCGGTATGGCAAACAGGGCCTGATGGCTTTGCTTTTATAAGCAGTGTGTCATGGTCACAATCTGTTTTTATATCAACGAGTTCAAGAAAATTGCCCGAAGTTTCACCCTTAGTCCATAGCCTGCTTTTTGAGCGACTGAAAAAGGTTACACGCTTTTCGGCCCGTGTTTTGAGCCAGGCTTCTTCATTCATGTATCCCAGCATGAGTACTTGTTTTGTGTTGTAATCCTGAATGATGCAAGGGATTAATCCGTTGTTTTTGGAGAAGTCGGGTTTCATAGTCGAACGGGTATATGGAGGTTGAATAAAAACTTTTTTAGTTCCGGTATGCTGATTTCGCCAAAGTGAAATACGCTGGCCGCCAATGCGGCATCGACTTTGGCTAATGTAAATACATCGGAAAAGTGATTAGGGTTGCCGGCACCTCCCGAAGCAATAATTGGGATGGTGAGGAGTTGGTGAAGTTTTTCCAACGGGTCAATAGCGAAACCGTTTTTAGTGCCATCGTGGTCCATGCTGGTAAATAATATCTCTCCGGCTCCGCGTTCCTGGGCTTCTTTGGCCCAACTGAAAAGTTTTCTATCGCTTGGTATTTTTCCGCCATGCGTGTGCACCATCCATCCGTTATGGATTTTGCGTGCGTCAATGGCCAATACTATGCACTGTGATCCGAAGTGAGTTGCGAGTTCATCCAGCAGGGTGGGATTACGCACAGCGGCCGAGTTAATGCTTACTTTGTCAGCACCGGCTTCCAGTAAACGGGCTACATCGTGTATCGATGATATACCTCCACCCACTGTAAACGGTATGTTGATTTTACGGGCAACGGCTTTAACCCAGCTGGCCATGGTTTTACGTTCTTCTTCTGATGCTGATATATCCAGAAACACCAGTTCGTCAGCTCCTTGCTGTGCATAACGTTCGGCCAGTTCAACCGGGTTGCCCGCATCGCGCAGGTTGTTGAAGTTGATGCCTTTAACAGTGCGACCGCCTTGTACATCCAGACAGGGAATGATGCGTTTGGTTAGCATTTACAGTAAGTTTCGGTTTTTTAGTTCTTCGGCTGTTATCTTCTTTTCATACAAGGCTTTTCCGATTATGACTCCTTCGAGTTTAAGGTAATTCAACTCTTCCAGGTCATCAGCGGAGCCAATTCCTCCGCTGGCGATGATGCCCATTTTCGGGAATTTAGCCTTTAGTTTTTTATACAGGGTAACATTCGGTCCGTTTAACGTGCCATCTGTGCCGATGTCGGTGCAGGTTACATGGTGCAGGGTGCTGTATTGTTTAATCAGATCGTAAACCGACAGATCCGTTTGTTGCTGCCAGCCGGTAATCTGTACTTTTTCGTTCAGTACATCGGCACTGAGAATAAAATTATCTGCACCGAATTTTTTAATCCATGCTTTGAACGTGTCGGGCTGCTGAACGGCCAGGCTGCCCACATTAATATACTCCACGCCCAGGCCCATCAGCCGCTCGATTTCTTCTTCAGTTTTTACGCCACCGCCAAAATCAGTTTTGAGGGCTGTAGTTTCGGCAATTTTCTCTAGTATTCTCCAGTTGGTCACCTGGCCATTGCGTGCTCCATCAAGGTCAACCAAATGAAGGTATTCAAACCCGTCTTTCTCGAACTGCTGTGCTACCTGAACGGGGTCTTTGCTGTACACGGTAACTTTGCCAAAATCTCCCTGGATAAGTCTTACGCATTTGCCGTTGATTATATCAATTGCCGGTATGATTTTCATTCTCATAAGCCGAATTAAAAGGATTGAAGAAAATAGCGTAAAAAATGCTCACCGGCTTCAGCCGATTTTTCCGGATGAAACTGTGCCGCCAGGAAATTATCTTTTTTCATAATGGCGGAGAACGGAAGCGTGTAGTGGCACCGGGCAAGGGTGTACCTGTTTACCGGCACATAATAACTGTGTACAAAGTAATAACTGCCTTGTGGTATTCCGGGGTGAGTACCGTTATCTGTACACTCAACCTGATTCCACCCCATGTGAGGAACTTTGTGGCGGGCATCGGGCTCAAAGCGTTTAACCGTTTCATCGAATATACCCAGGCATGGTGTATTGCCTTCTTCCGAGTGCCGGCAAAGCAACTGCATACCCAGGCAAATTCCCAATACCGGTTGTTGCAATTCGCGGATGACCACGTCCAGTTTCCGTTCGCGTAGGTGTTGCATTGTGGTTTGGGCCTGGCCTACACCGGGAAAGATTACTTTATCGGCCGACTGAATTTTTTCTATATCATCGGTAATTTCAAAATCAACACCCAACCGCTGTAGTGCGTACGACACGGATTGGATGTTGCCTGCGTTATATTTTAGTATTACTGTACGCATAAGGTGCGAATTATGAACCTGTACCGCCAACTTATTCCAGTACTCCTTTTGTACTTGGTAAATCAATTCCTTCTTTTTTAACGGCCATTTTAATTGCTTTAGCGAAGGCTTTAAATATCGCTTCAATTTTATGGTGCTCGTTTGTGCCTTCGGCTTTTATGTTCAGGTTGCATTTTGCCGTATCGGAAAATGATTTAAAGAAGTGCAAAAACATTTCCGTTGGCATTTCCCCGATTTTTTCGCGTTTAAATTCAGCGTCCCACACCAGCCAGGGCCTTCCGCCAAAGTCAACGGCTACCTGGGCCAGGCAATCGTCCATCGGCAACACAAATCCATATCGTTCGATGCCGCGTTTATTGCCAAGTGCATTGTGAAACGCCTCGCCCAGGGCCAGGGCAGTATCTTCGATGGTATGGTGTTCATCTACATGCAGGTCGCCTAGCACCGATACGGTAAGGTCCAGGTTTGCATGGCGTGCAAGTTGGTTAAGCATGTGATCGAAGAAGCCCAGGCCGGTATGAATGGATGCTTTACCACTGCCGTCAATATTCAGGGTAATTGTAATTTCGGTTTCTGCGGTTTTACGGGTAACCGCTGCCGCACGCACGGGTTTAGCCAATAATTCATAAATGGTTTTCCAACTTGTAGTAGTCAGCTGAAGTGCAGTTGAAAAAGCCACGGCTTTCAGTTTTTCACACAGCGAACCATCGTTTATCAGAATGGCTTTACAGCCCAGGTTATACGCCAGTTCCACATCGGTTAGCCGGTCGCCAATAACATATGAGTTGGCTAAGTCGTACTTTCCTGAAAGGTATCCGGTTAGCAGGGCTGTTCCGGGTTTACGGGTAGGTTTGTTTTCGTGAAGAAATGAACGGTCGATAAAAACGTTTGAAAAGGTAATTCCTTCTCCCGCCAATGTTTTGATCATTTTATTATGAGCGGGCCAAAAGGAATCTTCCGGAAATTTTGCTGTACCCAGGCCATCCTGGTTGGTAACCATAACCAGTTCAAAATCCGTTTCGCTGGCAATCCGGCTTAACCATTGCATAACGCCAGGATAAAATTCCAGCTTCTCAAGGCTGTCAATTTGCTGGTCGTGCGGTTCAATAATCAGTGTGCCGTCACGATCAATAAACAATACACGTTTCATAGATTTTTTAAGGCTATCATAAGTTTTGTATTTTCTTCGGGTGTGCCCACCGTTATGCGTAAGCAACCATCGCATAAGGCTACGGTTGAACGATCGCGCACGATAATTCCCCGATTAAGAAGATGGTTATACAGGCCTTTGGCATCCGTACATTTTACCAGCAGAAAGTTGGCATCGGAAGGGTAAATTTTAATCACTCCGGAAATGCCTGTTAACTGTTCCATGAGTTTGTTACGCTCGTGTTTTATTAGTTCCACCTGTTTGTCTTTTAATTCAGTGGAAATGCTTTTCAGGGCTGTTTGCTGGGTAATGACGCTGATGTTGTAGGGGTACTTAATTTTGTTTAACACAGCAATTATAGTTTCTGAAGCAAAGGCCATCCCAAGGCGCAGGCCGGCCAGCCCCCATGCCTTCGAAAAAGTTTGCAACACAACCAGGTTGGGATATTTATTCAGTAAAGGAAGAAAACCCACATCGCTGGCAAAGTCAATATAGGCTTCATCAATAACTACGATGCCGTTAAAACCGGTTAGAAGGCTATGCACCATTCCTTTCGAAAGCAGGTTGCCTGTAGGGTTGTTGGGAGAGCACAGAAAAATAATTTTTACAGATGAATCCAGCAACTGGTTTACAGCCTGCAGGTCCAAATCGAAAGCGGTATTAAGCCGGGCTACTTTAATCGTTACATTGTTTATACCTGCGCACACGGCATACATTCCGTAGGTTGGTTCTGTAATTAGTATAGAATCGGTTGCCGGCTCGCAAAATGCGCGGATGATCAGGTCGATGGCTTCATCGCTTCCATTGCCCAGAAAAATATTTTCAGATGGAACATTTTTCAAGGCGCTGATGCTTTGCTTAAGCTTTCGCTGGTGCGGATCGGGATACCGGTTGAATGCTGAAGGGAAAGGGTTTTCGTTGGCATCCAGGTACACTTCGGCTGTTCCCTCATATTCGTCCCGCGCAGTGGAGTAGGGTCTCAGGGTTTGAATATTTTTACGAACTAATGAAAGTATATTCATAATGTTATCGGTCAGCTAACAACTAAAAATTATCACCTATCAACTAATGAAATCGAGCCTCACACGAACAGCCTGCTTATGTGCATACAGCTCCTCAGCTTCTGCCATAATCTCAACAGCAGGTCCTAACTTTTTTATTCCCTCTTCCGATATTTTCTGAAAGGTGATGTATTTTAAGAAACTCTCAACCGATACTCCGGCATAAGCAGTGGCGTACCCGTTCGTAGGCAATGTATGATTGGTTCCTGAGGCATAGTCGCCCGCGGCTTCGGGCGTATAATTACCGATGAATACCGAACCGCTATTGATGATTTCCCCGGCCAGTTCATCAGCATTGTTTTTGCTGATAATCAAATGTTCGGGGGCATAGGTGTTTACAAAATCCAGTGCATCCTTGTCGTTATCAAAAACTAATGTTCGGCTGTTGCGGAGCGCTTGTTCTGCAATTTCCTTACGGGGTAACTGAGGTGATTGCCGGTTAACTTCCTGCACAATTTTTTCAGCAACCGTGGTGGTGTTGGCAACAAGCATCACCTGGCTGTCGGTACCGTGTTCGGCCTGCGATAGGAGGTCGGCTGCCACAAATACGGGGTTGGCGGATTCATCGGCCCAAACCAGCACTTCGCTGGGTCCGGCCGGCAAATCAATAGCTGTTCCCTCCTGGTTTACCAGTTGCTTGGCCTTGGTAACGTACTGATTTCCCGGTCCGAAAATTTTGTTCACTTTCGGGATAGTTTCCGTACCATAGGCCATCGCGGCAATGGCCTGTGCCCCGCCAACTTTAAAAATTTTAGTGACACCTGTTCGTTGTGCCGCAAATAAAATAGCCGGGTGAATGTTTCCTTGTTTATCGGGTGGGGAACAAAGAATTACCTCCCGGCATCCTGCGATCTTTGCCGGCATGGCCAGCATCAAAACGGTTGAAAACAACGGTGCGGTTCCTCCGGGGATGTAGATCCCCACTTTTTCGATGGCAATTCCTTTTCGCCAGCATTGAACACCCGGCATCGTTTCAATAATCTCTACTTCCCGGAGTTGCGCCTTGTGAAATTTTTCAATGTTGGATGCGGCTGTTTCAATGGCTCCTATTAATGCATTATCAAGTAAGGCTGCAGCAGTTTGAATTTCCTTTTCGGTTACCTGAATGCCTGTGATCTCCACCTGATCATATTGTTTGGTGAGTTCCACTAAGGCATAATCCCCGCTTTGCTTAACCCGGGCAAGAATATTTTTAACAGAACTCTCCAGAAACTCCAGCTGCAGTTGCGGTCGTTCACAAAGTTGAGGCCAGGTGTTTCGGGAAGGATTGTTGTAGAGGTTCATTTAGTTGTTAGTTGTTGGTTATTTGTTATTCGTGCTAAGAATCTTCGATTAACTACCTTAAGTCTTGCTATGTGTGGCTATCTAATCATCTTCTCAATGGGTACTACTAAAATTCCTTCCGCTCCCAGGTTTTTTAACAGATCGATTTTTTCCCAAAAGTCATTTTCATTGACTACCGAGTGGAGCGAACTCCAGCCGGGTTTTCCCAGCGGCAGAATGGTGGGGCTTTTCATGCCCGGAATTACTTGTGTAATTGCCTCGATGGCTTCGTTCGGGCAATTGAGCAGAATGTATTTATTATTTCGTGCCTGCTGTACGGTTTCTATGCGGAAGGCCAGTTTGTCAAGGATGTTCTTTTTCCTCTGATTCAGGGTTCCGCAAACCAGAACCGCTTCCGATTGCATAACTACTTCCACTTCTTTAAGACCGTTGCTGAGCAAGGTGCTGCCGGTACTTACGATGTCGCAGATGGCATCGGCTAAACCGATACCCGGAGCAATTTCTACCGAGCCGCTGATTTCGTGAATGCCTGCACTGATGTTGTGGCGTTTTAGAAAATCGCTAACCAGGTTGGGGTAGGAGGTGGCGATGTTTTTACCATTAAACCAATCCAAACCCGGATAGCTGATTGTTTTCGGCACAGCAAGGGCCAGGCGGCATTTGGCAAAATCGAGCCGTTTAATGATTTCCGCTCTTTTTTGTTTTTCCATGAAGACGTTTTCGCCAATGACCCCGGCATCTGCAACGCCATCTTCAATATATTGGGGAATATCGTCATCGCGCAGAAAGAGTATATCAACGGGAAAATTGGCCACTTGTGTTTTCAACTGGTCTTTTCCGTTACTGATGTGAAGTCCGCAGTCTTTCAATAACTTTAATGACCCTTCCTGCAGACGCCCGGATTTCTGTAAAGCGATGCGCAATCGTTCATTCATACGTTTAGTTTGTTACCTGTTCTCATTTAACTTCTGCAATTGCCTGAAATAAAAAAGGCCTGCCGTAATCGCGGCAAGCCTTTTTAAAAGTCTTTAGGGGTTAGTTAAAACATAAACCTGCCACGCAACATGGTGTTAACATGATGGTGGTGATGATTGTTTATGTTCTTCCTGTAATTCATTGCTGGTCCAAAGCAACGAAACATCGTGGAATTATCAAAGCGGGCTATTCATTTTTTTTCCAAACCGGAATAAAACAATGGCGATGATAAAAAAGACTATCCCAATCCCGCCAAATACTGAAATAAATACCCAGCCGGTTCCTTCATAAATAACCGTAACGCTATCCGGGTTTTCAGGGTTAACCCATACCGGAATAGCCTGACCTGTTTCAAAATCGGGAGGGGAAGAGTACACTTCACTGTAATGTGTTTTGGTTTCTCCGTTCCATTCGTATTCAATAACCGGGGCCATGCCGCCACCTTTGTTTGGACTGGGCCGAAGTTCAACAACACGACCCTGCACTTCCACAGCATCTTCTTCGATGTAATTAAACAACATGTAGGTCCCTATGCCAATCAGGATAAATACCACTCCGAATAAGCCAAACCCGAGACTGATAACCTTTAGTACAACTTTACCACAACCAGCAGCGTTTTTAACGGCCGGGTTTTTGGGGTAAAGGTTTTCGTTAGCAATTTCATTTTCTACGGCCTGCACCAGGCGGTCAGCATCGGTGTTTGAAAGGTTCAACGTGTTTTGTAAATAGCGAACGGCTTCAGAACGTTTATTAAGTTTTAGCAGCCGTCTTACTTCGTTTTCGTATTCCGTATTGATAGCCATAATGTACCTATGCAAATAAAGAATTTAATCCTGAAATTCCATTCGATGTTTTTAGTGCGGATGCTGGTATTTGGGGTGTTACTTGCAGCCGTTTTGGGGTGCGATTCTGAACTGACGCGTAAACAACGATTTTTACTGAAAGGGAACGAAGCCCTGGTTAAGCAAAACTTTGAATCGGCCATAAAGAATTTAAATGCTGCTCTGGCAATCGATTCGTGTTATGCCGATGCGCTGAATAACCTGGGTACGGTACAATACCGGCAAAAGAATTATGCCGAAGCACTAGAGTACTATAACCGGGCGTTGGGGTGTAAACCAGGTTTTTTAAACAGCCTGTTTAACCGGGCTAATACCTATTATGAATTGAACCTTCCTGATCGGGCGTTAACCGATGTTAACCGGTTGGTGGAGCTTAAACCCGATACCATGCCTGTTTACTTTTTGCAGGGATTGATATACACCCGGTTGCGTGATTATAACCGGGCTAAAGCGTCATTCAGGCGGGCCCTTACAATGGATTTTCGTAATACAGAGTTATGGATAAACCTCGGTACGGTATACTTCTATGCCCGCCAGTACGACAGCGCAAAAATTGCCCTTGAAGAAGCTTTGATTATTAAAGCGGATGAATCCGATGCGTACAATGCGCTGGCACTGGTGTATGCGGCTGTTTCCGATTTAGCAGAAGCCGAAAAATATATTACGCAGGCCTTACTCCTGAAACCCGGTGATTCATACTATCTCAACAACCGCGGGTATATTAAATTGTTAAAAGGAGAATTGCAGGAAGCTGCAGATGATATTAACCAGAGTATCATCAACGATCCGGCTAATGCCTGGGCTTACCGTAACAAGGGCATTTATTATCTGAAAATAAAAGATGCTGCTGCCGCAATTCGTTTACTTAAACAGGCTGTTGATATGGATCCGTTTGTTGAGGATGTTTATGCGTATTTGGCCGAGGCATATTGGATTGATTTGAATGAAGCCGAAGCATGTAAGGCTTACAGGGAATCTGTAATGAGAAATGAAAACAAAAAACTGTACTTGTTACAGTGTAAATAAGTAAGGGGCCGGAGCCCCTTACTGAACAGTTATGGTTAATTGTTTTCGTCCCAATTGGTTTCGGAAGCTCTTCTCTCCACCTGGGTTATCAGTTGCGTACTTGATGGCGGATCGCCTCGGTCATAGGTAAGATCAACATGAGCAGCATCTAACCGACCTGTTCTGCGCAGATCAATCCACCGGTGGCCGGCTTCTGCCCACAGCGAGTATCTGCGCTGAAAGAGGATTTCTTCAATGGTTTCATCAACCGTTGGAGTTCCATCGGTATAGTCGGCCAATCCCCAGGTGTTGCGTACCACATTAATGGCTGTAAAAGCTGCTGCGAAGTCAGGAGTACTTTTACGGGCTTCTGCTTCAGCCTTTATTAAAATCAATTCCTCATTTCTGATGAATGGAATCGGATCGGTGTTGGTATTCCACCGGTTATCCTGGTATTCACCGGGGAAAGGAATAGGTCCATAATTTACAATGTTAGTCCGATGGAAGAATTTTTCACCACGCTCATCGCCAGGAAGCAAATCATCAATCATGGCCGGGTGTACAATCAGGATGGTATTGGTAGGAACATCCTTGTTGTAAAACAGTGGGTTTTCAACATCCGGACTGTTTCCATAAACATGCACGGGTCCGATATACATTTTCTCCTGAGTAGCCGGTGTAACATTTAAATCCATGAATGATTCGTTGAGTGCGGTTAAGGCACCCGCAAAATCCTCAGCATAAAGCGCAGCCCTTGCGGCAATGGCCCGGTTTACTTTAATAAATTCAGCCGGTGTTGAAAAGCCCATGGTTAGTGTAAAGTCAAATGAGCTTCCGGCATTTTGTAAATCAGCTTTGGCTTCATTCAGTAATGAGCGGATGGCAGCAAGTGCTGTGCTGAAATCTACGATAGGTCCCGGGTTAAGCGTTTGCTCAACATCAATCCGGATGCCATTTTGATATTGTTGCATAAGCGGCCACAACAACTGATAGGCTTTAATGGTTTTTGCAAAACCGATATAGCCGGCTGCTTCCTGCGCATTAACCGCTGTGGTGTTGTTTACAGATTGAATCAACACATTGGCTTGTTTAACAGCGAGGTAGGGCAATAAGTATGTACCATTAGAGGCAAAGAAATCCGGATAGGTGGTGGTTCCATACCAATCGTTTCCAAAACGTGGGTCGGATGCAAAAAATGGTGCAACTTCGCGCGCAAAACTGCCGAACATTTCAGTAGCATTTTCAAAGTAGGCCCGGTGACGTGCCTCCAGGCCGGTTACCAGGACGCGTAACTGTGCTTTGGAGGCATTGTTAAGCACTCCTGCCAGCGTAGGGTTGTCTGGGTCAACTACGGTTTCTATTTCACAGGCCGTCTGGCTGAGCACTACCAGACAGAGTGTTAAAATGATTATCCTTATTTTCATGGTATTCATGTTTACGGTTTTAAAAATCAACAGTCAGGTGGAAGAAATATCTTCGCGAACTCGGATAGGGGGTAACTTCAACATTAGAGTTAATTGGCTGTGCGCCAAAGTTTGAAACTTCTGGGTCATAACTTCCATATTTGGTTGAAAGCAGGATGTTATTAGCCGAAAAACCAACTTTAATGTTGTTAATAGCCCCGTTAAACCATCCGGATGAAATGGTTTTGGGTACGTTGTAATAGAGGCCAACTTCGCGCAGTTTTAAATAGGTAGCATCCTGAATATAGGTTGCTGGTACACGGCCTTGTCCTGTTCCAACCCAGTCGAGTAAACGACCTAATCCAAAAACAAGTCCATCGCCATCAGGGTCATTCATGTATCCTTGTGTTGAACCGCCATCATCCCACAGCAATGCTGAAAGATTGATGTTATCACCACCTTTTTTGTAATGCAATAAGAACGACAATTCAAAGTTTTTCAACAACGTAACTGAGTTGTACCACGACATATCAAAGTCGGCTTGGCGGTCGCCAATAACCCGAACACCGGGTACGGGGGTAGGGTTATCCACATCCACAGGAGTTCCTACAATGGTAGTAGGTGAGAAGCCTTCTGCTATGATATAGGTGCCTAAGGCGGTACCAAATCCGCCAAACGTGTAAGCCGGAATTTTAAGATTGGTTATTTCAGCACGGTTTTTCCACCAGGCCACGCGGGTAAACCAGTTGATTTGGTTATTGGATACCGGTGTTGCACCTAAAGCCAGTTCGATGCCTTTGTTTTGAAGGTCAGCTCCATTGGTAGCAATTGCGTTAATCCCGGTAGATTCTGCCGGTACCAGGTCAATAATCAGGTCGTTTACATTTTTAATATAATAGCTTGCTTCCAGCGATATTTTATTCTCTAAAAATCCTGCATCAATACCGAATTCCAATTCATTGGCAATTTCGGGTCTCAGGTTAGGATCCACATCCCGGGTACCGACCTGAAAACCAATTTCTCCCCCAATGAGTTGCGAATTAAGTACCACAAAAGTGCGGTTATAGAGTGGCAAGCCGCCAGATTGGCCATAAGCCATTCTCAACTTAAACTGGTTGACGGCTTCTACATTCCAAAAACCAAAATTTGAAATATTGGCTGCAAGCGATCCTTTATAGAAGCTGTAGAATTTGTCCTGATCCAGGTTCAGGGTTGATTTATCGAGGCGCACGCCTAAAGTTCCGATTAGCTTATCGCCCCAGTTAACTTCTTGCTGTGCATAAATGCCGACATCGGAAGTTTTCTGATTGATCTGCGACATGTTGGATACAACCTGAGCGTAGGCAAGGTTGCTTTGGCCGCCATTTAAACCTTGTCCGCGGATGAGTTGATATTTCGAGTTCTGATCAAGTCGAACAGCTCCTGCTTGTGTGCTGAAATTCGTTTCACCTTTACCGAGGTTAAAAACGAGAAATCCCTGAATGTTTGAATTAAGGTCATTTTGATTACCGTATATAACATCACCAGGGTTGGGCAACGCACGTTGATGCTGCAGAATTTCGGGCATATACACTTTCGTATTTGCGCCCATATAGTCAACACCTCCGTTTACTACAAATTTCAGATCATAGTTGGGCTTTTGTAAAATACCTATACTTAAGTTACCTGATGTAATAAACCGGTTGATGAACTGGTTGTTTTCGGCAAGATCCCGGATGGCAAAAGGATTATCGTTGAAATCGGGATTGTCCGGGTAGTTACCGTTAGCATCGGGTTTCAGGTTTCGGTAGGAACGCGTATAGGCGATAGCATAACCCAAACTGCCTCCGGTATTATTTTGGTTACCGGTAAAGCCCCGTTGGTTGTCAGTTTTTATGTAATTGGTGTTTAATCCAAATTTTATCCTATCGGAAATGGAATGGTCAATATTGGCGCGGATGGAATAGCGTTTAAACCCAGTAAACTTGATAATGCCATCTTCGTCTTGCAGGCCTCCCGAAACAAAAAAGGAAGTTTTTTCATTTCCTCCCGAAAGGCTTATTTGTGTATTGGTAAGGAATCCGGTTTCGCCATACATTTCCTTTTCTAAGTCCAGGTTTCGTCCTTCGGCAATAGCCTGGTTCAATGCCGCTACTTCTGCAGGTATGGCGGCTACGTTACCGAGGTATTCGGTTTGATAGTAAACAACTTTGTCTTCATTCCAGGGTTCATAAAAATTAAGGTTTTGTGCTTTAGCGAAACCCAGGTCCTGGCTGAACGTGAGTTTGGTTTTACCCTGTTTACCTTTTTTTGTGGTGATGATTACCACGCCTGCATTTGCACGAGTTCCATAAATAGCCGCAGCGGATGGTCCTTTTAATACTTCTACCCGTTCAATGTCATCGGGATTCAGGTCGGCCAGTCGGTTGGCGGCATCATCCTGATTACTGGTATTTGACCCGGCACCGGCCTGGTTGGCTTCGGACCGACCGTTACGGATGGCGGAGTTATTCATGTACACACCATCAATAATGTACAAGGGTTGCGATGCTCCCGCACCCAGAGTTGAAATGCCGCGAAGGTTAACGTTTACACCTCCACCTGGAGCCCCGCCATTGGAATTCATGTTCACTCCTGTAAGCTTCCCGTACAATGCATAATCCAACGTTTGCGGGTTGGTAGTTCCCATCAGTTCTTTTCCATCTACACTGGCAACAGCATTGGCCAGGTTGGTCCTTTTTACCGTTGTTGCCAACCCTGAAATAACTACTTCTTCAAGGCTGGTCACATCTTCCTCGAGGAGAATGTTAACCGAGGTTACTGATGTGCTTACCTGGACTTCGGTTGTTCGGTAACCGATAAATGAAATCTGAAGAGTAGCCGGACTACTGGGTACATTCAGCACAAATCCGCCATTACTGTCTGTAATAGCACCCTGAGGAGTACCTTTAACGATAACATTAACGCCCGCCATCCCGTATCCGGTTCGGGCATCTTTAACTGTTCCTGTTACGGAATAGTTTTGCGCGTGGGCAACTGCTGTTTTCAACATAAGCAGAAACAAAGCTGCACGCGCCATGCGGTAAACTTGCTTCATAGGTTTTTGGTTTAGTTTAATTTAACGAAGTAGGATGATTTATCCCATTTGAAATTTAACAAATATTTAATTTACTGTGTTAAAGATTAAATAGTTTAGCTTTTTTAAAACTGCTGAATTGTCCTCTCAATGACCTATCATGGACTACTTTCTGCATTAAGCGAACGTTTGGCAGGGTCGTTACCCGGTGCCTTAGCGCACGAGCCGCTGCGGGCCAAGCCCCTTGGCGAGGTTATTCCCCGGTTTGAACATAAAATTCCGCCCAGGCCGGGCAGTGTACTGATGTTGCTGTACCCACAGGCTGATTCACTTATGATTCCGCTGATTAAACGCCCCGATTATGAGGGGCTCCACAGCGGACAAATTAGTTTTCCGGGAGGCAAGGCCGAAGCCGGTGAGACTCCGGAAGAAACGGCTTTGCGGGAGACTTATGAAGAAATTGGTATTGACCCGGCCCGTGTTCAGATACTGGGTAAACTCAGTAACTTTTTTGTAATACCCAGCAACTTTATGGTAACACCTATAGTTGGGTTTACCAATGCCCCTGCTTTGTTTAAACCGGATGATCATGAAGTGGTGCGGATTATTTCGGGTAAACTTTCCGATATCCTTAACGACAACGCCATAAAATCAAAAGAAATCCGTGTGGCCAACCGCTACACCATGCTGGCTCCTCATTTCGAGATTGAAGGCGAAGTGGTTTGGGGTGCAACAGCTATGATGCTCAACGAGTTCAGGATGGTGCTGCGCGATGTACTATAAGTACTCAGGCCGGTTTACCCGAAACTTTTGATGCGTACATCTCTAACTTCCCGATTTCCTGATCGATCATCCACAAGCCTACGCCCTCTTCGCCAATCAGATCGAAAAGTTCAACCGCTCTTCGCGCCAGTGTCTCTTCTTCGCGTTGCTCCATTACATACCACTGCAGAAAGTTGAATGTGGCAAAATCCTTAATCTTAAAGCAATGGTCAACAATGTTGTTAATGGACTGGGTAACCTCCAGTTCGTGGTGTAGTACGGTTTCAAAAACCTCGCGCAGGCTTTTAAAGGTATGTTTTATTTTGGTGATCTCGGGTTGCAGCCCATGGCCACCGGCTGTATTCACATAGTGAATAAGCTTGAGCATGTGCATCCGCTCTTCATCCGAATGCTTAAATAAAAACTGCGAAGAGGTTTCATAGCCTTTGGTTTCGCACCACGAGCCCATAGACAAATAGGCGGCTGCCGATTTGCCTTCCATAACAATCTGCTTGTTTAGAAGCGCTTCGGTTTCTTTGGTGAGCGATCGGGCAGGAGTAACGAATTGTTGTTTCATGGACGTTATCAGGGGTTAGCGTTTCTTTTTCTTTTTCACAACTTTCCTTGTGGCCTTTTTGGCTTTGGCGGTTTTTCTTAACGGCTTCTTAACCACTTTCTTTTTAGCACCCTTCTGCACTGTTTTTTTTGCCGGTTTCTTCTTAGCCGGTTTTTTCTTTGAGGCCGCCTTATTTGTCTTCTTTTTACCTGTTGTGGCAATTTGTCTGGCCATCAGGTTAAGAGCCGAACCTGCTTTAAACCATTCAATCTGTCCGGCATTATAGCTGTGGTTAGCTTTGATGGTATGGCTTGTTCCATCTTTATGGTTCAACACCAGGGTTAATGGCTTATCGGGTGAAAAGGAGGTGAGGTCCACAATATCGATGGTGTCATCTTCCTGAATTTTGTCGTAGTCGCTCTCGTTTGCAAAGGTAAGAGCCAGCATACCTTGCTTTTTCAGGTTGGTTTCGTGAATGCGCGCGAAGGATTTAACCAGGATTACACGTATGCCCAGGTGGCGGGGCTGCATGGCAGCATGTTCGCGCGATGAACCTTCACCGTAATTATGATCCCCTACTACTATGGTAGGTACGCCAGCGGCCTTGTAGGCACGCTGGGTGGCCGGCACGGGGCCATATTCACCTGTGAGTTGGTTTTTAACACTGTCGGTCTTGTCGTTGAAGTAGTTCACAGCACCGGTTAAAGTGTTGTTGCTGATGTTATCGAGGTGTCCGCGAAAGCGTAGCCAGGGGCCAGCCATAGAGATATGGTCGGTGGTGCATTTTCCTTTAGCTTTTATAAGCAGCTTTAAGCCGGTAAGGTTTTTGCCATCCCACGGTGCAAACGCGCTTAGCGCCTGCAGCCGGTTTGATTTCGGATCAATCTTAACTTGTACTTTACTCCCGTCTTTGGCAGGAGCAACGTAGCCCGGGTCTTTCACATCAAAACCTTTGGGCGGAAATTCCACACCGGTGGGCTCGTCCAGCTTTACAGGTTTGCCTTCTTCATTAATTAATGTGTCTTTCAGCGGATTGAAGGTAAGGTCTCCGGCAATGGCAAATGCGGTAGTTATTTCCGGTGAGGCCACAAATGCGTGCGTATTCGGATTACCATCGTTACGTTTGGCGAAATTCCGGTTGAAAGATGTGATGATTGAATTTTTCCGGTTCGGATCGTTGGTATGGCGCGCCCATTGCCCGATGCACGGACCACAAGCGTTGGCCAGCACTACGCCACCCATTTTCTCAAAGATGCCCAGGTAGCCGTCACGTTCAACGGTATAACGTACCTGTTCAGAGCCCGGGGTGATGGTAAACTCGGCTTTGGCTTTCAGTTTTTTATCTACGGCCTGCTTAGCCAGTGAAGCTGACCGGGTAATGTCTTCATAGGATGAGTTGGTGCATGAGCCGATTAAGCCCACTTCGAGTTGCTGCGGCCAGCCGTTCTTGCGCACTTCATCGGCAAACTTTGAAACGGGTATGGCGCGGTCGGGGGTGAAGGGGCCGTTGATGTGCGGCTCCAGGGTGGAGAGATCAATTTCTATTACCTGATCAAAATATTTTTCGGGGTTCGCATATACTTCAGGGTCGCCCGTCAGGTGTTCTTTTACTTTGTTAGCCAGGTCGGCTACTTCTTTGCGACCGGTACCGCGCAGGTATTGAGCCATTTTTTCATCATAGCCGAAGGTACTCGTTGTAGCGCCAATTTCAGCGCCCATGTTACAAATCGTCCCTTTGCCGGTACATGATAAGGTTAATGCTCCCGGGCCGAAATATTCAACGATGGCGCCCGTGCCCCCTTTTACTGTAAGAATGCCGGCCACTTTCAGGATAACATCCTTGGAAGAGGTCCATCCGCTGAGTTTGCCTGTTAATTTAACGCCAATCAGTTTGGGCCACTTAAGTTCCCAAGGCATGCCCGACATTACATCCACAGCATCGGCACCACCAACACCGATAGCCACCATACCCAGGCCACCTGCGTTAACCGTATGGGAGTCGGTGCCTATCATCATGCCTCCGGGGAAAGCGTAGTTTTCGAGAACAACCTGGTGGATGATTCCGGCCCCGGGTTTCCAGAAGCCAATACCGTATTTGTTGGATACTGATTCAAGGAAATTGAATACTTCACCGCTGGCGGTGAGTGATTCCTTCAAATCCTGGGCTGCCCCGTTTTTAGCAAGAATAAGATGGTCGCAATGCACGGTGGAAGGCACCCGGACTTTAGGTATTCCGGCCGACATGAACTGAAGCAGGGCCATTTGGGCGGTGGCGTCCTGCATGGCCACCCGGTCGGGTGAAAAGTTGACGTACGATTTTCCGCGTACAAAATCCTCCGGTTTCTGGTCGCTGTGCAGGTGCGAAAACAAGATTTTTTCCGATAGGGTGAGGGGGCGGTTTACCGTTTTACGCGCTCGGGCGATGCGGCCCGGCAGTTCGCGGTAAACCTTTTTAATCATGTCGAGGTCGAATATCATAAGCGTAGTTTATTAGGCCCGCTAATCTACTAAGTAATTGGATTATTTGCGACTTGGCTACACCCTCTTACGTGGTCTTTGCCCACACGGACTATCGTTTAAACCTCTGTTTCTCCAACTACTGCCTGGCCTGCCATTATGATTTTTTTAACTTTGAAGTTATGTATGTCAATTAACCTTCAAATGAATACTGTGCATAAGTGCCTGGTCCTATGGATAAGTATCTGTATGGCTATTGAACCTGTTCAGGCTCAGATTAAAACGGTGTCATCTGATACTGACTGGAAAAATCAACACGCAGTGGTAACTCACTCTATTGAAGCAGAGTATATCATCAGGCTGGGCGATGTCGATAATTTAAACTTTGGCTGGCCGGAAGATTTTGACCCCTTTTGCGGACGTATGACTCAGGCGCACGGCTACCCCTGGAGTCCGGATGCCAGCGATCTGCCGGGTTTTGACCGTATCCTGCTATCTTCGAAATATTTACCAGGTAAGCCTTTGGTGTGTGTTAGTGACGGGTATAGTGAGGCATACGATCCCAAAACATCCAAGCCGGTAACCTGGAGAATTCCAACAGATGTGCTGAAGGAGGCTGTTATTCACAACGCTTTTTTGCAACTTTTCATAGACGATTTTCAACCGTTGACTTTCTGTTCCAAGTTTCAAATGTTTATTAATGGTAAACGCTTCATCGAAGGTGAACGGATACTGAATGCCATTGACCAAACCGGGCCGGTAGGTAAGTTAGTATCCATTCCGTTAAATGAAGAGTATTTTGCTATACTCGCGTCAGGCGCTGGTATTTCGTTGCTGATTGATGAATCGACCGGTAGCGCTGACGGATTTGCGATCGACTTCGTCCGGCTGTTGATCAACCGCAAACGCGAAAACAGTTGCAAAGGCAACGTGCGCGGCCGTGTTTTGATTAAAGACACCGATACACCTGTTGCAGGAGCCCGCGTATTCACCGTTGATAAAGTAACCGTAAACACCGATGCTAAGGGTGAGTTTGTCATCGGGGACGTGCCCACTGGTTTTGAAGTTATCATGGCTTCGGCCAATGGCTATGCCGATGGTAGTGCTATGGCTGATATTGGTGAGGGTAATGATAATCCGGAGGTTGTGATTTACCTGGCCAAAGGCAAAGTGGCTAAATTCGATAACCGACAGATAAAAGTTGGGGAAACAATTACATTAAACAATATTCTGTTCGACCAGGGTAAAGCGGATATTAAAGCCGAGTCAAAGCCTGAATTGGATAAGGTAGTATCTTTCTTGAAAGCAAACCCTACTGCCCAGATTGAGTTGTCGGGTCATACATCATCCGAAGGTGAGCGTAATTTGAATACGATACTTTCGTACAAGAGGGTGAAAGCCTGTAAGGACTATATTGTTGCTGCGGGCATAGCGGAAGATCGGCTGATTGCTGTAGGGTATGGCCCTGACCGTCCGATAGCTTCCAATGACACCTCCGCGGGCAGGATTCAGAACCGGAGAGTAGAAATGCGAATTACGGGTATGTAAGTTGTCAGCATCTTGTGTAAGCAGTTATCAGGCTGAATCCGTTAAGTTGGCAAATGCAAAGTAATATAGGGTCCACCAAAAATTGATTTGTTTACGATGCCGCCTTGCTGCTCGCTATAATAGCAAGAACTACCGGCTGTTAATATAATTCAGGAACTCGCGTTTGATATTTTCGTCATTGAACTTACCGTTAAAATAAGCAGTACCGGTGCGGCTGTTGGTATCGCCCACACCGCGGGATGCCACGCACAGGTGGGTAGCATCAATGACCACACCCACATCCTCGGTTTTTAATACACGCATCATTTCGCGGGCAATCTGTACGGTAAGGCGTTCCTGAACCTGCGGGCGCTTGGCGTAATATTGAACAATCCGGTTGATCTTGGATAACCCGATAACTTTTCCGCTGGAGAAGTAAGCCACATGGGCTTTGCCGTAGATGGGTACAAAGTGATGTTCGCAATGCGAGTAAAAGGTGATTTCCTTCTCCACCAGCATCTGGTTGTATTTGTATTTGTTTTCGAACAGCCGGGCATGAGGGCGATTTTTCGGATTCAGCCCGCTGAACACTTCTTTCACATACATTTTGGCTACTCTGCGCGGAGTGCCGTTCAGACTGTCATCAGTAAGGTCAAGTCCCAGAATGTTCATGATCTCCCGGAAGTGTTTTTCAATTTTTTCCACTTTCTCGTCATCGGGCATTTCAAACGCATCGGCACGCAGGGGTGTGTTATAGGAGGTGCCTACGTGGTCATCGTCCTGATCGTCTGAATCAGTATAGATGTCCGGATTAATCGGCCGGATATTCAACGAAATTTCTTTCTGTCTCATAAAGTGTAATTTTCAGATCAAGTGATTTATCGATTTTACTGCGCAGAATTGACCAGATTACCATGGCGATATTTTCTGCAGTGGGGTTCAGGTTTTTAAAGTGTTCCGTGTCGAGGTTAAGATTTTTATGATCAAATTCTGAGATGACCTGTTCGCGCACCAGATCGCTCAGTACTTTCATGTCGAATACATACCCCGTTTCTTTATCAGGGATGCCGGTAAGGCTTACTACCAGTTCGTAATTATGCCCGTGATAGTTAGGATTGGCACACTTACCAAAGACTTTACGGTTCTGGTCCTCCGACCAGGCCGGATTGTACAGCCGATGGGCAGCATTAAAATGTTCCTTACGTGAAATTTTTACCTTCATTATAGCGTCTAAAGGTAAACAGGATTATCACTAAAAGGTTCAGGAGTTACCGGTTTGCCGATTAATATTTTTAATATTGGGCTTAACTTTTATGACTTTTGAAGCCCTAAGCGAGCACCTAAATCGGTACAAAGCAGCCGGTAAAAGAATGTTTACCAGTTCCTCCTTTCAATCGCACAGCCTGGTTTTACTGCATATGCTTAGCCGGATTGACCGGACCATTCCCGTGTACTTTATAAATACGGGCTACCATTTTCCCGAAACTATCCGGTTCCGCGATGAGGTAACCCGCCTGTTGGGCCTTAATACCATTGACCTGAAGCCTGAAGTATCAAAGTTTATGCAGCGCGATGCCGCAGGGCAGTTGTTGTTTACGTCCGACCCCGACCATTGCTGTTACCTAAACAAGACGCAGCCGGTGGATGCCGTACTGCGGCAATATGATGTATGGATTAACGGGGTGCGGGCTGACCAGAGTGCTGTGCGGGCTGCCATGAAAACAGAACAACCGGCACCTTACGGTAAACTGAGGTTTCATCCTATGCTCGACTGGACTGCTAAAATGATTTGGACCTATCAAAAGGAGTTTAACCTGCCCAGGCATCCACTGGAAGAGAAAGGTTATGTTAGCATTGGTTGTGAACCTTGTACCCGCAGACTGGATCCGGATATGCAAGAGCGCGAAGCACGCTGGTATGGACTGAAGAAAGTGGAGTGTGGGCTTCACACCGAGTTGGTTTCAAATAAATAAATTTTAAAAATGAATTTGCTTGTTACCGGTGGAGCCGGTTATATCGGAACGGAGCTGGTGGAATTGCTGGTCCGCAATCCGGCTGTTGACCGGATTGTCATTTTCGATAACCTGAGCAGAAATAATTTTAATTTATTCCTCGGCAGGAGAATAGAGGGGCATCAAAAGATACAATTCATAAAAGGTGAATTGCTGGATAGCCGAGGTTTAAAGCATGCGCTGAAAGGAATAGATGTAGTTTACCACCTGGCTGCGCGTGTTACTACCCCATTCGCCAATTCCGATGCCCACTTGTACGAGCAGGTTAATCATTGGGGTACGGCTGAATTGGTATATGCCGTTGAAGAAAGTAAAGTAAAGCGGTTTATCTATATCAGCAGTGCCGGGGTTTATGGCTCATCCGAGCAACCACTTGATGAAACAGTCGCACCTAACCCAAAAACATTTTATGCCATATCCAAACTACGCGGTGAGGAGCACGTGCGCAGGCTGGCCGAGCACCTGGATACGTATATTTTCCGATGTGCCAATGTGTATGGGTTCAGCCGCAGCATGCGCTTTGATGCCGTTATTAACAAGTTTGTGTTTGAAGCCAACTTCATAAAGCGGGTCACGATTCATGGCGATGGCAGCCAATGCCGCTCGTTTATTCATATTGATCAGTTAGCCCGGGCTTTGGCCAATGTGCTCGATACGCGTTTACCTGGCGGAACTTATAATCTTGTGGAGCGTACCTGCAGCATAATGGATATTGTTGATGTGCTGAAACAACTCATACCTGAACTGGAGTTTATTCTAATCAATCAGCACATGCGGTTTAATCATCTGAAAGTACGACCAAATGAAAATGCAATTACCACCCTGGGTATAACCACCGGGCATTCGCTGCGCGATGAAGTGCAGGGTTTTCTGCAGAGGTTCAGTTTTTAATAAATTAAAATCCTGTAGCAGGCACACGTTTGTCAGAAATATGTCTGGATTGTGTGCGGTGAAAATACATTACCCCACCATCAATTAGCCCAATTAAAACCCTCAAAGGTTATTGCACTCACTAGCTTTGCCGGAGGTTATCAAG
>JBKBOE010000009.1:0-52174 GCA_046294915.1 Cyclobacteriaceae bacterium | reverse complement strand
TTTTCAAGATACTTCTTCCACAGCGAAAGTGATTGCTCGGCAAGCTGGGAGCTGAACTGCGTGCTGATCTTTGCCTGGTAATCAGAAAATGTTTGAACAAAAGAAGCATAGTCTTTTTGCAAACGCCTTATCTGAATATATTTTTTAATCCGCTTGCCAAAGATTATCCATGCGAGCAATGAAAGTATAAAGAATGAACCAACAATACCAACAAGCACCGGATAGTTAAACAGGAACTGTACAACCTGGTACTCGGTATTGGTTTTCAAAGGGAGTTGGTGCACGGGCAGGGTATCAGGAGGCAAAACTTTGGCCTGTCTGATAAGGTCCACCGTATCCGGCCGGGCCGCGAACCACAAGCTGTCGTTAGCCAAGGGTATGAATACCGGAATGGACAGCCATTGCTTCGGGTCGATTTCAAATGTACGAAACTGGTATACTACGCTGTCATAGCTAATGCCCATGTTTGTGCGGGTTGGGTAATAGCGCCTTGATATGTATTCAAAGGGCCCAAAGGAGAATGTGGAATCAGGAAAGAGCACGGTAACGCTTTCCGGATAGCGGGCTGTTAAGAAGTAACGTACAGGCTCTCCAATTGCGATGCTATCCTTTGTGAATCCCCCGTTTACAAAAACTTGCTGACCAACCGCACTATGCATTGTGCATATCAACATCAAACCCACAAGCCGTACCCAAATCTTCATCTGTTTTAATTATGTGGTTTTAACGGTTTTGTTTCTCACTTTAAACAGCCTGAGCAACTTGGGCACGTAATCCTCATCGGTATTGATGGATATGAAATTAATCTGGTGCTTTCTGCTGAAGGCCTCAAGTGCAGTTATCCGGTTGGCTAACTGTGTGCTGATCATTTGCCGGAAATCACCAAATGAAGTATTTACCCAAATGGTTTTCCGGCTTTCTTTCTCTAATACCGGCACAATTCCCAGTTTAGGAAGTTTGGTTTCGCGCTTGTCGCTCAGGTGAATCAACACCAGATCGTGCCTTCTTGCCAGGGCCTTTAGGTTATGCTGGTATCCTTCATCAATAAAATCGGAAATAAGAATAACCACGCTTCTGCGTTTTATGGTGTTAAGGGAAAACCGTACTGCCCGTGTAAGGTTTGTTTTTGGAGAATGCGATTTGAGTTGTATAAGGCTGTGAATAATCTGGTAAGCCTGGGCATTTCCCTTGTTGGGCTTAATGTACAACTCGCGCTGGTCTGAAAAGCAGATGAGGCCCACATGGCTTGATTCTTTAACTGCAGAAAGCGCCAGTACTCCGCAAATTTCCCGGCCGATGTCAACTTTGGTTTTTCCTGCAGCGCCTATTTCCTGCGATGCACTTACATCGAGAATAAAAAACACCGTTTGTTCCTTTTCTTCGCGAAAGGTTTTTACAAATGTTCCATGCCCCTTGGCCGACACGTTCCAGTCAATGGTACGGATATCATCACCATACTGATAGGGGCGTACATCGTCAAATTCAAGCCCTGTACCTTTAAATACCGACCGGAAGTCGCCCTGCATCTGGCTGTTGATGGCCTTTCGTATCCGGATTTCGTAGTTACGTAGTTTCTTGAGCAGTGTCTTCATGGAAGGTCATCTCCGCAAAAATATAGATTTGTATGTACTTTGCAGGATAAATTGAATGACTCCGATGATCAGGCAGGGATATGTAAGCATACTAACCGCAATGGTGGTTATATCGGTTCTTTCGTGTACGCCCCAGCGGCCACCGGGTGTGCTAAGTGAGCAGCAAATGGTTAATGTGTTGATGGAAATTTACCAGGATGAGGAGAAAATCTCACGTGCATATATACCCTACGACTCGGTAACGATAATTTCACCGCTGATACGCCAGCGAATACTCAGGCGGGTAAATGTTACCGATTCGGTGTTCAAGATTTCGATGCACTACTACATGCTGCACCCCAAAGAACTTGACCGTATTTACGGAGCACTGGTTGATTCACTCAGTTTCAGGGAACAAAGGATGCTAGCGCCCGATGGTATACCCCGTTGACATTGAACAAAAGCTCGGGTTTGATCAGATCCGTGAAAAGTTAAAAGCCTACTGTCTGTGTCCGCTCGGCATGGCATGCGTGGATACAATGAAATTTCTTTCTTCAAAGGATGAGATTGTACAGTTGCTGAAGGAAAACCTCGAGTTCAGGCACCTGCTGGAACGTGGCGATGGGTTTCCTGCTCAGCACTTCATTGATCCTACCGGGCTTTTTCAATCCATCGCAATTGAAGGATCATACCTTGAGCCTGCTGACTTTCTGAAAATCAGACAGTCGCTCGAAACGATTTTTCTTTGCAAAGAATACCTTATAAAAAACCAGACCGATTTCCCCACACTGTTTGCGCTCACCCATTCGGTAACCATTGGCAAAAACAGTATGGCAATGATCAATCGGGTTATAGATGATGCGGGCCAGGTGAGGGATTCTGCCAGCGATGAGCTAAAGCGGATTAGGAAGTTACTTTTAGAGGCACAGGCACGGCTTCGTAAACAAATTGACCTGGCTTACCGGCAGGCGGTTGCCGAACAATGGGTACCCGAAGGTGGGTTGCCAACAATCAGGCAAGGAAGGTTGGTGATTCCGGTTTTGGCGGAGTACAAGCGGAAATTCAGGGGTTTTATTCTGGATGAGTCGGCCACCGGTCAAACCGTCTATATGGAGCCTGCAGAGGCGCTTGAGGCAAGTAATGAAATCCGTGATCTGGAACATGCCGTACATCGTGAGGAGATCAGAATTTTGAAAGAACTCACCGCAAGGTTGCGGGGTAACCTTACGGAATTAAAAAGTGCCTATCGGTTTCTTGGCCATATTGATTTTACCCGGGCGCGGGCTTTGCTTTCATTGGCCATTGATGCCACCATGCCACTTGTTCATAGTTCGCCTGCTGTGAATTGGATATGTGCAAGGCATCCGCTGCTTCTGCTTGCCTCTGCCGGAAAGAGGAAGGTTGTACCGCTTACCATTAATCTTCGCGATACGGAACGTATACTCCTTGTCAGCGGGCCCAATGCGGGTGGTAAATCGGTATGCCTTAAAACCGTAGGATTGCTCCAATTTATGCTCCAGTGCGGCCTGCTTGTTCCTGCATCGGCAGATTCGTCATCGGGTATTGTTGATTCCTTATTTATAGATATTGGTGATCAGCAGTCTATCGAAAACGATTTGAGCACGTATAGCAGTCACCTTAAAAACCTGGGTACGTTTATCAAACATGCAAATGGGAGTTCTTTAGTCCTTTTAGATGAGTTGGGCTCAGGTACAGATCCAAACTTTGGAGGGGCCATTGCAGAGGCTGTTCTGGAAGCACTCTTGCAAAGGAAGGCCTGGGTGGTGGCAACCACACATTATTACAACCTTAAATTGTTTGCCGGAAAGCATCAGGGAATTCGTAATGCATCCATGCGATTTGATACGAAAAACATGGTGCCCTTGTTTATTCTTGATATCGGGAGACCCGGAAGTTCGTTTGCCCTTGAAATTGCCCGTAAAAGCGGAATCCCCGGTGAGGTGGTTGACAAAGCGGAACAACTAATCGGAAAGGAACTGACAGATTTTGACCAGATAGTAAAAAACCTGGAGGAGGATAGAAATGAATTAACGCGTAGACTTAATGAAGCGGAAACCAGCCTTAACGCCTCAGAGCAGGTGCGCCAGAATTATGAAACGTTACTTACTGAACTAGAAAGCCGAAAGAAGGAATTGCTGGAGCGTGCAAAGGATGAAGCTGCTGAACTGGTAAGGCAAGCCAATCGTGAAATTGAAAAAACAATCAGGCACATTCGCGAGAATCAGGCACACCGGAGTGAAACCCTGAAAGCGCGAAAGAATCTGCAGGAGATAGCAAAAAAAGTTACCCAAAACACAGAGCATACTCCATTTGCTGTACGTAGCACGCCAGCAGTAGGCGACCGGGTGCGGATGGTGGGGCATAACACTGTGGGTACGGTACTTTCTATAAAAGGCAAGTTTGCTATGGTTCAATTTGGTGAGGTGAAGTCGAAGGTTGAATTGACGAAGCTGGAAAAATCGAATTCAACCCCTTATGCACAAAACTCTTCGGGTATTCCGGTAGCGAAGTTGGAGTTGCACGAAAAGCAAGCTGCGTTTAGTTCGTTGCTTGATGTGAGGGGTAAACGTGCCGAGGAGGTTATTCCGGTACTCGCCCAATTTCTGGATACGGCCGTTCTGCTGGGATATCGTGAACTTAAAATCCTTCACGGAAAAGGAGAAGGAATTTTACGTACTGTGGTACGAAACGAATTAAAGAAGCATGACCAGGTTGAAACCTATTCGGATGAGCACGTTGATCGGGGAGGAGCCGGCATTACCGTGGTGGTGTTAAAATAAACGTCCTGATGCATAAGCACCAGGACGTGTTTATTATTTCGCTGATAAGTAAACTACTGGAGGACAAAAGTCCACACGCCATCAACCAACTCTGTCCGGCTACCCGGATAGTTACATCCGCTACACGTGAAGGTTATACTTAATTTACCGGTTGAGTCAAGTGTATAGGTCATAGCCAGATCGGTTGCTTCCGAGGTACCGTTGGCATTTTCATCGCGGATTAACTGAAACTCGGGGTCTCCGCCAAAAAACCAGCTACCGCTTGCCGGCCAGGGGCTTGGTGTAGGTCTTGTTCCGCTAACCGAAAAGGTATACGGCCCTTTAGGGTTTGCCGAATTGTATGTACCGCCAAGGGTAAGCGTGAAGCCTGTAAAATCTGAACTTCGGTCAGTTGCATCCAATGTAGCTCCTCCGGACACATTACTGACAATAGTCCAGGTTTTCTTTAATTTATCGAACTGTATTTGCTCAGGTGTTTTTTTGGGTCCGTCATCATTGCAATGGGTAAAGGTAATTAAGGTTCCTGCAAAGATGAGTAAGGAGAGTGCGCTTTGGATAAACTTGTTCATTTTCAGGTTATTTTGAATTGCTAATTTGAGGTTTCCTTCGGATAAAATCAAACGGGAAGTATGTTCTGAAATCAAAAATCAGGAGTTTATGGACTTTCAACGCATTCTGTAACCCCGAATTGTGCCGTAATTAGCTTGGTTTTGGTTTAAATTCATCAATAGCGATAATCCGGGTATGTACAGGGTACTCTTCCTTATTATTGGAAGCTATGATAACCAGGCGGTTTTTTGAGTGTGTTGCGAGTAAGTTCTGGTACCAGGCAAACGCTTTAGTATCCAGGTTAGTACCGGGTTCATCAAGGAAAACAGCCGGCACATCTGTGTAAAAGGCAAGCCCCAGTTTCAGGCGTTGTTTCATCCCTGAGGAGAAGTTACCGATGGGTTTATCGGCAGCATCATCCAGGTATAAATTGTGTATTACCTGTTTGGCAGTAAACCCGGGAAGTATAGGTTTTAACCGGAAATGAAAGTCTACTTGTTCATTGAGGCTGAGTTCATCAATCAGGTCCAGGTAAGGTGTTGCTATGGCGATATGATTATACATTTCATCATTCTCAACAGGCATACCTGCAACCTCATAGCGGATTAATCCGGCAGTAGATGGCATTTGGCCCCAGAGGATCTGCAGGAGTGTTGACTTACCTGAGCCATTAGGTCCGGTAATCGCATAGATTGTGTTTGCGTCAAAGCGGTAGTTAAAGTCCCTGAAAAGCCATTCGGTATTAAACTTTTTAGCCAGATTTTCAGCGACCAGGCGAATAACCGGGGGTTCAGCATCCAGTCTGTTAGTCGCCTGAACCATAGCCTTTCATAATACCCCTTTCGGAAGTTTGGATGAAATTAATGATGTAGTCGCGTTCTTCACTTTCAGGAACAGAGTTTTTAATCACATCCAGTGCTTTAAGGTTATTTAGTCCCTTGAGGTAGATGTATCGGTAGATTTCCTGTATTTCAGAAATTTTTTCAGCGGAGAATCCTCTCCTGCGCAATCCAACAGAATTAATTCCGGCATAAGCCAGGGGTTCGCGGGCAGCCTTGGTAAAGGGTGGTACATCTTTGCGAACCAGTGAACCACCGGAGACCATAACATGGGCGCCAACTTTTACGAACTGATGCAGTGCGCTTGCCCCTCCGATAATCGCCCAGTCGTCAATGGTAACATGGCCGGCAACCTGAACGGAGTTTACCAGGATGCAGTGATTACCAATAAGGCAATCGTGGGCAACGTGAACGTACGCCATCAACAGGCAATTCTTACCAATAACGGTTTTCATTTTATCGGTAGTACCCCGACTGATGGTAACAAATTCCCGTACAACGGTATTGTCGCCAATGTGTGTTTCGGTTTTTTCACCGGCAAACTTCAGGTCTTGAGGGATAGACGAAATGGAAGCACCCGGATATACCTTTACATTTTTTCCAAGCCGGGATCCGTCCCAGATAACGGCATTCGGGCCTATCCAGGAGCCGTCATCAATTACTACATCGCCCTGAATGGTGGCAAAAGGTTCGATGGTAACATTCTTACCAATCTTGGCTTCAGGATGAACGTTCGCTAACGGGTGGTGGTTCATGAGTCTTTGCGTACAATACTTGCAGTCATTGTTCCTTCGCAAACCAATGTGTTGCCTACAAAAGCGCGGCCATACATTTTTGCAATACCCCGCTTTATGGGCGCCACGAGGTCGCACTGGATTACCAGGGTATCTCCCGGCAACACCATTTTGCGGAAGCGGAAGTTTTCAATACCCAGGAAGTAGGTCCAGTAATTTTCCGGATCAGGCACGGTATGGAGAACCAGGATGCCTCCTATTTGTGCCATGGCTTCAACCTGTAGTACGCCCGGAAACACCGGGTTTCCGGGAAAGTGACCCAGGAAGAAGTGCTCATTCATGGTTACGTTCTTAACACCCGCCACACTTTCGTTATCGAGGTAAATAATTTTATCAATTAACAGAAAGGGGTAACGGTGGGGAAGTATCTGTGAAATTTTGTTAATGTCCATTACCGGTGGAAGACTTGGATTGTACTTTGGTCTCCCAACCTTATCGGCCTCGGCCATGGCTTTCTTTAGTTTTTTTGCAAAAGCCACGTTGGCCGCATGGCCAGGTCGGGCGGCCAATACCTGGGCCTTCAAGGGTCTGCCTGCAAGGGCAAGGTCACCCACAATGTCGAGCAGCTTGTGGCGGGCCGGTTCATTTTTATAGCGAAGATCAACGTTGTTCAGTATCCCTTCATGCTTCACTTCAACCTTTGGTTTGTTCAGCATTTTGGCGATGTTGGCGAGTTCATCCTCTTTTACTACCCGGTCAACAATAACAATGGCATTATTCAAGTCTCCGCCACGTATCAGGTTGTTCTTGTAAAGCATTTCGAGCTCATGCAGAAAACAGAAGGTCCGGCAACTGGCAATTTCTTTCTCGAACTGACGGATGTCGTTCAGTGATGCATGCTGGCTTCCCAGTACAGGTGAGTTGTAATCAATCATTACCGTTACGCGGTAATCATCCAAAGGCAGCGCTGCAATTTCCACATTGCGTGCCGCTTCGCGGTAGAAAAGCGGTTCCTGTACTTCAAAGAAATCGCGAAGTGCATTTTGCTCTTCGCTGCCTGCTTCCTTCAGGATATCAATAAACTGAATTGAACTTCCATCCATTATAGGACACTCAGGTCCATCCAGTTGTATGATTACGTTATCTATTTCCAGGCCAACCAGTGCAGCCAGTGTGTGTTCAATGGTGCTTACGCGGGCCCCGCTTTGTTCAATGGTAGTGCCTCTTGATACATCCACCACATTATCGCAATCGGCATTAATAAAGGGTGCTCCGGGGAGGTCAATGCGCTGGAATTTAATTCCGTGATTAGGCTTGGCGGGTACGAACGTCATGTTGGTTTTAGCACCGGTATGCAGACCTACGCCCGAGAGGGTAACTGACCTGTGAATGGTTTGCTGCTTAATATTCAACATAAAAGGCAAAAAGTGGGCAAATTTAACCTTTAACCCCCCGATAATCCAAACGAATTATTTTTGGCACCCACCAGCTACTCCGCTGATTCAGAAACGGTTCGGGCTTCCTGTTTTGACTCGCTGCCATACACCCGGTCTTCCAGTTGCTTAAGGCGTTGGCTGATGTCCGGAAGCCTTTTAAATACCGTGTAGGCCCTGAAGTATTCTTTGATATCGAATGCAGGGTAACCCAAAATGCGTTGCCCTTCATCCTTTATGGATTTGGATATTCCTGATTGTGCACCTATCTGTGTATTGTTAGCGATGACCAAATGGCCTGCAATGCCAACTTGGCCTGCAATCATGTTGTTTTCACCTACTTTGGTTGAACCTGAAATTCCTGCCTGCGCTGCGATTACGGTGTTCTTTCCAATTTCAACATTATGTGCAATCTGAATCAGGTTATCAAGCTTAACCCCTTTGCGGATAACGGTAGAGTCGCCAAACAGGGTAGCACAGTCAATAACGGTATTCGCACCGATTACCACATCGTCTTCAATGATCACGTTGCCCAGTTGGGGAATGGTTTTGTAGGAACCATCGGCCTGCGGTGCAAAGCCGAATCCATCGCTTCCGATAACGGTGCCCGAATGGATAACACAATTGTTGCCGATGCGCGTACCGGCATAGAGTTTTACGTTAGGGTGTAAAATTACGTTATTGCCAATCTCCACATCATCACCGATAAACACATGCGGGTAGATCTTAACATTATCGCCAATTGTAACCCTGTTGCCAATGTAAGAGAATGCTCCACGGTAAATGCTTTTTCCGGTTGTGCACCCGGAACCGATAAAGCTGGGCTCTTCAATACCTGATTTCTGGAAACTGATAAGTTTATGATACTCCTCAAGTAAAACTGTAAAGCTCAAATACGGGTCATCCACCAGGATGAGTGTGGTTGTAATGGGTTTACGTGGAGTAAACTGGTTGCTTACAATTACCGCGGTTGCTCCGGTTGAGTAGATAAAGTTTTCGTACTTGGGGTTGGACAGAAAAGCAATTTGCCCGGCTTTGGCATCCTGGATTTTAGCAAGCATGTTAATCTTGCCTTTACCATTGCCCTGAATGGTGCCCCCAAGCATGGCGGCAATCTGTTCTACGGTGAATTCCATATGGAGTAAGCCGGGGGTATTACCCGTTCATAAACTACCCGGTGCAACCCCTGGAAACGCACCGCGCAGCACATCTTACAAAGATACATTTTTAGGCCAGCAGAGGTAGTTTTTTTTAACGATTTTACTTATAGCCTTGATGCTGGGTAAATCCGAAGCCTGAGCTATGTCAACCAGTTCTCCGGATCGCATCAGTACATTAATTTTCTGTCCTTCGGTGTAGGCCTCATTGCTAACCAGCCCAGTTGAAAACAGGTAGGGCGCATCCGATCGGAACGTTTTGTACCGGCTGATCACCCCCTCGCGAACACCCATCAGTAAAGATTTACGGATCGGTTCATTGCTGAGCACAATCTGAAACAATTTCCGTTGCAGCAACATCTGCGAAAGCGTTTTTAGTATGACATCGTTGTGATGCTGCCATAATTTGATGGCGGTCCAGATATCCAGGTCATCAAGTTGTCCGTAAAACTCAAGGGTTGATTTGTTCTCTTTAAAGGAATCAACCGTAATGGTGTTTTTCAGGAAATACATCAGCGCCTCACTACACACCAGCTTTTCACCGGCCTGAACCAAACTGCGGGCACGATTTATAAGGTTCACTACCATGCGCTCAGCACTAAGCGTTGTTTTATGCAGATACACCTGCCAGTACATCAGCCTGCGGGCATTCAGTAAATTTTCAATGCTGTAAATTCCCTTTTCCTCAACTACAAGCTGATCTTTATATACGTTCAACACCTCCAAAATGCGTTCTACCCCAATAGTTCCCTCCGGCACACCGGTAAAAAAACAGTCGCGGTTCAGGTAGTCCAGCCGGTCAATATCCAGTTGACTTGAAACCAACTGATTAAAGAATTTTCGCTTATAGCTGTTTCTAAAAATCCTGAGGCTAAGCTCAAGTCCGCCATTGAACTGCCGGTTTAACTCATTCATAAACACGTAGGAGATGCTCTCGTGCTTTATTCCGGGCAGCAGCGTTTCTTCCAGTGCATGCGAGAGGGGACCATGTCCGATATCGTGAAGCAATACAGCAATGGAGGCGGCTTCAAATTCCTCATCGCTAATGGAAACGCCTTTCAGACGCAGGGTGTCAAGCAACCTGCCCATTAAGTGCATAGCACCCAGGGCATGCTGAAACCGTGTGTGCTGTGCCCCGGGGTATACCAGGTCGGTAAGGCCTAATTGTTTAATGTGGCGCAACCGCTGAAACCAGGCGTGCTCAATAATATCGAAAACCAGCTCGCTTCTGATTCGTATGAATCCATAAACCGGATCGTTGATGATTTTCTTCTTGTTTAACAATTTCGATTCAAGGTAGGGATAATTAACTTCGTGGAAATATTTAACCATGCAAAGATATAGCATTTTGTGGGCTGACGATGAGATTGATTTGCTTAAACCGCACATCCTGTTTCTGGAACAGCGCGGATATGACATTACTCCGGTTAACAATGGCTCGGATGCGGTGGAGTTGTGCAGTGAAAAGCATTTTGATGTGGTTTTTCTGGATGAGCACATGCCCGGTTTGTCTGGTCTTGAGGCGCTGAGTCAGATTAAGAACAACAAACCCAACCTGCCGGTGGTCATGATTACCAAAAATGAGGAAGAGCAGATTATGGAAGAAGCCATTGGGTCTAAAATTGCCGATTACCTCATTAAACCGCTTAACCCCAGTCAGATACTGTTGTCGGTAAAGAAGATACTGGATAACAAACGTCTGGTAATTGAAAAAACCAACCTGAACTATCAGCAGGAGTTTAGAAAAATCAGCATGGCCTTTATGGACGATATGAACCATGAAGCCTGGGCCGACATTTATAAAAAGCTGGTACATTGGGAACTTCAGCTCGACCAGGACGATAACCGCGATATGGCTGAAGTGTTGGAATCGCAAAAGACCGAAGCGAATTCCGGCTTTTCAAAATTTGTTATCAGGAATTATGAGCGCTGGCTAAATGATCCAAATGTGGATAAACCGCTGTTATCACATCAGCTTATGAAGCGGAAAGTATTTCCTGAGGTGGGCAAAGGCAAGCCGGTTTTTGTGATCCTTATAGATAATCTGCGATTTGACCAGTGGAAAGTAATTGAGCCTATTGTTGCGGAATATTTTACAGTAACTGCAGAAAGCACGTATTATTCTATTCTGCCAACCACTACGGCATATGCCCGCAACGCCATATTTTCAGGAATGCTTCCATCCGAGATGGCAAAGAGTCATCCTGAAATTTGGGTAGGTGAGGATGAAGAAGAAGGGAAAAATAATTTTGAAGATGAGTTTTTGGAAAAACAACTTCGAAAGAATAATCTCAATGTGCGCTATTCTTACCATAAAATTAAAAACCTGGGTGAAGGTAAAGACCTGGCCGATTCGGTGAGTAACCTCTTCCAAAACGACCTGAACATAATTGTTTACAATTTTGTGGACATGCTTTCGCATGCCCGTACCGATATGGCGATGATCCGCGAACTGGCCCCCGATGAATCCGCTTACCGTTCCATTACCCGATCATGGTTTCTTCATTCACCTCTGCTGGACATTCTGAAAAAGATTGCCGAAAAACCGGCACGTATCATCATTACTACCGACCATGGCACCATACGGGTAAAACGCCCGTTCCGGATTGTGGGCGATCGAAGTGTCAACTCAAACCTGAGATATAAACAGGGTAAGAACCTGGGGTTTGAAGGCGATAAAATTATGCATGCAACAAAGCCTGAGCGGCTCTTTTTGCCGAAAATGAATGTTTCTACCTCATATGTTTTTGCTATCGAAGATCAGTTTTTTGCATATCCCAATAACTACAACTATTATGTTAATTTCTACAAAGACACTTTTCAACATGGCGGGTTGAGCATGGAAGAGATGATAATCCCTATAATTTTCTTAAATTCGAAGAATGCAGGCGAGTGAGGAACTGCTGGTTTTCAGAAACGTGGAATTACAGGATTTGGAAATGGTGGCCGGGAAGATGATTAACTTTTTGCCACAGCATAGGGTATATGCCATTTGCGGTGAGTTGGGAGCGGGCAAAACATCCTTTATTAAAGCAGTGGGAAAGGTTCTTGGCGTGCATGACACAATGAGCAGCCCTACATTTTCTATTGTTAATGAATATAAGCTGGGCAGTGGGGGTAGGTTTCTGCATTTCGATTTTTACCGGATAACAGCGGAGGTGGAAGCGGCAGCGATTGGTGTTGAGGAGTACTTTTATTCAGGCGACTATTGTTTCGTGGAGTGGCCTGAGCGCATCCCGAATTTGCTGCCGGAAAAGTATATTAAAGTAACCATAACCGTGAAGCCCGATAATCACAGACAACTAGATATTTCTACTCATGGCTGATAAAAAAAAGAGCGGCTTTGAAACCCTTGCCAGGGCAGGTCTTGCTACGCAGGAACAAATGCTGCAGGTAAAGAAGAAGAAGGGTGCTTTTTTTCTGGGTCTCCCGCGTGAGATTTCGCTCCAGGAGAACCGGATAACGCTTACTCCGGATGCCGTGGCCCTGTTGGTGAATAACGGCCACCAGGTTTGGGTTGAGACAAAGGCTGGCGCAGGATCGAAGTTTTCTGATCAACAATACAGCGAGGCAGGAGCCACTATTGTGTACTCACCTCAGGAGGTTTACAAAGCGGATGTTATTCTGAAAATTGAACCGCCAACCGTAGAAGAAACAGAATATCTCCGACCCGGGCAAACCCTTATATCGGCTCTCCAGTTAGGGCACCTTCAACCGGAATACATACATGCGCTTTTAAAGAAAAAAGTTACAGCACTGGCCTTTGAGTTTATTGAAGATAAGGTTGGCGGAATGCCCATAATTCGGGCGATGAGTGAAATTGCCGGCAGTTCAGTAATGCTTATTGCTGCTGAATACCTGAGCACCGCTAATAATGGCCGGGGCGTGATATTGGGCGGTATTACAGGTGTGCCTCCAACCAAAGTGGTTATAATCGGGGCGGGTACTGTAGCGGAATATTCAGCGCGGGCTGCGTTGGGTATGGGCGCTGATGTTCAGATTTTTGATAACCACCTGTACAAACTGAGACGGATTAAGCATTTACTCGGACAGCAGGTTTACACCTCAACCATCGACACGCTAACCTTAAGTGAGTCGCTGAAAACCGCAGATGTTGTTATTGGCGCCTTACGTGCCGAAAAAGGCCGGGCAAGAATCGTTGTGTCGGAGGAGATGGTGAGTAAAATGAAATCCGATTCGTTAATTATTGATTTAAGTATTGATCAGGGGGGGTGTGTGGAAACTTCTGAAATCACAACACTTAAAAAGCCGACCTTCAGAAAATTTGATGTGATTCATTATTGCGTACCCAACGTAGCATCCCGGGTAGCCCATACTGCGGCAACCGCGCTCAGTAATATTTTTACCCCGACCATTCTGCGGGCCGCTGAAGAAGGAGGTGTAGAGCAAATGATATTTTCAAGCAAATGGTTTATGAAGGGCGTTTATACCTACAAAGGCAGTTTAACCAATGAGGCCGTTGGCCGTAAGTTTAAAATGAAGTACAAGAATATCGAACTGTTACTTGCTGCCCGTTTTTAACCGATTACAATTCGCGTAAACTCTTTTCCAGTGCCTTGATCTTTGCCTCGGCATCGGCTCTTTTCTTCTGCTCGATGTCAATAACCTGCTTTGGAGCACTTTTTAAAAAGCGTTCATTATTCAATTTGTTGTTCACCGAATTCAGGAACCCGCGTTGGTATTCAATTTCTTTTTCCAATGCCTGGCGCTGGGCGGTGGTATCTCCCGTGCCATTAAGCGGAATAGAAAATTCAGTGGACTGTATAATAAAATTAATACTGTTTGATGTAACGGGTTGATCAAAGGTTACTTCACTGAGATTGCCTAGCTTTTTAATGATAGGCAGAAACAATCCGCTTTTAAGCGATGTATTGTTTTGTACAAAAACCTTTAATGGCTCCTTGGGTGATATTTTTTTTGCGTTGCGGGTGTTTCGTATCTCACTGATCGTTTCGAATGCAAATGCGGCTTCGCTTAAAATCGTTTTATCGAACGACCGGGCCTGTGGCCATTCAGCAACAAGGAGGTAATCCCGTTCTGCCCGGGTTCGCAGTTCATGCCACAGCTCTTCAGTAATGAAGGGCATAAACGGATGCAGTATTTTCAGCAGGCTTTCAAAAAACGAAATCGTTTTATCGTAAGTCGTTTGATCCATAGGCTGGCCATACTCCGGCTTTATCATTTCGAGGTACCAGGAGCAGAAGTCTTCCCAGATCAGCTTGTAGACAGTCATTAAGGCATCTGAAATCCGGAATTTTTCGAAGTGATCGTCTAACTCGGCCAGGGCCTGATTGAACCTGTTCTCGAACCATAAACAAGCAACACTATTTTCTGCAGGTTGGTTTATTTTTTCAGTAGTCCAGCCTTTCACAAGCCGGAATGCGTTCCAGATTTTGTTGGCAAAATTTCTACCTTGTTCGCAGAGTTTCTCATCAAACAACAGATCATTACCGGCCGGAGAGCTAAACAGCATACCGGTACGCACGCCATCGGCACCATACTTAGCTATCAGTTCAAGCGGGTCGGGCGAATTGCCCAGCGACTTCGACATTTTGCGGCCTTGTTTGTCGCGCACAATGCCGGTGAGGTACACATTTTTAAAGGGCATAGTGCCTCGGTATTCATAGCCGGCAATGATCATACGGGCTACCCAGAAGAACAAAATCTCCGGAGCGGTAACTAAATCATTGGTTGGGTAAAAGTAGTTCAGGTCTTTATTGCCTTGGTTACCATCCTTGAAAACAGAACAATCGAATACAGCAATCGGCCAGAGCCAACTTGAAAACCAGGTGTCAAGTACATCTTCATCCTGTTTCAGGTCCTCCTCATGCAGGGTGGGATTTTTGGTGCTAAGCTGTTCGTATGCTTCACTGCGTGTTTTTGCAACGGCAAAGGTGCCATCGGGTGCATACCATGCCGGAATGCGGTGCCCCCACCAGAGCTGGCGCGAAATGCACCAGTCGCGCACATTTTCCATCCAGTGGCTGTAGGTGTTTTTAAACTTGGGTGGTATCAGCCGGATGGTATCGTTCAGTACGTTTTCAAGCGCAGGCCTGGTTAAGGCTTTCATCTTAACGAACCACTGCAGTGAGAGGCGTGGCTCAATTACCGCATCGGTTCGTTCCGAAAAGCCCACGTTGCTTTTATAATCTTCTACCTTGCTCAGGTAGTTGCCCTCTTCGAGCAGTTTGGCGATTTTCTTTCGGGCGATGAAGCGATCTTCACCTATCAGAATCTGCGCTTTTTCGTTCAGGGTTCCGTCTTCGTTCAGAATGTCGATGAGTTCGAGGCTGTGTTTTTTGCCAAGTTCGTAGTCGTTTACATCATGAGCAGGTGTAACTTTCAGGCAGCCGGTGCCAAAGTCCATGGTTACGTACTCATCTTCAATAATAGGGATAGGCCGGTTGATTAATGGAATGAGGGCACGTTTTCCTTTTAAGTGTTTGTACCGTTTATCATTCGGGTTAATACAGATGGCTGTATCGGCCATAATGGTTTCGGGCCGCACCGTAGCGATGGTAACAACGTCTGAGCTTCCTTCGATGGGGTAGTTGATGTAATACAGTTTTGACTGAACATCTTTATAGTTTACTTCGTCATCCGATAGTGCGGTTTTACCGGCCGGGTCCCAGTTGATCATGCGCAGGCCGCGGTAGATGTAGCCTTTCCGGTAGAGATCAATAAACACATCAATCACCGCCTCGTAATAATCGGCATCCATGGTAAACTTCGTACGGCCCCAGTCGCAGGAAGCGCCCAGTTTTTTAAGTTGCTCCAGGATGATACCCCCGTATTTTTCTTTCCATTCCCAGGCGTAATGCAGAAATTGCTCACGGGTCAGGTCTGATTTTTTAATTCCCTTTTCCCGAAGCATGGCTACCACCCGTGCTTCGGTGGCAATGGAAGCATGATCGGTGCCGGGTACCCAGCAGGCTTCTTTTCCCTGCATGCGGGCTCTGCGGATGAGCACATCCTGAATGGTGTTGTTAAGCATATGCCCCATATGCAGCACACCGGTAACATTGGGCGGGGGTATTACAATGCAATATGGCTCCTTTTGCGGATTGGCTGAAGCACTAAAAAAACCCTTCTCCACCCACTTCTGGTACCACTTGCCCTCAACATCGGCAGGGTTGTATTTAGTTGATAATGACATAGATCAATCCGTAATGAGCGGCAAAATTAATGAAAAGCAGGTACTGCCCGTTAGTACTGCATGCGAATTCTCCATGCCGAAGGGTACAGGTTGTTAATCCGGTGGGCAAGAATATTGACCCACCCGAGTGGAACATTTTTGTAGGTAACTAATGTGAAGCCCGGCCTGCTGATGGGTAGTTCGAAGGTCTCTTTACGGAGGTAAGTCAAAGCCTGGGCCAGCGAAAGCTCAGCCGTGTGAACAGCATGCTTATTCAGGTTAACCGAAAGTGCAGCCGTATGCTCCGGTACCAGTTTGTTTTGCTTTACGGTTGCCAGAGCTGTTCCGGCTTCGAGCACGTTCAGGTGCTGGGTTAGAAATTGAACCTCAGGCAATCTTGCTTTTGGAATGATGCGGATGGTATGGGTATGCATAATGAATTCATGCTTTGCGGGCTCTACCAACCATTCTTCAACATGAGACCGCTGATCTATTTTAGGTAACGAATATTGGTTCTTGCTTTTCAGAAGCATTTGTTTTTGATGGGCGGTTTTTTGGAGAACAGCAAGGAAAAATCCTTCACCTTTAACCCGGTGAGGGTAAAAGCGGTAGCCTGGTAATTTAGCGTTGATCACCTCGATGTTCCAGGAGGGTTGAATTTTCAATGCGAGTGGCTCTGCTTCGTAGCGGTTTATCAGGTAGTGGAGTATTGCCTCATTTTCGTGTTGATTATGCGTACATGTGCTGTAAATCAGTATCCCATCATGCTTCAAAGCAGGCCAAATCTCATTAAGAATTCGTTGCTGTCTGCGTGAACATAGCTGAACATGGCTTAGTGACCAGTTGGAACAAGCAGCTTCGTCTTTTCTGAACAACCCTTCGCCCGAACAGGGTGCATCTACAATAACCACATCGAAGAACCCTTCGAGGGTGCCAAAATCTTTTGGGTCGTTACACGTAACCAGGGCATTATCATAACCCCATTTGCCAATATTTTCAGCGAGCATAGCGGTGCGCCCATGTATGGTTTCGTTGGATACCAGCAAGCTTTCCGGATGCACCAGGCTTGCTACATGGGTCGACTTTCCTCCGGGTGCTGCACACAAGTCGAGAATCCGCAACGGTTTTTCTGCAAGCCCGGTTTGTCTGAGGGCCTGTTCAAGAAACATGGAACTTGCCTCCTGAACATAATAGGCACCTGCATGGAACAGAGGGTCAAGTGTAAATACAGGTCTTTCAGGCAGATAAATGCCGGTAGTACACCAGGCAACGGGTTCTCCTGAAAGGGCTGCTGGCTTTTGCGGATTAAGCCTTATGCTAACGGGCGGAGGTTGAGCCAGGCTGTACTTGTACCCGGCATAGGTTTCCCCCAATAGGGCTGCCATCTGCGCTTCAAAATCGGTGGGTAGTGTTGGCTGATCTGTCATCGAACTAAAATTAACGCTTTCAACCCTTTGCTGATGGTGGTCGTAATATCATCAATCATTTCTATTTTTGGTGCATTCAAATCCGGGCATGATTAACGCAAACGATCCAAAACTAAAAAGCTGGGTGGACGTTCCTGTTGGGTCAGACTTTCCGATTCAAAATCTTCCATTTGGCATTTTCAAAACAAAGTACCTTTCACCGGTGGCCGGTGTTGCCATTGGCAACCATGTATTGGACCTGGTGTACATCCATGAGCATGGATTTCTGGATGGCCTGGGACTGCCCCCCGGTTTGTTTAATCAAAACTGCCTGAACAGTTTTCTGGCGTTAGGCCGGAAGAAAGCGCGGGAAGTTCGCAATCGGATTTCAGAGTTGTTGCGGCACGATAATGATGAACTAAGAGACAATGTTGCCGCGCGCGAAATTGCCCTTATTCCGATAAACGAGGTGCAGATGCTGATGCCATTACGTGTTGGCAATTACACCGATTTTTACAGCAGCGAAGAACACGCCACCAATGTAGGCAGTATGTTTCGCGATCCGAAAAATGCGCTGCTGCCCAATTGGAAACACCTTCCGGTGGCGTATCATGGCCGTGCTTCATCTATTGTGGTATCTGGAACACCGCTTCACCGGCCGAAAGGGCAGATTAAACTTCCGGATGCCGAAGGCCCGGTTGTTGAACCGACCCGCAAACTCGACTTCGAACTGGAGATGGCTTTCATCACTTGCTGTGAAACAAAACCGGGTAATCCTGTTACTGCATATGAAGCCGAGGATGCCATTTTTGGAATGGTATTGTTTAACGACTGGAGTGCCCGCGACATTCAGCAATGGGAGTATGTGCCGCTGGGACCGTTTCTTTCGAAAAATTTTGGTTCGACTATCTCTCCTTGGATTGTTACGTTAGATGCCCTTGAGCCTTTTCGGGTGGCCGGCCCCGAACAAAAGCCTGGGGTATTGCCTTACCTGAAAACATCCGGCTTAAAAAATTTTGATATCCATCTGGAGGTCAGCCTTCAGCCATCTGATGGCGAGGCGGTTATCATTTGCCGGTCAAACACAAAATACCTGTATTGGAACATTAACCAGCAGTTGGCGCATCACACCATAAACGGATGTAACATTCAGGTTGGTGACTTGTATGCATCGGGTACGATCAGTGGTCCTACACCCGATTCATATGGCTCCTTGCTTGAGCTTGCCTGGAATGGAACAAAGCCACTGCCCATGCCCGATGGGAACAAGCGCACCTTTATTGAAGATGGCGACACCGTTATTTTACGGGCTTATGCAGAACGAGAGGGCGTTCGCATTGGCTTTGGAGAATGCAAGGGCACTATTTTACCTGCTATTTAAAAGCAAATCTATGACTGTAGATCCAAAGGAGATACCTGTACCAAAACTGCATAGCTACTTGTTGGGTGCCGTAGTGCCCAGGCCTATTGCCTTCGCCAGCACGGTGGATAAATCAGACAGTGTTAACCTAAGCCCCTTTAGTTTCTTTAACGTGTTCAGCGCTAATCCGCCAATTCTGGTTTTTTCTCCCGCGCGGAGAGGACGTGATAATACCGTGAAGAATACCTATGAGAATGTACTTGAAGTTCCGGAGGTGGTGATTAATGTAGTGGATTACAGTATTGTTCACCAGGCTTCCCTGGCAAGTGCTGAATACCCTAAGGGTGTTAATGAATTTGAAAAGGCCGGATTAACTCAGGTAGCCTCCCAACGCGTAAAGCCGCCCCGGGTGGGCGAGTCAAAGATTGCCATGGAGTGCAAGGTGAATGATGTGATCAGGTTGGGTGAAAGCGGTGCGGCCGGGAACCTGGTTATTTGTGAGATGCTGCTCATGCATGTTGATGACGGTGTGCTGGATGCCGAGGGAAAAATTGATCCGTTTAAACTGGATGCCGTGGCCCGCATGGGCGGTGACTGGTATTGCCGGGCTAACGGAGAAAGTTTATTCCGGCTTCCTCAACCAGGAATGAAGCTCGGTGTTGGTGTTGAACAACTACCGGAAGTAATCCGGAAAAGTCAGGTATTCAATGGGTCCGACCTGGCCCTGCTGGCTGGGGTAGAACACCTTCCGCAGGTTGTACAGGCGGGCAAATTAGCAGGGGATACAGAAACCCATCAAAAAGCTAAGGAAGTTCTTAAGCGTGGTGATGTTGAAGGTGCATGGAGAATACTGGTTAGTTAAGCCGGTGGCTGCTAATCTCTATACATCACAGCCTTCACAGCTTTTACAGTCCGTTCAGCGTTGGGCAAAATTGCAGGGATTAACGTTGGGGCGTAGGGCAGAGGAGCATCGGCACTGGTAACTCGGTGAACAGGAGCATCCAGATAATCGAAAGCGTGTTTTTGAATATGGTAGGTAATTTCTGCAGAGATTGACGCCAAAGGCCAGGCCTCTTCTACAATAACCAGCCGGTTGGTTTTTTTAACAGATTCAACTACAGTAGCGTAATCAATAGGTCGTACACTTCGCAGGTCAATCACTTCGGCTGAAATCCCTTCTTTTTCAAGTTCTTGTGCAGCAGCCAGGGCAACCTTCATCATTTTTCCAAAGGAAACCAGGGTTACATCTGTGCCGGAACGTTTCACATCGGCAACGCCAATGGGTATCAGGTATTCGTCTGTCGGAACCTCACCCTTATCGCCATACATTAACTCACTTTCCATGAAAATGACCGGATCGTTATCGCGGATTGAGGTTTTTAACAAGCCTTTCGCATCATAGGGGTTGGAGGGAACAACAACCTTTAAACCCGGGCAGTTGGCATACCAGTTTTCAAAATTCTGAGAATGCTGTGCTCCTAACTGCCCGGCATTGCCTGTTGCACCCCGGAAAACGATGGGTACATTGTATTGTCCGCCCGACATGGAGTACATTTTGGCGGCTGAGTTAATGATCTGATCAATAGCCACCAACGAAAAATTGAAAGTCATGAATTCAACAATTGGCCGCAGGCCATTCATAGCCGCACCAATTCCAACCCCGGTAAACCCAAGTTCTGCAATAGGGGTATCTATCACCCGCTCCGGCCCAAATTCATCGAGCATACCCTGACTTACCTTATAAGCGCCATTGTATTCGGCCACTTCTTCACCCATTAACAATACGCTGGGGTCTCTGCGCATTTCTTCGCTCATGGCTTCCCGTAATGCTTCACGAAACTGGATCTCTCTCATAGAAGTTTATTGAAAGGCTGTAAAAATAAAGGTAAGCACCAAGGGTATAAAATGAAACAGTGAATTTTTAGATAAAAAAAGAACCCTGACAAAGCGCCAGGGTTCTTTTAAATTCTGCTGATTGATCTTATTTCAGGGCATTTCTGAATGCTTCAGTGGTATTCCACTTTGCAAATTCCAGATCGGTTAATGCCATTTCTTTCAATGAGGGATCGGCTTTAACCGCATTAACAAGGTTATTCACAACGCCATCAGCATTCCCTAACCGAGCCGAGGCTACGGCTGCACCATAGTATGCATAAGCATGATTGCTGTTTAAGCGGGTGGCTTCACCAAAGGAGGTCATTGCGTTTTGATAGTCTTTATTGAGCACCTGTGCCAACCCTTTGTTGAAGAGGTTATCCGCGGTGTTGGCAGCCGATGATTCAGCACTAACTGCTTCGCTGTAGCGAGCTATTACAATGGCCGCTGAACCTTTTACACCGTTTACGCCAGCGGCATTATCTCCACGGAGACCTGAAGCGCGGTTAGCATAATTGTAAGCTGCATACGCATTACCCTTAAACATAGAAACAGAAGCCAGGTTTGCGTTAACCTCGGGGGCTGCATTAATGCGGGCAGCTATATCCAGTTGTGCCTGCGCTTTGTCAGCTAACGAAGAGGCATTGGAAGAATTTTCAATAGCCTGGGCGATATAAGTGGCAGCAAGGTTGTTGTGGGCATTCCAGTAGGTGCCTTTTTTTGTTGCCGCTTCGTAGATGGCTGCTTTTTCTTCTAATGACGGGGTAAGGGTTGCTGAGTACATCAGTTCTTCAAATGAAAGTGCATCGGCTTGTGCCTGACCGGTCGTGATTTGTTTTGCCAGTACAGAAATTTCTGCATCGGTCTTTTTGTCTTTGATGGTCAGGATTTCTGTTTTGGCTGTACGCAAGCCAGGGTAAACATCTTTGAATACTTTTTTGTAGGTGGGAAGTTTCTTCATCATTTTCTCCTGATCTTCAAAGCTTCCACCTGCGTTGATGATGTTCAGGTATTCAGCTTTTTCTTCGGATGAAATACCTTGGTAAGCCGATAACGCGGTTTTGAATTCATTCCATTCGCGGATGATGGGCTTAAGAACGAACTGAATCGAGTCGGCTTTTCCTTTATAGTCGTATTTTTTCATCTGATCGCGATAGAATTTTTCAATCGCCTTTGCACGGTCAGGAGAGAGTTTGCTGTTGATTCGTTCTGCACCTTCGGGTGAGTGGGTACCGGTTACGGTTACAGTTTTGGTTACATTCTTGGAAGCGATGAAGGCATCCAGTTGTTTTCCTTTATCACTTTTAATTTCAGAAGTACGAAGTACCGAGCGGCCCTGTTCAAAGATGAAGTCAGGAATAACCACCGGGATAATTTCTTCTTGGTTATTATAGCCGTGCTCTGCAAATGCCGCAAAATATACTGGCTTAACCAGTTTGGAGGTTGTAATAACACCAACGGCTACATCCATGCGGGGCGTGGCTTTTGATTTACCACCTTTTGAGGCAACACCTTCTACCTGCAAGATGCCTGATTTCATAGCTGGATTGTAAGCAAACGTGAAGTCTTTGCTAACGCGGGGTTGCTCGGTTGAACTGTTCGGATAATCTTCTGCTTTAAATTCAATGGGTTCGAGGGCTGTTTCCTGCTCACCATACTTGTAATATGTGTTAAGGGTGTAAACAGTGCCCTTCTTCAGCATTTTAACTGGCAGGTTGGCAGCCATTGAAAAGGCCACGGTATCCTTGTGTACCTCCAAAGGGTTTGGGGTAACGGTTAGCTGTTGCTCTTTCGCCATTTTGACCATTTGGGGGAGGGTACACCCCGCGAGATTCAATGCTCCTACGATCAGAAATGCGTAAACTAATTTTCTCATTTGGATTTAATTTATGGTTGCTTTAATCGAGTCGCAAAAGTACGTTCTGCGGCCTTTTTTTGCAATTATAGTCAAAAAATAAAGATTTTGACCCTCGCTTAAGGTAAGGAAGAACCTTATATTTGAAATTGTGTTTTTTGATCGTTAAACGACCGTATTACGGGTTAAGGAGCGTGATTTATGGGCAAACTGACTGACAAAATTCAGCTTTTTTTTGAAGGATATGCATTCGGAGTATGTACCCGCCTCGGTGAAAAGTTTGGAATTGCAACTTCAACGGTGCGCTTGTTTTTCATTTATGCCTCGTTTATAACCATAGGTTCTCCGATTATTATTTACCTGGCACTCGCCTTTGCCATGAATATTCGCAAGTATTTGCGCAGGAGAAACCCTATTTGGGATTATTAACAAGGATTTTACACTACAATCCGTTTTTTACCTGACAGATAGTAAGCAACAACAACCGATCCTTTGTAAAGGTGTTTGGTTGAATAGGGAAACTGAATGCGTAAGCGTTTCCTTTTGGCGTTGGTTTTAAATAGAGATTTAACAATTTGATAATGGGCCCTAATAACAGCCCATCCATGAGCCGGTGACCCCTCGAATAAAAATTTCATACAGGCAATATAATCCAATAGAATCCGGACAGGAAGAATAATGAAAAGCCTCCAGCCTGGCAGGTGATGGATAAGCAGGTTGATTCCGTTACGGAAGTTGTAAAATGTTTTAGAGGGATTTGAGCCCGAAAGGGTGCCACCTCCGACATGGTAAACGGTGCTTTGTCCGCAATACATTACCCTGTAATTGCTGCGGTGCATCGTCCAGCACAAATCAATTTCTTCCATGTGTGCAAAAAAATCTTCATCAAGCCCACCGAGTTGATGATAAGCGTCAGCCCGCACCACCATACATGCGCCACTTGCCCAGAATACATCCCGTGTATCGTTATACTGGCCTTCGTCTTTTTCAGTGTAGGTAAATAGCCGGCCCCGGCAAAAAGGATAACCGAGGATGTCGAGGAAGCCGCCTCCGGCACCTGCGTATTCAAAGTGATCGCGCGCATGGTAAGCCAAAATTTTTGGCTGTACTGCAGCTATAGATGCGTCTCTCTCTAACAAGTCGAGCATGGGCTGAAGCCATCCATCCGTTACCTCTACATCAGAGTTAAGCAATACATAATACCGGGCTTCAATGTGCTTTAAGGCGCGGTTATAACCTCCGCAAAAACCGTAATTTTTGTCCAGCTTAATTACCTCAACTTTGGGAAATTCGCGATACAACAGTTCGCAGCTATTATCTTTCGATCCATTATCGGCAACAACTACTTTTGCCTGTGGAGAGTAACGGATAACACCTGGCAAAAACTGCTGTAACAGGTTTGATCCGTTGTAGTTCAGGATAACGATGGCGGTATTCAACAGCAGGGGGTAAGTTTGGTTAACCCATCATGCCTCCCAGGTCCAGTCCCGGAATATTGGGCAGTAATCCTTCGGTGCTTTTGCGCAACGATTCTTTCGAGAGGATTTCCGCCTCTTCCGAAGCTTTATTGACAGCGGCAATCACCAGGTCTTGCAAAATAATTTTGTCATCGGGCTTAAATAGCGAAGAGTCAATATCCAGGGCAATCAGCTGTTTACGGCCGTTTACCGTGGCTTTCACCATTCCTCCACCGGACTCACCGTGCGCCCGGAGGTTCACCAGGTTATCCTGTGCTTCTTTTAATCGGGCCTGAACTTCTTTCATCCGGCCCATCATTTTCATCATGTCCATCATGCAGTAAAGGTAAGGGTATGATGCCGTGCTGTAAAAATCACCGGGTTGATTATTTCTTCCGGAGCAGCACAACCGAGCCGGTGCGGGTAAACGAGCGCCCTGCCAAATCGGTAAGCCGGGCCACAAATGCATAAGTGCCTTCGGGTTGTTCTTTGCCCAGGTAGAGGCCATCCCATCCTGTATCCAGATTATCAGTGGTAAACAGCAGCTCGCCCCATCGGTTATAGATTTTCATCTCGAAGGTTGAAATATACTGGCCGAATACTTTGAAGATCTCGTTGCTCGCTGGTCCTTGCCGGTCGGGGGTGAATGCCGTGGGGTAGTAGAGTTTGGGTTCTTTAACTATAATTAATTCGTTAGATACAGACTGTCCCAGCCCGCCATCGTTGGCATTGGCCTTAATAACGTACTTGTATACCTGGTTAGCGGGATCAGCAGCATCATCGAACAGGGTAGTGGCGGTTCCGGTATTAAACGACTGGATAAGGTTGCCGGTGTGATCATACTTTTCCACCGTATAATTTGCGACACCGTTTATCCAACCGGTATAGTCTGACCAGGTAAGGTTGACGGCATTCTGCTCAGTGAGGTTTCCTGATAACCGGATAGGGCACGCTTCTGTTCCCGGAGCAGAGGTATTTCCGCATACATCTTTATAATTGATCAGGTAGCAAAACTGATCGGAGGTTGTGTACTGGTTATCGGTGAAACTCTGAACACTCGTTTTTGCAAGTTGACTGAACGAGCCTGACCCCGGCCTCCTGAAAAGGGTGTATTCATCGGGAGTAAAGGCAGCATCCTGCAGCCAGGTAAGGGCCACCTGCGATGCTCCTACTACAGCAGTAATATTGTTTGTTCCTGTTGGAATATCCGTTGAGATTGCTTCACCGCATTTTGGTAAAGAGATGCTCGTGCTTCCGTTGGCATAGTTTGATGTAAGCTGGTAACAGTAGGTTGTTTTACAGGTAACGTTGGAATCATTAAATGGTGAGGCAACGGGTGTTGCAATGGTGGTGCCGTCACGGTTTAATGAAAAATTGGTGATGCCTGCCGGATGAGTTATCCAACCCAGGGTATTCACATTATTTTGAATGGTCAGGTCGAAATTAGAACTACAGATGATGTTGGAATAGGCTGTGGTAGTGTTTGTACACATATCGAATGCGCCAAGCCGGAAGCAGTAATAATTATCATCGGGCCGGAGGTTGCCTACTGTGGTGGTTGGTGAGTTGTACAGGGTTTGGGCCAGTTGAAACGTGGTATTGTTGTTGGCCGCAATTTCGAGCCGGTACTGAATGTTGTCGCCTACTACAAAGTCTTCGGTAATTTCTGAGCTGCTGGTTACACGCAACTCGTCAATAAACGGTGTTGGCAGGGTGGCCAGAGCCACAACCTGTTTTGTATTGAAATTACAATTATCATCGGCATTAACATCCTTTCCGCGTACCGATATATTTTTTGTTCCGGCCGATCCATACGCATGATTGTTTACCGCAAGGCTGCCTTTTGGTACCTGTATTTCGGGGGTGGCATCGTTATAGTTGATGATGTAGGCATCGTAGTTGGTGTCGGTAACACGCACCTGCACCTGGTTACCATTGCATGTAAAGATGTTGAACTCAGGGGCCAGGTTGGGTCGTACGATGATTTCAATCTGATCGGGCCCGATGTTCTGGTAAGTAACCCTCAGGGTGTAGGTTCCGGGCTGGGTGTAGGTGTGGGTAAAAACATTCTGCTGTGTTGGAGATCCATCTCCCCAGGTCATATCGCAGGGTTTCAGTCCGGTACACTCACCGGAAGTAATCAGGTTGGCATTGGTAATGGTTACGGTAAGTGAGGAGCACCCTTTTTTTTCATCTACTTCAAAGCGGCCACCGGTGCTTACATACTGTCCGTAACCGATTAATGGAAGTATCGCCAGAAGAAAACCGATCTGCCTCATGTTACTGTTGTTTCCCTAATAAATTTCTCGGCCCTTTGTAAATCATTATGTAAAACACGGTCTTGTTCTACAAACGGAACGGACTGCAGGAAAGTATGCACGAATTTTTCGATTTGCGGTGAGGATCTCAGCGGTTTTCGGAATGACAACGCCTGCGATGCAGTAAATAATTCTATTGCCAGGATAGAATAAAGGTTATTGATAACCCGCAAAGCTTTGGTGGCCGCGTTGGCACCCATGCTTACGTGGTCTTCCTGCCCGTTAGATGATACGATTGAATCTACCGAGGCGGGAGTGCAAAGTTGTTTGTTCTGGCTCACCAGTGAGGCAGCGGTGTATTGTGGTATCATCATGCCCGAGTTAATACCCGGGTTGGCTACTAAGTAATTGGGTAAATCGCGGCTGCCTGAAATGAGTTGGTAAATTCTTCGCTCCGAAATACTTCCCAACTCGCTGGCGGCAATAGCCAGAAAATCAAGCGCAAGCGCCAGGGGCTGTCCATGAAAATTACCGGCTGAAATAATCTGATCTTCATTTGGAAAAATATTCGGGTTATCGGTAACACTGTTTACTTCAGTAAGTACAATGTTGGTTACGTACTCTATGGCATCGGCAGTTGCGCCATGAACCTGAGGAATACACCGGAAGGAATAGGGGTCCTGAACATGCTTCTTAGGGTGGGCAATCAGTTCGCTTCCCTGAAGGAGGGAAAAAATTTCTTTGGCCACACGGGTTTGCCCGGTATGTGGGCGGATGGTATGAACCTGGGGTATAAAGGGTTCTAAACGTCCATCAAATGCATCCAGCGAAACAGCGGAGATGAAATTAGCCAGGCGAATCAGTCTGTGGGCGTGGTGCACACACCAGACGGCATACGCCAACATAAACTGGGTACCGTTTAGTAAAGCCAGGCCTTCTTTTGCCTTAAAGTGCAGGGGCTCCCAGTTGAATTTTTTATTGAGTTGTGCCCCGGTAAGTGTTTCGTTCCGGTGATGGACTTCACCTAATCCGATTAGCGGCAAAGAAAGATGTGCCAGTGGAGCTAAATCGCCTGAGGCTCCCAGTGAACCCATTTCATAGATTACCGGGTAAACCTGGTGATTGTAAAAATCAACAAGCCGCTCAACCGTTTGAAGCTGTACTCCCGAATGCCCGTATGCCAGCGAACGGATTTTTAAAAATAACATCAGCTTTACAAGTTCATCAGGAACCAAGGGCCCGGTACCGCAGGCGTGCGACTTTACCAGGTTTTCCTGAAGTTTTTCAAGGTCATCGGGTGAGATGAATGTGTTGTATAGCGATCCGAAGCCGGTGTTGATTCCATAAATCGGATGATGGGTGTCTTTCAGTTTAGTATCAAGATAATTGCGGCATGCCAGTATTTTTTTCTTTACCGCATCCGTTAACTGCAGTTGTCCTTCGCTCTGAATGATCTTTGACAGATCGGCCAGTGTAATCGGAGTGTTGGTTACGGCAAATGTCACGGCTTGATTTTTTTTATAATCTCACTGAGTGTTAATGTTTCCTGCTCACCACTTTGCATGTTTTTTAATGCCAGGTTTCCGGTACGCATTTCATCGGGCCCTAAAACAATTGCGTAGGGAATTTCTTTTTTATTGGCATAGTCAAGCTGCTTTTTCAGTTTGGTTACCTCCGGGTAGATTTCTGAAGCGATGTGATGTGTGCGAAGTTGAGAGAGAACCCCTAGTCCATAATGCAGGCAGTTATCATCGAGGTGGCAAACCAGTACCATAGAGGAGGTGTGTGCTTCTTTAGGAAAAAGGTTTAGTTCATCCATTGCATCGTACAGCCGGTCGATGCCAAAGGAAATACCAACACCGGATAGTTTTTCTTTTGAGCCGAAAGCTGCCGTAAGGTTATCGTAGCGTCCTCCTCCGCTCACGCTGCCTATAGCCACGCCATTCATCTTCACCTCGAAGATGCAGCCTGTATAGTAGCTAAGTCCACGTGCCAGGGCCAGATCAATCTCTACGTGGGAGTCAGTCTGGTTATAGTGGGTTAATAGTTCAAGCACCCGCTTCAGGTCTGCCACACCTTTCAGTTCTTCCCCCGATTTTTTAAAAATTATCTCCAGCGACTGAAGTTTATCCTGGTTGGTGCCGCTTATGCCGATGAGGGAGAATAAATTTTCAAGCTGCGCAGCACTGAAGCCTTTAGCCTCCAGTTCCTGACGGACTCCGTCTTTTCCAATTTTCTCCAGCTTATCAATAGCAACGAAAACAGCTTGCTGTTTGCCCGATGCACCGATTACTCCGGCCATTCCGTTAAGGATTTCGCGGTGATTTACCTTAATGCTGTAATCTGTAATATTCAGCCGGGTCATCACCTCTCTGATCATCAGTATTATTTCGGTTTCGCAGATCAGCGAATCGGTACCGACCACATCGGCATCGCATTGATAGAATTCGCGGTAACGGCCCTTTTGCGGACGGTCGGCACGCCACACGGGTTGTATCTGGTAGCGTTTAAAGGGCAGTGCAATTTCGTGGCGGTTCATCACCACATAGCGGGCAAAGGGAACCGTGAGGTCGTAGCGGAGCCCTTTTTCGGAAATTGCTGAAACCAGGCTTTTCGAGGTTGGCTGTTGCAATTTAGCGGCATCAATGTCTTTTAAAAAGTCACCGCTGTTTAGAATTTTGAAAAGCAGCTGATCGCCCTCCTCCCCATATTTTCCGGTAAGGGTAGTCAGGTTTTCCATAGCCGGGGTCTCCAATGGTTGAAAACCGTACTGCCGGAATACGCTTCGGATCGTTTCGAGTATATAATTCCTCCTGGCCATAACCTGTGGCCCGAAGTCGCGGGTACCTTTTGGTAAACTGGGTTTAGTCATAAACGCCCAAAACTAATCAGGATTGGATAAATCAGCCTTGTAAATGCAGAAAATCCTGACCATTTTTGCGCCCCAATAAATTGACAAAGTCATGGCAGTTACCCGTTTAAAGCGCAAGGATCGTAAGGATCACTCAAAATCATCGGTAAGGAGGCAAATGCTTAAAATACAGAATGCCAAACCGGTGATCAAGAATGTGGATATTGAGAAGATCAAAGAAGAATTTAAGGCAAAGATGGACAAGAAGGGATAAGCCCTTTTCCTTTTCTATTGATGTAAATCCTGGCCTGAGCCAGGATTTTTATTTATTTACATACCTAATCTGTTACGCATGCTTCACCTGGTTTGCTGGAATGTGAATGGTATCCGTTCTATTATCAAGAAGGATTTTTTGAAAGACATTAAAGCCCTTAATCCGGATATGCTTTGCCTTCAGGAAACAAAGGCTACCGTTGAAGAAGTGAAGAGTGTTATGGAGTTAATACCCGGGTACAAATGTTATGCGAATGCATCGAAGGCACGGCAGGGATATTCGGGTACTGCTATCCTTACAAAAACAGAACCACTTGCTGTTACCTACGATATGAACCATGCCGAGCATGACCAGGAAGGCCGGGTAATTACGGCTGAGTACCCGTGGTTTTATCTGGTTACGGTTTATACGCCCAACTCAGGCGAAGGCCTGAAACGGCTGGATTACCGCCAACAGTGGGACGGAGAATTCAGGAAGTACGTTGTTGCGTTAAATAGTAAAAAGCCGGTTATCATCTGTGGCGATTTAAATGTGGCGCATCAGCCGATTGATATTGCACGGGCAAAGGATAATTATAATAAGTCGGCAGGTTATACCCAGCAGGAAATTGACGGCTTTCAGAAATTACTGGATACCGGGTTTGTAGATACGTTCAGGCATTTTCACCCCGAAGAGGTAAAGTACACCTATTGGAATTACATGTTTAATGCGCGTGCCCGCAATGTGGGGTGGCGTATTGATTACTTCCTGGTAAGCCGTGCTTTGTTGCCGCAGGTAAAGCAAGCCATGATTTACAATGAATACCTGGGTTCGGACCACTGCCCGGTGGGGTTGGAAATAGCAGTTTGAGCTTAAAGACCTATGCCTATCTGAACACCGAATTTCGGAAGGATACCCTGATAACCCGGATCGGTAGCGGCATCACGGTAATAAAAGTAGTAGTTGCTATAGTATTGCGGCAGCTGACCGGTTCGGATGACATCCGAAAACTGGAGGCCTCCGCCAATGTATAAATCCACATAAACTACTTTCCAAAGGGTGCGGTGCCAGCCCAGGGTAAATCCTAAAGCGATATTTCCAATGGATTCATCGTAGTCATATTCAACCACTTTGATTTTTACACCGGTATTGGGATCAATCGTATAGTAATCTGAATACCGGTTTGCGCTGTAACTTCCGCCTTGCAGAAAACCGGCAAAGTATATTCCCTGTATGTATTCATTACCTCGTTTACCCGGCAGTAATTCCATAGGTCGGATATATTTCCGAAACTGGAATTCACCACTAAGACCATTATATCCGTAGGTATTGTAATAATCATTATTTGACGTATTGTCGCCCAACATTCCTGAAAGATAGAAGGCCACGCTTTTTGTGAAATTACGATTGAATCGTTCAATGCCGATTTTTAGGGCATTTTGTGTAAAGTGCTGAGGTGACAGTTTAAATAATGAGCGGGACGGAACCAAATTGGCTGATTCCTGCGCGAAAACATTCAGCGCGGTAAGCGTAACCAAAAAGGGAACTGCTTTTTTCATGGCTTTGAACTCTTTATGAACGTGTACTTTGAGTGATTAATATTTTTAATGTAAAAAAAATTATACCCGTTCAATCTCAGCGCCCAGTTTTTTAAGGCGCTCATCAATTTTTTCATAACCGCGGTCAATCTGGTCAATGTTTGAAATTTCGCTGGTGCCGCTGGCAGAGAGGGCGGCAATGAGCAGGGCTACGCCAGCGCGAATGTCAGGCGAAGCCATTTTTATTCCACGAAGTGCCTGTTTGCGGTCAAGCCCGATGACTGTTGCCCGGTGCGGGTCGCACAGAATGATCTGGGCGCCCATGTCAATGAGTTTATCGACAAAGAAAAGCCGGCTTTCAAACATTTTCTGATGGATGAGTACGGTACCTTTTGCCTGGGTGGCCACCACCAGTACAATGCTCAGCAAGTCGGGTGTGAAACCCGGCCAGGGAGCATCGGCAATGGTAAGGATGGAGCCATCAATAAAGTTTTCAATTTCATAGCTGTTCTGGGAAGGGATGTAGATATCGTCATCCCTGAACTCCATTTTAATGCCAAGCCGCCTGAACACATCGGGTATCATACCCAGCATATCAATGCGGCAGTTTTTAATGGTGAGTTCAGATTGGGTCATTGCGGCAAGCCCGATAAAACTGCCGATCTCGATCATATCGGGCAACAACGTATGCTCCGTACCTTGCAGGCTTGCAACCCCTTCGATGGTTAACAAGTTTGAACCAATGCCGCTGATTTTAGCGCCCATGCGGTTAAGCATAAGACACAGTTGCTGGATGTAGGGCTCGCACGCAGCATTGTAAATGGTGGTTTTTCCTTTGGCCAGCACGGCTGCCATAATGATGTTGGCTGTTCCGGTAACGGAGGTTTCATCCAGCAGCATGTAGCATCCCTGCAGGTGCGATGCATCGATAGTGAAAAGGTGTTCGCTTGAATTAAAATTAAATTTTGCTCCCAGTTTCTGAAATCCGATAAAATGGGTGTCCAGTCTCCTTCTTCCTATTTTATCACCTCCGGGCTTAGGCAGGCAGGCTTTGCCAAAGCGGGCAAGGATAGGGCCCAGTAACATAACCGAACCGCGAAGTGCGGCTGCTTTGTTGCGGTATTCATCTGTTTCAAGGAATTCAGTATTTACGGAAGTAGCTGAAATCCGGAATGAATGGCTATTGGTTTTTTCCACCGTGCAGCCCAGGTCGCTCACCAGTTCCAGCAGTTTGTTCACATCGCGGATGTCTGGCAGGTTATGAAGGGTTACCGGTTTATCGGTTAGCAGGGCTGCGCATATTACCTGGAGTGCCTCGTTTTTAGCTCCCTGCGGAACAACTTCGCCTTTTAGTTTTTTACCACCCTTAATTCTAAAGACACTCATCGGTTATTGATTGTCTCTGCGCCTGCGGTTTTTGTTTTTATGTTTGAATTTGGAGTGACGATGGCCGCCCTCGCGCGGGCCGCCATTTCCGAGGGGCTTCATTTGTTTCTTTTCGCGATACAGTTTTTCAAACAGATTGTCTTCGCGTACTTTATCAATGTCCATGCTCAGTTTGCCGTTCGACATGGCGCGGAGGTCGTTCAGGATGACGGAATCATCAAGTGTTTCTTTGTTCCAGTTCCCGTAGAAGGTTTTCATGAGTTTGCCCAGGTAGATAATCGCTTCTTCGCGCTCCTTCGGATCTTCCTTTTTCATGGCCTCCCTGACCAGATGCTCGATATTTTTACCATAGTGCTTATAGCGGATATTGGTTTGCGGATAGGCCACTTTCATTGGTTTTTTGAAGAGCACATCACGCTCAGGTACAGGGTAAGGGTTGTTTACGTCCAGATCAAAATCGGCAATGATGTACAAGTCATCCCAGAGCCGTTGCGGGTTCTCCGGCTGATCTTTCAGGCTTGGCGTAAGTTGCTTGATGAGTTCAATAAGCGTATACGCAAGTTCAGTGCGTTTTTCCTTGTCCGGTACCGTGCGAATGTACTCGACTAACTTTTGAACATTCCGGCCGTATTCTTTTAGAATAATCTGGGGCCGCTGTGAATTGTATTCTCCTATCATGTATGGTTATTGTGCTGATTATGGCCTGAATACAGGCATTGTTACTCACTATGTATTCTGAGTTTGGCAAAGCTAAGTAATAAGGTCTTCTCGCCAAAATCGTCAAAATGGATTTTCGCTTTCCGGTCTGCTCCGGAGGTATCGATAGTTATCACTTTTCCGAAGCCAAATCGCGGATGTTCAACCCGCATACCAGCAAGTAAACCGGTAGTGTCGCTCGGAATAAAGTCAGGCGGTGCTTTATAGGTTGATTTTGGATTTACAGGAGGTGAGGTTGCTACCGTTTTACGGATTCCGTTCACCAGGCTGCGCGCATAGTTGCCGGTGTTAACCGGGGCTGATTCAAGGCCGGTAAACCGTGAACTCACTTTGATGTACGAAGGGTCAATATCATTAATAAATCGGCTCGGCTCACAACTTTTCAGCCGGCCAAACCGGTAGCGGGTAAGGGCATAGGAAAGGAACACTCGCTTTTGTGCCCGGGTGATGGCAACATAAAACAATCTTCGTTCTTCTTCCAGGTCGGCACGGCTGCTTAACATCATCTGCGAGGGAAATAAATCCTCTTCCATGCCTACAATGTATACATAACCGAACTCCAGTCCCTTAGCCATGTGGATGGTCATGAGGGTAACTTTTTCCGGGTCGTTGTCTTTGTCTTCATCCTGGCCGGTGATGAGCGATACTTCCTGAAGGAAAGCACCCAGTGATTTATCGGTTTTCTCCTGGTCATCAACGTATTCTTTAATAGCGTTGAGCAATTCCTGCACGTTTTCGTAGCGGTTTAATCCCTCAGCAGTCTTATCCTCATAAAGTTCCTTGAGGAGTCCAGATCCTTTTGCGATTTCGAAAGCTGCATCATAGGCATCTTTTCTGCCGGCCTCAAGGGTAAACCTTTTGATCATGGCTACGAAATTCTCAATTAGCGCAGCAGCCCTACCGCCTATGAAGGCATGTGCATTCTGCAGCACTTCCCAGATGGAAATGGCGTGGTCGTTGGCAGCAACAATGATCTTATCAATCGTGGAATCGCCAATGCCGCGCTTAGGAAGGTTAATGATTCGCCTGAAGGAAGCTTCATCGTTTTGATTCAGGGTAAAGCGCAGGTATGCAAGCAGATCTTTGATTTCCTTTCGCTGATAAAAAGATAGCCCGCCCACCACCTTGTAGCGAATGTTCATCCTTCGCAAGGCTTCTTCCATGGCGCGCGACTGGCTGTTGGTGCGGTAAAGAATAACAAAGTCGCTGAACCTGAGTTGGTGCTGCATCTTTTCCTCAAAGATGGACGAGGCTACCAGGCGACCTTCTTCGTTATCCGACATGGCCTTGATCAGTTCAATGAGATTGCCCGTTTCATTGGTTGTCCAGATGTTTTTCGGGAGTTGTGCCCGGTTTTTCCGGATAACGGAATTGGCGGCCTCTACAATGTTTTGCGTGGAACGGTAGTTTTGTTCGAGTTTGAAAATTTTCAGGTCGGCATAGTCGCGTTCAAAATTCAGGATGTTGGTAATATCTGCACCACGAAAGGCATAAATACTTTGGGCATCATCGCCCACCACGCAGATGTTTTGGCGCATGCTGGCCAGTTTGCGAAGAATGAAGTATTGGCAGAGATTGGTATCCTGAAACTCGTCAACCAGTACGTAATGGATTCTGTACTGGTATTTATTCAGCACTTCGAGGTGTTCTCTGAACAGTTTATCGGTATTGAACAGCAGATCATCAAAATCCATGGCTCCGGCTTTGAAGCAGCGCAGTGCATAGGTTTGATAAATCTTACCGATCTCAGGCCGCATATTGGCAGCGTCATCGCCCATCAGTTCGGCATTCTGTAAGTAATCCTGCCAACCGATGAGCTTGTTTTTGGCATGCGAAATCCGGTTGTACACTACGTTGGCTTTGTAGGTGGCTTCATCGAAACCTAATTCCTTTATAATATTCTTGAGGATCGTCTTCGAATCATCGGTATCATAAATAGTGAAATTAGAGGGATAGCCCAGGTGGTGAGCTTCGGCCCGAAGTATTCGGGCAAATACCGAGTGGAAGGTGCCCATCCAGATGTTGCGGGCTTCCGGCCCTACTACCTGTTCAATGCGGTGGCGCATTTCTTTGGCGGCCTTGTTGGTGAAGGTAAGTGCCATAATGCTGAACGGATCAACCCCTTTGCTTTTTATCAGGTGGGCGATGCGGTAGGTGAGAACGCGGGTTTTACCGGAGCCTGCCCCGGCAATAATCATGGTGGGGCCTTCGGTGTTCAGCACACCTTCGCGTTGTGCATCGTTAAGTTGATTGAGGTAGTCCATTGATCTATTCAACCGCAAGTTAACGGCTGACCTTAGTGATTTGATCCGGTTACCTTATTTTTATTTTAATCACAGTTGAAAGATCGTAGCCGCAAGTGTACCTTTGACAAACCACTTTGTTTTGAGTTACCATTCTTTAGCACTCCCTTATTTTCCGGATGACGGCTTCGTAACCACTGCGGCAGAGCCTTGGTTTAAAGTAAAAGTTCAACGCATTCAACAGTATCTTGACGCTTTTACTGCAAATATGGCCCCTCTTGTAAAGGAAGTAATTGTGGTTGATTTGTTTGCAGGCAGCGGGCTGTATTCCATTGGCCAGCAAAGAGAAAAGGTTGCCTCCACAGCCCTTGCTTCATTAGGCAGGGAGTTACCCATAGCCAAATGGATTTTTTGCGAGCGTGACCCCGAGAGTGTGAATGTGTTGAAGATCAGGGTAAAAAGGTATTTTAGAGATCGCAACGTATTTATTTTTGACGACCCGATAGAGCGCCTTCCTGAAAAACTGGCTTTTTATGTGCCGCAGTCAGGGGCGGGTTACCGCGTAGCCGTTTTTTGTGTAGTCGATTCATTTTCAATAGAGGTACCCTTTACATTTATTGATCGTTTGCAACAAATGGGCTTTAGCTTCATCATCCCCTTCACCTTTTGTATTAATGAGCAGCATAACTATCGGTTTTACCTGGAAAATCAGCGGGAGAAGTTAAAGAAGTTTATGGGTGGATTTCAGGATGTGGAATCGCTGGATAAGGCACAGAGTAACCTGGAATTTTACAAGAGACTGGTTCAATTGTACCAGAATAATATGCTTGTGATTGGGTTGAATTCTTCGCTTGATGTGCAACGGATAGACTCCGGCCTCATGGAGTTGCCGATTTACTATATGGGACTTTTTTCCAGGCATCCTATTGTTAAAAGCGTTCAACGGGAAGTTCAGGAAAGCTCCCATCAGCAAACCAGCTTATTTAAAAATTAATACGATGATACAGGTAGGATCGGTTTTAGTGTCGGATGATATTAAGGATAAAGAGTTTGTATGCAACCTTGAAAAGTGCAAGGGAGCGTGTTGTGTGGAGGGTGATTTCGGTGCACCACTGGAAGACGATGAGTTGCAAATTCTTAAGGACATTTATCCTCAGGTTAAGCCATACCTCACCCAGGCAGGCATTACGGCTATTGAAGAGCAGGGAACACATGTATTGGATGATGACGGTGATTTTTCAACGCCCACCATTGGCGGTAAAGAATGTGCCTACGCGATTTACGATGAAAAAGGGATTTTGAAGTGCGGCATTGAACAAGCCTATTACGATGGGAAAATAAAATGGAAGAAGCCCATATCCTGTCATCTATACCCGATACGCATTACAAAGAAAAAGGGCTTTGAAGCGGTAAACTACCACAAGTGGAGCATTTGCTCACCGGCTTGTGCGCTTGGAAAGGAATTGCAGGTGCCGTTGTATAAGTTTCTTAGGGATGGGTTGATCAGAAAATACGGCCAGGCATGGTATGATCAGCTTACTGCCCTGATCGAAAAGGAGGAGGTTTCCTCCACCTGATACCCCCGATCTGCCCTTATTTCAGGTCCGAAAAATCGAAGGATGTTTCCAGGAACTTGGTGGTAAACTTGCCCGAACGGAAAACCGGGTTATCCATCAGTTTAATATGAAACGGAATAGTTGTTTTTATCCCTTCAATCACAAATTCCTGTAAGGCGCGTTTCATCCGTGTGATCACCTCTTCGCGCGATTGCCCGGTAACAATGAGTTTGGCAATCATTGAATCGTAGTTTGGCGGGATGGTGTATCCGGCATATACATGGCTGTCAATACGAACGCCATGGCCTCCCGGCATGTGCAGGTTGGTGATTTTACCGGGCGAAGGACGAAAACCATTGGCCGGATCTTCTGCATTAATTCGGCACTCCATGGCAAACAGATTAGGGAAGTAATTCTTACCGGAAATAGGCACGCCTGCAGCTACTTTAATCTGCTCTTTGATCAGGTCGTAATCGGTTACTTCTTCGGTAATCGGGTGCTCAACCTGAATACGGGTATTCATTTCCATGAAGTAGAAATTGCCATGCTTGTCAACCAAAAACTCAATGGTGCCTGCACCTTCGTAGTTTATTGCCTGGGCTCCTTTAATAGCGGCTTCGCCCATGCGTTCACGCAATTCCTGACTCACAATGGGTGAGGGGGTTTCTTCTACAAGTTTCTGGTGCCTGCGTTGAATGGAACAGTCGCGTTCGGAGAGGTGGCACACCTTACCGTATTGGTCGCCTACTACTTGTATTTCAATGTGGCGGGGTTCTTCTACAAACTTTTCAAGATACAGGCCATCGTTGCCGAAGGCTGCGCCTGCTTCACGTCTGGCATCATCCCATGCTTTTTTAAATTCGCTTTCATCGTTGATGATGCGCATTCCTTTTCCGCCACCGCCTGCCGTAGCTTTTATAATAACCGGGTACTTGATTTGTTTTGCCAGTTGCATTCCCTGTTCCACAGAGTCCAGCAGGCCATCTGAGCCCGGGATAGTGGGAACACCGGCTTTTTTCATTGTGTCTTTAGCGGTAGACTTATCGCCCATCGATTCGATCATGGCGGGTGTAGGACCGATAAACTTGATGCCATACTCGTGGCATATGGATGAAAACTCAGCACGTTCAGAGAGAAAGCCATAGCCGGGATGAATGGCGTCAGCATTGGTAATCTCTGCTGCCGAGATGATGCGGGGAATGTTCAGGTAAGAATCTTTGCCGGGTGCAGCACCAATACAGACGGCCTCATCGGCAAACCGAACATGAAGGCTTTCCCGATCGGCCGTTGAGTAAACGGCAACGGTTTTTATTCCCATTTCCCTGCACGTACGGATAACACGCAATGCGATCTCACCTCGGTTTGCTATCAGAATCTTTTTGAACATCGTTCGGTTTTTTGGATTAGATGGTTTGGTCTTCGGTGTTAAGTGTATAAACCTGTGACCTGTCTAATCGGGTTCTACTAAAAAGAGCACCTGGTCGTACTCAACCGGAGTAGCATTCTCAACCATTACTTTTACTACAGTTCCTGAAACTTCAGACTCAATTTCATTAAACAGTTTCATGGCTTCAATGATGCAAACGGTTTGGCCTTTCGAAACCTTATCGCCAACGGAAATGAAGGGTGGTGAATCCGGATTAGCTGAGCGATAGAAGGTGCCAATCATGGGTGATTTAATTTCTACGGTTTTCTTACCGGAGGCAGGCTCTGCAACCGGAGCGGGTTTTGGCGCTGGGGCGGCAGCCGGTTGTGGTACAGCAGGTGCAGGTAGTGGTGCTGCCACGGGGGCAGTTGTTACAAGGGGTGCTGCCGATTTAAGTACTTTCTGATCGGGCTCGCGCTTAACGTGCAGTTTCAGTTCGCTGGTTTCGATGTTCACCTCGTTAAGTCCTGATTTGGAGATGAAATCGATGAGATCTCTGATTTCAGATGTTTTCATTGCGGCAGGGTTAGATGCTGAATTGGCCTGGGCACGTGCGGGATTAGATCGCTTGAGGCCATTTTTTCCATTACGTGTTTTAGCCATTTGATTAGATTATTTTACGCGTTCAACATAGCTACCGGTACGTGTATCCACTTTAACGTTATCACCGGTGTTGATAAATAAGGGCACCCGAATTTCGGTACCGTTTTCAAGGGTCGCTGCTTTGAGTGTGCGGGTGGCGGTGTCACCCTGAATGCCCGGTTCAGTATATTGAATTTGCATGGTAACGTGTGCCGGAGCCTCAGCGGTAATGGGCTGTGTACCATTTTCAAAAGCGATCAAAAGTGTTACACCCTCTTTGATAAATTTTGCTGATTCGCCAAGCAAGGCTTTATCCAGATAAATTTGATCAAACGTTTCATTGTCCATACAAACCAGGCTGTCGCCATCGCTGTACAGGTATTGGTATTCTTTGGTTTCTACCCGTAATTGATCCACTTCATCCCCAGGGCGAAAGCGGTTCTCCAGCACTTTCCCGTTGCGTACATTCCGCATCTTCACCTGGTAAAAGGCCCGCAGGTTACCGGGGGTGCGGTGTTGCAGTTCTTCAACTTGTACAATTTCGCCATTGTAGCGTATGTAATTTCCTCTGCTCAGATCAGCTATAGTTGCCATAGAAAAAAAACGACTTAAGTTACATTTATTTTTTAATCGTTACCGATGCCCCGTCATAGGCCCACTTTACATAAATGGCTCCCCATGTAAAACCTCCGCCAAAGGCGGCCAGAATGATGTTATCACCTCTTTTCAGTTTGCTTTCGTAATCCCAGAATAAAAGAGGAATGGTGCCTGCTGTTGTGTTGCCGTACCTTTCAATGTTCATCATTACCTTCTCTTCGCTGATGCCCATTCGGTTGGCCGTTGCATCAATAATGCGCTTGTTTGCCTGGTGGGGTGCGAGCCATTGTATATCTTCTCCCGTTAGCTTATTCCGCTCAGCGATTTCGGCTGATACGTCAGCCATTTTGGTTACGGCAAACTTAAATACCGGCTGGCCATCCTGGAATACATAATGGAGGTTAGCATCAACCGAAGTATGGGTTGCGGGTATCCGGCTTCCTCCGGCTTTCATATTCAGGTAAACAGCCCCTGATCCATCACTCCGAAGAATAGAGTCAATAACACCGAACGGTTCGGTTGTAGGCTCAAGTAAAACGGCTCCGGCTCCATCGCCAAAGATTACACAGGTGGTGCGGTCTTTGTAGTTAATAATGGATGACATTTTATCCGCCCCGGCAACAATTACTTTTTTATAAGAACCCGATTCGATGTATTTAGCACCGGTGGTAAGTGCATACAGAAAGCCTGAACATGCCGCACTTAAATCGTAGCTGAACGCGTTACTTGCCCCAACATCATTGGCTACCAGGTTGGCAGTAGCGGGGAATGGCATATCCGGAGTAACCGTTGCAACAATGATGGCATCAATTTCACGGGCATCGGTTTTGGTTTTTTGAAGTAACTCCTGCACTGCTTTTGTTACCATGTACGAAGTTCCAAGTCCTTCGCCTTTCAGTATTCTCCTTTCTTTAATGCCGGTGCGCGTGGTAATCCACTCATCGTTTGTGTCCACCATCGTTTCCAGTTCCTTGTTGGTAAGGATGTAATCAGGTACATATCCTCCAACTCCGGTAATGGCTGCATGGATTGTTTTCATAGCGGATTGGCCTCAGATGATTTTAAAAATAAGAGCCCGAATAGATCGAGCCCATTGGTTTTTCTGCTGCAACTAAGCAGGCAAAACGCTTCCCTGAAGATGTAAGCGCAGGCAAGAAAACGGTTTTTGCCGGAGAGCAGCATTAAGCAAGAACTTCTTTCTCCAAAACCACTTTGCCATTGTAATACAATTTGCCTTCGTGCCAGTAAGCACGGTGGGGCAGGTGATGTTCACCAGTGGCAGGGCACACCACCATTTGTTTGGCAGTAGCTTTATAGTGCGTTCTTCTCTTATCTCTTCGGGTTTTCGAGGTTTTACGTTTCGGATTTGGCATAACGGTATAAAATTAATTCTTAAGTTTCTTTAGTACATCCCACCTGGGGTCATCGCCTTGTTGGTTACCGGAGGTGTATACAATTCCTTCCGATTCTTCCTCATTACTGAACCGCGGGTGCAGTTTTTTCATGGGCAACTCCAGGCCAATGAATTCAAACAGGTAATGCCCCAGTTTAAGCGTGTCGGTATTGCGGTGGATCATCAGCAGATCATCACTGATTTCCTTGTTTTCGTCTCCAAACTTGAATATGATCTTCCGGTTAATTCGCATCGGCTGATCGTACTCATCCAGGCTCCTGTCGCATACCAAGCGGGCGTTGCCCTGAATCTGAAAGGTGGCTTCAATGAAGGTTTCTCGCTTGTCGAGGGTTACATCGGCTTGGAATGCGCCCTGCGACAAAACACCTTGCCCGTATTGCTTAAAAAACGCATCATCAAGATCATAATGAAAGTGATGAATGATGTAGCTTAAGCCTTGAATATGAACACTATACGGATCCAATCCAAAACCTCCTTTCAGGCCCAAAAACGGGTCGGCAAATTTAGGAGAATTAATGAGATTATAAAAAAAGCGGGCGGAAGCGGATTTTCAGAGGTAAACGGATAAAGCCACGGCTTTGAACTCTTCCCGGGTTTTCCTGCCATAATTTTCTACAAAGTAGTCAACTACTCCTTTTTTAAAACCCAGTTTGATGGCGATGTTTTTGCAAAACAGGATTTCGCTTTCGAAAATATTGTGGTCAGCGAAAACCAAATCAATACACGACATGAGGTACTCGAATTTCTGATCCATGGATAGTGCGCCCATGGATTCAATAGGTTGCGGGTTCTTAATCAGGTTTAGCACCTGCTCTTCCGGAAAGTTACGCTCACGGGCAATCTTAAAAATCATTTCGCGCTCAATTTTCGCAAAATGCTTGTCCGCCTCGGCTAACTGAATTAATAGGTTGAGTTGTTTTTGCGTAATAATATCCATGCGACCTAAAGATAAACAATAATTACAGGCCTTTGGTTAACCGGCCGGCAGGTTGTTTCGGCTGCGGTTGGGTATTTTCATTTTTCGGCAGAAAGTTCTTTCCTGATTTTCACAATGTCCACAGCGGTATAGATGGCTTGCCGCATTGAACCTTCCAAAGCCTGGTTCTTTCCCGCAATGGAATACCCGGTTCCATGGTCGGGTGAGGTGCGAATAGCCGGCAAACCAGCTGTGAAATTTACCCCATTCTCGAAGGCCATGGTTTTAAATGGAATTAATCCCTGATCATGATACATGGCAAGAATTCCATCGTAACGGGTGTGTTGGCCGGAAGCGAAAAAGCCATCGGCAGCAAAGGGCCCGTAAACCAGTTTGTTTTTGTTTTTCATTTCATTAATCACCGGTTTGATGATGGTTTCTTCTTCTTGCCCGATAAGGCCGCCATCACCGGCATGCGGATTTAACCCAAGTACCGCGATTTTTGGTTTTTGAATTCCGAAATCTTTCTGAAGCGTTTGTTCGAAGATCATCAGTTTGATGGTTACCCGATCGCGGGTTACCATTAAGGATACGTCTTTAATGGGAAGGTGTTCGGTTACCAGGCCAACCCGAAGTTTTTCACTCACCATGAGCATCAGGTAGTCGGAGGTGTTAAAGTATTCGGCAAGAAATTCGGTATGCCCCTTAAAGGGAAACTCGGTGCTGTGAATGGTACTTTTATCAACAGGTGCTGTTACCAGGGCATCAATCAGGCCTTCTTTAAGATCGTGTGCGGCCTGATTGAGGCTAAGAAAGGCTGCCTTTCCGGTTTCAAGGGATGGTTTTCCGGGTGCGATTTCAATACTGTCCTCCCAGCAATTCACCACATTCACAATCTTCGGCATGAATTGACCTCTGCCTTTAACATGGCTGTAGGCAAAGTCTTCCATATTCAGAAGTTTCTTATAAAACGAGATGCTTCGGGTTGATCCGTAAATAACCGGAGTTATCAGTGACAGGATGCGGCCATCGTAGAGCGCTTTAATAACCACCTCAGGCCCAACGCCATTAATGTCGCCCAGCGTTATGCCAATCCGGGGTTTATCTGATTTAGATGGTGCATTCATAAGTTCTGCATATTCCGACAAAATTATGAATTTGTTTTATTGTACTTTTCGAATAGTAAACACGGCACTATGCAGAAGAAAGTAAGGCCAAAGAAATTTTTAGGTCAGCACTTTCTTCATCACCAGCCAACGGCAGAGCGCATTGTGCGGGCATTGGTTTTGAACAACCTACAGGAACCCGTTTTGGAGATTGGCCCGGGCATGGGGGTTTTAACCCGGTATTTGCGGGAGATTCCATCTGTATCGCTTAAGGTTGTGGAGATCGACCCCGAGTCTGTGGCTTATCTTCGGGTGCATTATCCCGGACTGGAAATTATTGAAGGTGATTTTCTGGACTTGCCCCTGGCAAACGTATTCGGGTCTCCTTTTTCAATTATTGGAAATTTTCCGTACAACATCTCGTCACAGATATTCTTTTCTGTACTTGAACACCGTTCACAGATTAAGCAGGTGGTGTGTATGCTCCAGAAGGAAGTGGCTGACCGGATAGCTGCCCGGCACGGGTCAAAAACCTACGGTATTCTTAGTGTATTGGTACAAACGTTCTACCGGGTGGAGTTACTGTTCACTGTATCACCCGGTGTTTTTAACCCACCGCCCAAGGTAATGTCGGCTGTTATCCGGCTTACGCGCAACAACCGGGTGTCGTTACCCTGTAATGAGTCCTTTTTTTTTCAGGTTGTAAAGCAGGCGTTCAATACGAGGCGCAAGACCTTGCGCAACGCATTAAAAAATCTAACTTTGGCCGCCCATCGCGAGGTTTCCGGCTTGGATATTTTTTGGAATAAGCGTGCGGAGCAACTTTCGCCAGAGGATTTTATTGAATTAACCAGAATATTGGGAGGCAGCCGTGGAAACAACAACACACTTTGAGTTAACGCGGGAGTTTGTTGAGCGGTTTCAACAGGCGCTGGATGCGCGCGACAGCGAGTTTGTACGCGCCTCGCTGGAGAATGTTAACCCGGCTGATATTTCCACACTGTTATATGAGTTCAACTCGGAAGAGTCCAAGTATGTTATGGACTTGCTCCCGCTTGAGGTGCAGGCCGAAATCATAAACGATCTGGATGAGGACACCCGGGTGAGGTTTCTGAAAATATATACCCCACAGGAAATTATTGGCTTTGTTAACCTGCTTAATTCTGATGATGCGGCCGATATTCTGAATGAGTTACCCATTAAAGTGCGCGAGGAGGTTCTGGCCGGCCTTGATACGGATTTGAAGGCGCAGGTAATTGACCTGTTGCGGTTTGAAGAAAATGTTGCAGGCGGCCTAATGGCCAAAGAGTTAATAAAGGTGCGTCACAACTGGACGGTGGTTCAGTGCATTGATGAAATCAGAAAGCAAGCCGAGAATGTCGATACGTTTTATGCAGTTTATGTAGTGGATGATCGTGATAAATTAATCGGCCGTGTTTCACTGAAAGACCTTGTTCTCTCTGATGCCCGCAAAATTGTTTCCGAAATATGTGAGAAGGAAATTGTTTCGGTCGATACATTTCTTGCTGACCGCGAGGTAGCGGAAATAATGCGGAGGTATGACCTGGAATCCATACCTGTAGTGAATGTAAATGGCCAGTTAGTGGGCCGCATTACCATTGATGACGTGGTGGATGTGATTACCGAGCAGGCTGAAGAGGATCGCCAGCTTATGTCGGGTATCAGTGAAGATGTAGAAGAAGATGACAGCGTTTGGAGAAATACCCGGGCGCGCCTTCCCTGGCTGCTCATAGGTATCCTTGGCGGACTGATGAATGCAAAATTTATGGGCCTGTTTGAAGCGGAACTGGCGCGGGTAACTGCCATTGCATTTTTTACTCCGCTTATTCAGGCAACCGGAGGTAATGTGGGTATTCAATCTTCAGCATTAATTGTCCAAAGCCTTGCAAATTCTGTATTTATGTACGAAGGGTTATGGATGCGGTTAGGAAAAGTATTTTCGGTAGCTGTGTTGAACGGCTTTTTCCTTGCGGCCCTTGTGTATGGAGCCAATGTACTTTTGTTCAGCGAACTACACCTGTCGTTAGTTGTTTCTGTAGCGCTCTTTAGTGTAGTTGTATTTGCTTCTTTTATTGGAACGCTTACACCACTGGTGCTTAATAAACTGGGTTTTAACCCTGCACTTGCAGCAGGCCCGTTCATTACCACCATAAACGATATGCTGGGGCTTTCAGTCTATTTTCTTACCGTACACCTTATGATGTAGCAAACCGATTGAACAATTCTTTAGCCATGTAAGATTATGCAGGGGATTGCGATTGCGAGAGCACTTTAATTACAGTTAATTTTGTACATTCAACTGTTGTTTATCGACTACCGTGCAAATCCTTAAGAGACGAATTAAGCAGCTACGCGATACGTTTAACAACGTAATCGAAAAGCCTTTGCTGACATCAACATTAGTACTGGTTGCTGTTACCATACTTGTTTTGGCGCTAAGCATGAAGTACTATTTAAACGACTTTGATGCTTTTTGGGCCCAGATTTTAGCCGAAGCGCACGGAATGATTTTCGATATTGCCGTTATCGGTATCCTTATCTTCTGGTTAAACCAGAACGGACAGATCAGGCAACGCATCCGCTTTTATAAAGATGAGATCGATGACTTCCGCCTGTGGGAGTCTGAAGAAGCTGCTTTTCGCACCGTGGGAAACATCAAGCGATTGAACCGGCATAATATTTTCGAAATCAACCTGGTGAATTGCTTTCTTTCAAAAACAAACCTCAACTACGTAAACCTGAAAGGCTCTAACCTCAATTCTGCCAATATCTCCCAGTCATCAATGATTGAAGCCAATCTGGAGAACACCCGGCTCAATCAGACGAATTTTGAAAACTCAAACCTCAATCAGGCTAACCTGCAGGGAGCATATGCCAGCGGAGCTAATTTTAAGGATGCTTTTTTGATTAAAACGCAGTTTCAGAATGCATTTATGATCAAAGCGAATTTTAACAATGCGTACCTGATGGAGGCGAACCTCACGAATAGTTACCTGATGGGGGCTGATCTGGAAAATGCCAGCCTTTACAAGGCCGATTTACGGGGAGCCAAGGGGCTTACCATTGAACAGTTAGCTAAAGCCAAGACTCTATACCTTGCAAAATTTGATGATGAAATTATGGAACAGGTAAAAAACCTGATTCCGGAATTGGTAGGTGCCTAGTACCTGTTTTGGTCTATTCGGGTAAAACGCTACCTTTGTTTCATACAACGGTCTTCCCAAGAGACCGTTGTTTTATTTTGTTGCTTCTGCCCTTGAAGTGCAATAGTGTACAAGGATGTTATGACAAAGAAAATTTCATATTATACCAAGGAAGGCCTTGATAAGTTAAAGGCTGAACTGGCCGAATTAAAAGGCAAGGGTCGTGCTGAAATCGCAAGGCAAATTGCAGATGCCCGCGATAAAGGCGACCTCAGCGAAAATGCAGAGTACGATGCCGCAAAGGATGCGCAAGGTCACCTCGAAGCCAAAATTGCCCAGTTGGAAGAACTGATGGCCAATGCGCGGTTGCTGGATGAATCAAATGTGGATACTTCAAAAGTCTCTATCCTGTCTAAAGTAACGATCAAGAACAAAAAGAACGGAGCCTCCTTTACCTATACACTGGTGTCTGAGGAAGAGGCTGACCTGAAAGCCGGAAAAATCTCTACCCAATCGCCCATTGGCAAAGGATTATTGGGTAAAAAGAAAGGAGATACGGCAACGATCAAAACACCTGCCGGTGAAATGCTGTTTGAGGTAATCAATATATCGGTGTAGCTATGCCAACTATTTTTACACGGATCATCAATCGTGAAATACCCGGACATATTGTAGCCGAGGATGACCAGTTTATTGCCTTTCTTGACGTTATGCCCCTTGTGCCGGGCCACGTACTGGTAGTGCCTAAACAGGAGATCGATTATATTTTTGATTTAGATGACGCTACATTGGCAGGCCTTCATGTGTTTTCAAAGAAGGTGGCCAAGGCTATAAAAAAGGTGGTTTCGTGTAAGCGGGTTGGTGTTGCAGTTATCGGCCTGGAGGTTCCGCATGTTCATGTACATCTGGTGCCTATGAACAGTATGGGTGACATTAATTTTACCCGCCCTAAACTAAAGCCGTCCAACGAAGAGTTGGCTGAAATGGCCAATCAGATAAGCCGGGCTTTGTAATCGTCAATCCAAAAAATCAATATCCACGTTTAGGGGGTACCGCATCAGGTAACTAAGTGCCTGCTTCACGGTTAGGTCTTCAAATAAAACCTGGTATAATGTATTTGTAATGGGTGCTCTTACCTTGTAATAATCCGCGCATTTTTTTGCAATGCGCACGGTATTTACCCCTTCGGCAACTTCGTCCATACTCTCCAATATCTCCGGTAGCCTGAGGCCTTGAGCCAATTTATGCCCCACCTGGAAATTGCGGCTTAATGCACTGTTGCTGGTGGTAACCAGGTCGCCAATTCCGGCCAGTCCTAAAAATGCTTTGGTATTTCCACCCAATGCACGACCCAGGTGGATCATCTCCACAACGCCCCGGCTGATGAGAAGACCCCGGGCGTTTTCACCGTAGCCCATACCCTGCAATGCACCCGAGGCTATGGCAATAATATTTTTTAATACACCGGCCAACTCAACACCAACCAGATCATTGTTGCCGTATACCTGAAAACGGTCATTGCGAAGCAATCGTTTACCAATGCTGATCACTTCATTAAAATGGCTGGCGATAACGGTGGCTGCAGGATGACGCGCAGCAAGTTCTTTGGAAAGATTGGGCCCTGCCAGGCAGCCTACGCGCACTACCACACTCTCTTCGCGGATTACTTCGCTCATGGTTTTCACCTGGCTCCGGTTAAGTTTACTCACCGACTCGATAGTGTGTGCTTTTGGAAGGGTGATATCAAAACCTTTTGTACCGTGAATTAATATATGGTAAGGGTGCAGGTGTGGCGAAAGTTGACGCATCATGCTGCGGAAGTGTGAGGAGGGTACTATTGGAAACAGGATGTCGCACGCGCGGGCAAGTTGCTTGAGGTCGTTTATAGGGGTTATGTTTTTTTTCATCTTATGCCCCCGGTTTTCCCGTTTCTCCAAAATCCGTTGGATGGTCTTCTCATCGCGGGCATAGAGTAATACGTTGCGCTGGCGGGCCAATAAATTGGCAACAGCGCTTCCGAAGTTACCTGCACCGATTACGCCTACTGGTTTTTCGTCAGATAACTTTTTCGAGGTCATAGCCGGTAAGGCGGTTGTGATAATAGTACAGAAGTGACAGATCCTGCGTAATGATGTTGCCCTGCTTATTGAACAGTAACGGGCGATTGAGGTGGAAGATACCAACGTTTTCCATGCCGTGCCGGATCACCAGGTCAATTTTTCCTTTCAGGTGTGTGGCATGATTTACCCTGCCTTGTTCTTTGAGCCGGTAAATTTGTTTGCGCACCCGTTTACAGGTTTTCCGGAATTCGGCATATTCAATTACCTGGTCTTCTTCCGGCAGGCGCAACAATCCGAACAAATCAAGTAACGGGTGTTTCTTCTGCCACATCTCAAAGGCCACAAAGGCTACCAGGTGACTGGCAAAAACACGGTTAATCCGGTGGTATTCCGTTACAATACGTTGGCTGAGCATGCGTGTGTATTCATCCTCACGCTGCTTATCGATGGTAATGTGGCCATTTGAAAGAAAATAGTCGCGGGTATGGATAACTCTGCCTTGTGAATCAAGGCTTTGGCCTTCATCGGTAACATAGTTTCCCATAACATCTAAACCACGGCCAATGGAAACTGAGATATTGGATCCTTTGCCGAAAAATTTTATCAAAAACCGGATCAACTGGAAGCTTCCGTACTTGTCTTGTTCGGGCAGGTACCTGTCCTGGCCTTTTACCGACAGGTATTCTTCAATCAGGTCGGGAGCCTCCAGCACAAAGTGGTAGTTGAGGGTTACCGGAACAATAAAAATTTTCCGGGGCTCTTCGCCTTCTGGTGTATTGAGGTAAATGTTACGCTGTGCTTCAATGGTGGTTGAGAGTAAGCCGAGCTTTAGTGTTTTTTCCAACGCGCCTGATCTTGACCGTGTACCACCTGGAAAGAAAAGGCTGTGTGCTCCTTTTTGAATAGCCAGGCTTGAGTACATTTTCAGGGTTTCAAGGTAAGGGAGGTTTTTCTTTCTGCGGTCTACCTTATAGGCGCCAAGGCTGTTCATAAAGTAGGCGAATATTTTTATGTTGAACAGGTTAAGGCCGGCTCCGTAAATAAATGCCGGCAGTCCGAGCGCGTGAATCACCCAGCCAATCAGGATCGAGTCGAGGTTGCTGAAATGCGTGGGCACCATCACAATGGTTCCATGCCTGGCCAGCTTGCGCAGTTGTTTTACCTTGCCCACAATCTGAATTTTATCACGCAGTGTGTATTTGCTGCTGAAAATGGCTCCGAATTTTTTTACACGCGAAGCATTAAGTAAACGGTTAAACCAAAATGTAGTAACCCTGCGGGCAAACCGGTACGAGCTGGGTTTGAAGTTACCGGCAATTTCGTTGGCATACCGGTTTACAATCTGAAGGAGCAGTTTATCTTCTGCTCCCGGTTCTTCAGGCTTGTTTGAAAGTTCAACCAGTTTCTCCTTTATCCGAGACCAGAATTTTTGCTCGTCCGGAGGGTCAACACGCCACCGGTTTCGCTTCATACGTTGTTGTTCCCGGTAAACCGTTGCCTCCAGGTCATCGAGTAATTGCTTACGCGTTGGCCGGAGTTGCTTAATGCGCTCAAATGATTTCTTAGCAACTTCTTCGATAAACTCTTTGCGGTTACGGCTTAGCTGGTATACCGGCCAATCGGGTATGCGGTCTAAAATAGGCCGGTACTTTTTGTTTTTGTTCTTCTTCTCTAAAACTTCCACAGGGGCAAAATATATAAATTATTGCTTTCCAAAACAGGGCATCACCTTTACAGGCGTTGCATGGCATTACTCCAGATCACTTCCATGACATCAAATTGCCTGAGCGCATTGGTGATAAAGTCGGTATTTACTACCTGGCGCAGTTCTTCGTCATTTGCTACATTAAACTGGCTTACTTTATAGGTTTGTTCAAAAGGCCCTTTCTCGAGTTTTACCAGATACCGGTTATTCCATTTAAGAAGGGTTATTTTACATTCCGGATGGGGCACTTCTCCAACAATTTGCATTGCATTAGGGTTTGTGGTTTAACAAGTTAAATGAATTACCGGTTAAAAAATAAAAACAAGGTTAAATCGTTATCCTTTGTGAATTTTTTCTGTCCGACCTTCAGTTTTATATTGTGACCGCATTTGTAGCAATGGCAACACAAAAAGCAAGCAGGGGTGTATTTGGAGGCAGGGGGCTTATCCTTATCGGGATGCTTGCTTTGCAACTGTTTATTTCTTTTTCGAGCCTGGCAACCCATTTACGTGCCGGCCAGATTACCGTACGGAAGCTGACTCAGAACTGTGGTGACCTTCGCTACGAAATTACCGTGCGGGTATATACCAACTCGGGATCACCCGTATTGTTTGGGGGCGAGCAGGATTTTCTGGATTTCGGAGACGGGAATTTTATTCTTGTACCGGAAACACCCAACACCTTACTGCCCGAATTCGGTCCCAACATTGCAACGGCCTCGTTTACTTACATCCATACCTACAGCAGTCCGGGTGTGTATATTATTTCATACAACGAGCCAAACCGTAATGAAGGCGTGCTAAATATGTTGAATTCGGTAAACACCATGTTTTATCTGGAGACACAACTCATAATTGATCCATTTATCTGTAACAAGAACAGCCCCCAACTGCTTATACCTCCCATTGACCGGGCATGCAGCGGTCAGGCATTTTTTCATAATCCGGGAGCGTTTGATCCGGATGGCGACAGTCTTTCTTATGAATTAGTCATTCCTTTTTCAGAAAAAGGCAAACCGGTGGTTGGCTACAAGCCTCCGAATGACCCATTTTTCTATGCCAACTGCCAGCCCGGGAATGAAGAAGGTGATGGCCCACCTACGTTTACCATAAATCCCTCCGATGGCACCATTGTTTGGGATGCCCCCTGCCAGGCGGGTGAATATAATATTGCCTTTATTATAATTGAATGGAGGAAGATAAACGGGCAGTGGGTGCGAATTGGCTTTGTGCGCAGGGATATGCAGATTATTGTGGAAGATTGCGATAACGACCGACCCGATCTGATTGTGCCTGAAGATATATGCGTTGATGCCGGCACGGTAATTAATGAAACCATTTTCGGTATTGACCCGAACAACGATGAAGTAAAACTGGAAGCATTTTCTGAAATTTTTGGCTCCACATTCCCATCACCGGCTACGGTAAGCCCATTCCCGGCAGTTTTTCAGGCTTCCAACCCACCGGCCGAACTGCAATTTTCTTGGACAACCACCTGCGACCACATCAAGGAGCAGCCCTACCAGGTGGTATTTAAGGTAACCGATAAAGGATCGCCAAGGCTGGTAACTTTTAAAACATGGAGAATACGGGTTGTTGGTCCTCCACCGGTGTGGAGTAATGCCACGGTTGACCTGGCCAACAGGCATGCCCTGCTGGAGTGGCAGCCATATGCCTGCCCGAATGCCACAACCATACAAATCTGGCGCAGGGTGGACAGTATTACGTTTACTCCGGATAGCTGCCAAACCGGTATGCCTGAATATTTAGGCTATACCAAAATTGGCGAGGTTAGTGCATCTGATGTTTTATTTAATGATACCAACGGAGGCAAAGGCCTTGATGTGGGGGCAAAATTCTGTTACCGGCTTGTGGCAATTTATCCATCGCCCGGGGGTGGCGAGAGTTACGTTTCGCAGGAGATTTGCATCCCGCCCATTTTGGCCGATGCGCCTGTTATTACCCATGCTACCGTGGATAAAACGAATCCCTCAACCGGTGAAATCAGAGTAAGTTGGAGATCACCATTTGATATAGACAAAACACAGTTTCCTGGCCCTTATGAATATAAAGTTTGGCGAGCCAATGGCTTTGCCGGAAATGCCGGCCTTACTGAGGTTCATCCCGGCACACTTCCCGGTGACACCACCATTGTAGATGACGGTATCAACTCCGAAGAGAATGTGTTTAATTACCGCGTGGTACTATAT